>CAVEFO010000029.1:0-24089 GCA_963615055.1 Lachnospiraceae bacterium
TGCATAATTATGCTTATCACAAAATAAGATAACGATTTAATCAGCGCTTCCTTAAGAACTTTTTGTTCTGATTGACCTTTAGGATAGGCACAAAAAAGCAGTGATCGAAAACAGGTCACTGCTTTTTTTGTGTGGCTCGTAAGTGTTGTTTTATCGGAAATCATATGGGCAGCGGAAAATTTTCGCTCGTCCGATGGATACGGACATTTTTCTTTTGTTTGGCGGAGTTCGGATGCTATGTAATTATTTACAAAGTGGTAAATTTCCGCAGTTATAGATTTTCTTTTCATTCAAATTTTCCGATTTTTACAGAAAACTGTTTTGAAAGTGGGGAGGAAGGAAAAAGCTGTCTGAATTTTTGAGATGTTTTTTATAAAAAAGGAAAAAATGCAAAACAAAAATCAGAAGGAGAAAAGAATTTAACCTAGAAAAAAGAAACACAATTCAATTCGGAAAGGAATGAATTTTCGCATATATCAGCTAAAAAACAGAAAACACCTAAAAGAATGGATTGGCCTTGAAAAACAATTTGTTTCTTCCAAAAGAACATAGTTTACGAAAAAGATAGTAGAGAACAATGAAAATAAGCGATATATGATAATTTTGATGTATGTATTTTTCGATTGAAATAGAAATAAAGAAGGCGGCGAAGGAAGCAAAAGATATTAAAATATCGTCGATTTTATTTCTGCATTGTATTGTAAACATAATGCGATTTGACAAAAATTCCCCTTGTGGTAGAATTTTACCCGTGAGAGGTGATTAAATTGAAAGAATGGAAATGTCATAGATATTTATTTCCTTGTTTGCTGGCTTGTTTGGCGGCGTTGTCTGCCGTATCCGTCACGGTTTTCGGCATGGGAAAATTGCCGAACAATTTGTATCCGGAAGAGGAAGAAGCGCTTCGCTTTACGACACGGAAGGTGACGTATTACGAAGCGGCGCCGATGAAATTTCTTAAATGGTACGATCCGGCGCTTTCGGCAGAGAAGGAAGAAATGATTTACGATGGGGTGGCCGGGAAAGATTTGGTCGTCGTCGAAGAATTTGTTTCGGACGGTGTCGTGATTCATTCCCGCGAAGTTTCCCGTCAATCGGTCTCGGAAGGGACGCCCGGCGCGAAACGAATCGGAAACCGAGCCGATACGATTGGCACGGTGTATCACATGGAAGCGACGGCGTATCATCCCACCGACGGTGACGGCCTCGGCATCACGGCGACGGGGACGAAAGCCGGCTATGGGACGGTCGCGGTCGATCCGGATGTCATCGCGCTCGGTTCTTCTGTCTATGTGCCGGGGTACGGTATGGCGGTCGCGGCGGATACGGGCGGCGCGATTATCGGAAACCGCATCGATTTGTGCATGGAAGAATTTGATGAATGTTGGGAATTCGGCCGCCGGGACATCGATGTGTTTGTTTTAGGAAAATGAGGAAACGTAAAGAACGGGTCTTTCCGAAAGGAGAGATTCGTTTTGTTTTGGGGCGGAAATTTGGCAGTGATTTTTCGGAGATTTTCATCAGCTGCAAAATATGCTACAATGACGGAAAATAAAAAGGAGGGAGCCGGATGGAAACAATTTCGGATGGGGCGGAAAAAGAAAAGCGGGCCGAGCCTTTTGTCATGTCGGCCGAGCGAATGCCGGATTATATCCGCTATTGCTATACCCGGCATCCGGCTGTTTCCGACTTTCTTCGAATCGAAGTCGAGCGCGCACGGCGAGGAGAGATTGTGCTCGGCATGGATGTCGTGCCGGCGTACACCAATTCAGGCGGTTTTCTTTACGGCGGGATTTTGGCGGCGATGGCCGACGCGATGTCGCTGGGGCTTATCGTCAGTGTGGGGAAAACGGCGGTGACGACGAATTTGTCGATGAGTTTTGTGAAAACGCATCCGATTGCGGGCCGTATTCGCTTGCACGGGACGATTCGGCACAACGGCGGGCGTCTGCTTTCTTTGCACGGCGAGATTTTAGGAAACGGCGGCGAGCTCTTGTCCGATATCGAAATTTCCATGCTGGTTACGGGGCGCCTTCCGCAGGTGCCGGAGAGCTGGTGAAATGGTATCTTGCGGCCGGGCGCGCTATCAGGTACAATGGATGAAATACAAAAGCTTTCACGATGGTTTCAAAAAGGTGAAAGCCGATTGGTTCGGTGGGTTTGAAAAGCGATAATGAAAAAATTTCGGGAAATCCTGTTGACGATTTGTTTCTTGGCGGTGTCCGGTTTCGGTGCGGCTGTTTTTTTTACGCCGCTTCCGCCGCAGCCGCCGGCCCCGCTTCCGCTTCCGGAAATCACGGCGGTCGCCGGCGTCGTCATGGACGGGAATACCGGTGAGATTTACGGCGAAAAGAACGGGATAAAGAGGATTTATCCGGCGAGCACGACAAAAATGCTCACGGCGATTTTGGCGCTGGAAGAAGGACGGCATCTCTTGTGGTCGGATGCGACGATTACGCCGCTCGCCGCCTCGCAGGACGGGACGGTCATCGGTTTGCGGCCCGGAATGAAAATTTGGCTCGTTGAAGTTCTTTACGGCATGATGCTTCCGTCGGGAAACGATGCGGCCGTCGTCGTCGCGGAGACGGTGGGCGGCTCTTACGTGCGTTTCGTGGAGATGATGAATGAAAAAGCGGCCGTGATCGGCGTTTCCGATTCACATTTTGCCAACCCCAGCGGACTGACGGATCCGAATCATTACGCCACGGCGCGAGACATGGCAAAAATCGCGTGCTATGCGATGAAGAATCCGGAGTTTCGGGAGATTGTGAAACAGTCGTCACATCTGATGTCATTCGGAGACGGTACGGTGATTGTCGTCGAGAATCGCAATGAATTTCTGGAGAGCGGCTATCCCGGCGCAAACGGCATAAAAACGGGGATGACGCAAGCGGCCGGAGATTGTCTCGTGGCATCGGCGGAGCGAGACGGGAAATTGATGATTGTCGCTGTGTATGATGATGACGAGCGTTGGCAGGATGTGAAGACGTGGCTGGACTACGGATTTGCGGTCGCGGCCCAGAATGCGAAGTATGAAGCGGAATTGGCCGCCGAGCCCGCTTTCTTCAAGTGGGTGAATCGGATGCGCGGGAGGGAATGACGTGCCGAAGGAATCGAAAGCGTGCGGGGCGACGTGGAGAAAAATATTTCTTCTGGCGGCGGCATTGGCGGCGCTGGGGTATATCGCGGATAATTCGTATAAAATTTGGCATATGCGACAGGAAATATCGGAAGCGGAGCAAAAACGCATGGAGCTTCTGGAAGAGCAGCAAAAATTGGAAGCGGAAAAGGAAAAATGGCAGGATCCCAAGGAAATCGAGCGAAAAGCGCGGGAAAAACTCGGCATGGTCAAAGAGGGCGAAGTTCCGTACGTCAAATAGCCGCGCGGCGGTGAATTGCGAATTTTTCGAAAGTTTCGTATAATACATTCATTCTATTTTGAGTTCTCGATGAAACCGAGAGGGAGGCTTGGCTGGATGGTGCCGGAAGTGGGCAGTATTGTCGAAGGACGCGTGACGGCGATCACGAAGTTCGGCGCTTTTGTGGAATTGCCGGGGAAACGGTCGGGTTTGGTGCACATTTCGGAGGTGTCCGATTCTTTTGTCCGCGACGTGAATGATTTTTTGAAGGTGCAAGACGTCGTGCGAGTCAAAGTGCTCTCGGTCGATGAAAAAGGGAAAATCGCGCTTTCTATGAAGCAGGCGGCGGAGCCTGTCGAAAAAGAAGAAAAAACCGCGTCGAAGAAACCGACGGTGCGGGGGAGCGCGCCCGTAAAGTCCCTTCCCGCTTCTTTTGAAGATAAATTGTCGCGTTTTTTGAAAGACAGTGATGCAAGACTTTTGGATTTGAAACGGAACACGGAATCCAAACGCGGCGGACGCGGTGTCCGCTGAATGATAGGGGCTTTTTGCCCTTTTTTCTTTGGGGGAGTTATCATGAAACGTGCGATTATCGACATTGGGACGAATTCTGTCCGTCTGACGGTCGCGGATGGGGTGCCCGGCAGCGGCTGGAAGGTGCTGTGCAAGGGGATGGAGCCGTCTCGTCTCGGTGAATCCATGTCGGACAAGGCGGCAATTTCTCCCGCGGCATGTATGCGGACGTTTGAAGCGGTCAAGAAATTCAAGGAAACGGCGGAGGCGTCCGGCGTCGAGGACATTTGCGCTTACGGGACGGCCATCCTACGCGAATCGCCGGAGGGTCATGCGTTTTGCCAAAAAATTTCAGATGAGCTCGGTCTTTCCGTCAAAGTTCTTTCCGGAGAGATGGAAGCTTTTTACAGCTATTTGGGGGCGGTCGGCGCGTCGAGCTCCGTGGCGGCCGTGACGGATATCGGCGGCGGTTCGACGGAAATTTGCATGGGATTCGGCCCCGTGATTGGGTTTCATAAAAGTTTCCCCGTCGGTTGCGTCCGCTGTTCGAGCCTTTTTGACACGACGACGGCGCGCGGCATCGGCGAACTGAAAAAATATGCATTGAAACATTTCCAAGAATCGAAAGATTTATCTGCGGTGAAACGCTGGATTTGCGTGGGCGGGACGGCAACGTCGCTCGCCTCCATGTTGCAGGAAATGGAAACGTACGATCCGGCGAAAATTCAAGATTACGTCATTCGCGCCGAATCTGTCTCCGAGACGCTTCGCCGGCTCTACCAAATGTCCTACGAAGAGCGTTGTCACGTGAAAGGTCTTCGCGCGGATCGGGCGGATATCATCGTCGCCGGCGTGGCGATTTTGGACGCTTTGATGGAATATTTTGCGTTGCAGGAAATTTCTGTCAGCGACCGCGGCCTGTCGGAGGGGCTTTTGGATGAGGACGTCGTGAAGCCGCAAATTGAATGAAGGAAACGTTTTTGGCGCGCTTTCGCCGATATATTGAACAAAATATTCCGGTTGCGCGTGGGGATTCCGTTTTGGTTGCGGTTTCCGGCGGTCCGGATTCGTTGGCGCTCCTTTTGGCGTTTCATGAAATCGAAGAAACAGAAGGCTATCGCATCGGGGCTTGCGTCGTGAATCATCAAATCCGAAAGGAAGCGGCGGCGGAAGCGGCTTTTGTGCAAAATGTTTGTGAAGATTTGGGCGTGCCCTGCTATGTGGAGACGGTCGATGTGCCGGAGTATCGAAAAGCGCACGGCGGATCTGTGGAAACGGTTGCACGCGAGCTGCGCTATGAGGCTCTTCGGCGCGTGGCAAAAGCGGGCGGTTATCGTTTTATTGCCACGGCGCATCATCGCGGCGATCAGGCAGAAACTGTGCTGTATCGGTTAATCCGGGGCAGCGGCTTTTGCGGCCTTTCCGGAATGCGGCCGGCGGCAGGGGATCTGATTCGCCCATTTCTCGGATTTTCAAAAGACGAAATTTTGCAATTTTTGGAAACATATCCGTACACGCCCTGTCATGATGAAACGAATGAGGTGCCGGACGCGGCGCGAAACAAAATTCGGTTGGAAATTTTGCCCAAAATGGCTGAAATCAATTTGCGAGTCGAGGAGGCGCTGTGCCGTTTCTCGGAGAATTGTCGAAGGGATGAAGAATTCTTGCAAACGGCGGCGGCGGTGTTTGCCGAGCGGGCGGAATGCGGAAACGGTGAGGTCCGGATGCGGCGTGAAGATTTTCGGAGCGTCCCGCCGGTGCTTAGCTATCGCGTGATTCGGGCGCTTTGGGGAAAAGCGGGCGGTCGTGTGCCGACGACGGAAGAGGCGCGACGAATCGAGCGGTTTCTTTTGGAAAAAGAGACGGGAAAAATCACGGATGCGGCCGGCGTTTTGGTCGAAATGAGGAGAGACGATTTCCTTTTGCGTCGCGGCGACACAAGGCATTATCAAAAATAAAAATATTTTCCTTTTGAGGAGGAGACGGCATGGAAAACTTGATGAAGGACATCAAATCGGTACTGGTTACGAAGGAAGAGCTGACATCTCGCATTGAAGAGCTCGGCCGACAGATTACGGAAGATTACCGGGGGCGCGACCTTGTCCTCGTCGGCATCCTCAAGGGCGCTATGCCGTTCATGGTTGATTTGATGCGTGAGATTGATTTGCCTCTCACGCTTGATTCCATGGTCATTTCCAGCTATGGAGACTCGACGGTCACATCCGGCAGCATCAACATCAAAAAAGATTTGGATCGCGATATTCGCGGTAAGGATGTGCTGGTTGCGGAGGACATCATCGACACGGGCGTCACGATGCACGCGCTGGTCCCGCTTTTGAAAAGCCGCGGCGCCGCTTCCGTTGAGCTGGCGATTTGTCTCAACAAGCAGGAGCGCCGGCAGAAAGACGTGTACGTGAAATACATCGGCTTTGACGTGCCGGATGAATTCATCGTGGGCTACGGCTGCGATTATGCGGAGAAATACAGAAACTTGCCGGACGTCTGCACGCTGAAAAGTGAAGTGTACACGCGCTCGTGAAAAAATATTTCCGAAAAAGAAGTGCGACTCTTGTGCCGTGCTTTTTTTTTGCGCCGCGCACGGATTTTTTGTTTCCGGTCTCTCGGCGTCGTGACAGACGTGCCGATTTATGTTAAAATAATTTCTACTTGATACTTTATATATCTTATTTTAGGCGGGGAATGCTCGCTCAAAATCCGATACAGGAGGAAATGTTGAATAAATTTGTGAAAAACGTGGCTCTCTATGTCCTGCTCATTGTCATAGCGGTGTCTCTTTTCAATTCTTTTGTGCAAACGCCCGAAAATAAATCGCGGATTACGTACAGCGATTTCATGCAGCAAGTGACCGAGGATAAGGTGCAGTCTGTCGTCCTGACGAACAGTTTCGTTCAAGGTGTCCTGAAAGACGGCACGAAGTTTGAGTCGTACATCCCCGACAACGACACGACGGTCCTTCCGGCGCTCAATCAGCACAAAGTGACCGTGACGGCCCAGCCGCCGGAGCAACCGTCTTGGTGGATGAGCCTCCTTTCTTCCATTCTGCCGATTTTGATTCTGGTCGGCGTGTGGTTCTGGATCATGGACAAGGCGCAGGGCGGCGGCGGTCGCGTGATGAATTTCGGAAAATCGCGTGCGCGGATGACGGAAGAAGGACAGGTGGATGTGACATTTGCCGATGTCGCCGGGGAAGATGAGGCGAAGGAAGAACTTGCCGAAGTCGTCTATTTCCTGCGGGATATGGAGAAATATTCGGCCGTGGGCGCGAAAATCCCCAAGGGTATCCTCTTGGTGGGGCCGCCCGGCACGGGTAAGACACTGCTGGCCAAAGCGGTGGCCGGGGAAGCGAAAGTGCCGTTTTTCTCGATTTCCGGTTCGGATTTCGTGGAAATGTTCGTCGGCGTCGGGGCCTCCCGCGTGCGTGACCTTTTTAACCAAGCGAAGAAAAATGCGCCTTGCATTGTGTTTATCGATGAAATCGATGCCGTCGGTCGGCAGCGCGGTGCCGGTTTGGGCGGCGGCCATGATGAACGCGAGCAGACACTCAATCAGCTTCTCGTTGAGATGGACGGCTTCGGCGCGAATGAAGGAATCATTACGTTGGCTGCGACGAATCGTCCGGATATTTTGGATCCCGCGCTTCTTCGACCGGGTCGTTTTGATCGCCGCGTGACGGTGGGGCGCCCGGATTTGGCCGGTCGTATTGCCATTTTGAAAGTTCATGCGAAGAACAAACCGCTCGAAGACAATGTCAGCCTCGAGACGATTGCAAAAAAAGTGCCGGGCTTCACCGGCGCCGAGTTGGCGAATCTTTTGAATGAAGCGGCACTTTTGGCCGCACGCGCCGACCGCAAGAAAATTTCCATGGCCGATCTCGAAGAAGCCAGCGAAAAAGTCTGTTACGGGCCGGAGCGCCGCAGTCACAAAGTGAGTGACGAAGAACGCAAAATCACCGCGTTCCACGAATCGGGTCACGCCATCATGGCGACCGTTTTGAAAGACGCCGATCCCGTCCACAAAGTCACCATCATTCCGCGCGGGCAGGCCGGCGGCTACACGATGATGCTCCCGCACGAGGAACGTTCCTTTATTACGAAATCCCATCTCTTGGCGCAACTTCGCGTCGCTTTGGGCGGCCGTTGCGCCGAGCAGATTGTCTTCAATGAAATTTCCAGCGGCGCGTCCGGCGATTTGCAGCAAGTGACGGCTATTCTCCGCAAAATGATCATGGAATGGGGCATGAGCGACCGCCTGGGACCGATGATTTTCGGCGAGCACCAAGAACAGATTTTCCTTGGGAAACAGCTCGGCAGTGAACGCAATTACGGCGAAAATGTCGCGACGGTCATTGATGAGGAAATGCACAAATACTTGACGGAAGCCTATGAGGACACGCTCCGCATCCTGACAGAACACACGGAAGTCCTCCACGCGATGGCCAATGCGCTCCTCGAGCATGAAACGATTGATCACGATCAAGTGAGAAATCTGTTCTTGTATCATTCCATCGAAGCGCCAGCGGCAGCGGAATCTGTATCAGAAACCCAACAAGCAGAGACACCGCTTGTATAAAAATTTGTTACGGTAAAAAACTTCGTTTCTTTTGAGAAGCGAAGTTTTTTTGGGGGAGAAAATATTTTGATTCCGATTTACTAGAAAAGGGTAGAGTGATAGGGGTTAAAACGAATTGCTATCGGTTATTGGTAATAAACAAGTATGATGACGTGTTTTTTCTATCGAAGTCATTTTATGTCAGACCAAGAATGTGTCTGACAAAAAGCCAAGCAAGTATCTGCCATCCAATGTCTGACCATCTGACAATTCGATCTCTATGCGCGGTCCCAAGCTAAGCCGGTTTCTGAAAGCTGGCAGCTAGCTTCTAATAATAATTTTGCGCCGGACAAAAAAGAGGGACTTCGGTTTCTCGATAAAGTATGCTTCTTTTGGTTGCCAAGTGTGAGAATCTGTGCTAAAATCCTTTCAGTTTATTATTTTCTGTAGAGTGAGCTGCGGCTCACTTTTTCTTATATTGTGAGGAGAGGGGTATGGCGCGAAAAGATTTAGAGCGTGCGGTGGCCGAGCTTTTGGAGGCGCCGCTTTCGGAGGCGGGCTTTGAGCTGGTCGATGTGGAGTATGTGCGCGAGCGGAATTGGATTTTGCGCTTGTACGTCGATAAAGACGGCGGCGTGGATTTGTCCGATTGCCGCGAAGCAAGCGAGACGGCGGGAGCCATTTTGGATGAGAAGGATTTGATTCCCGGCAATTACATGCTGGAGGTGTCGTCGCCCGGTATTGATCGTGTAATCAAAAAAGATAAGGATATTGTGAAATTTACGGGCGAGGCAGTGGACGTGAAATTGTTTGCGCCGCTTATCGAAGGACAAAAGGAAACGAAAAATTTTACGGCTACTTTGGATGGTCTTTCCGAGGATGGAGCGGTACTCTTGACGCCGGAGGGTCGGGAGACAGTTTCCATTTCAAAGGATAAAATCGCACAGATGCGTTTGCATGTGACATTTTGATAAGGAGGCAGAAAAAATCGTGAACGAACAACTTTTGCAGGCAGTGGAAATTTTGGTGAAGACGAAGAAAATCCCGGAAGCGGTGGTGTTTGATGCGTTGGAATCTGTGTTTTTGACGGCGTATAAGCGGGAGAAGAATTCCGGGGAAACGATCTCGGTGAGCATCGATCGGCAGACGGGCGATTATCACATTTATGCGGAAAAGCGGGTCGTGGATGCGGTCTCGGATGTGTCGGAGGAAGCGGCGAATGAGATTTCGACGGAGGACGCGAAGAAAATCAATGCGGCGTATGCGCCGGGTGACATTCTGCACATCGAGGTGACGCCGAAGGATTTCGGGCGGACGGCGGCGCTGGCAGCCAAGCAAGTCTTGATTCAAAAGATGCGCGAGGCGGAGCGCGGTTTCATTTACGAGGAATTTTCCGCACGCGAAGGCGATATTATCACGGGTACGGTAAAATGGATGGACGCGCGCACGGTGTACGTCGATTTGGGACGCATCGAAGGAATGCTGCCGCTGCCGGAGCAGATCGAAGGGGAAACATTTGAAAAGGGGCAGACGATTCGTTGCTGCGTTTTGGAAGTGCGCAAGACGACGAAGGGGCCGGAAATTATTTTGTCGCGGACGAATGCGGCTTTCTTGAAACGTCTTTTCGAGCTGCAGGTGCCGGAAATATATAGCGGCACGGTAGAAATCAAATCAGTGGCGCGGGAAGCCGGTTCGCGAGCGAAAATTTCCGTCTACGCGATGGATCCCACGGTCGATCCGGTCGGTGCGTGCGTGGGGCCGAAAGGGCAGCGCGTGCAGAATGTAGTCGATGAGCTTCGCGGGGAAAAGATTGATATTGTCTGCTGGGACGAGGATCCGGCGGTGTATATCGCAAACGCCCTGTCGCCGGCGAATGTCCTGACGGTGGCGGTCGATGAGGAGGAAAAGGCGTCGTACGTCGTCGTGGAAGATTACCAGCTTTCGTTGGCGATTGGGAAAGCCGGGCAGAATGCACGCCTGGCGGCGCGGCTTACGGGCTGGAAGATTGATATCAAGAGCCAGACGCAGGCAATCGAAGAGGGGATGCTGGAGCCGGAAGAAGACGGCGATATTTTGTCTGATATCGAGACGGCCGGCGAAGGAGAATAACATGAAAGTCAGAAAGATTCCGATGCGCAAATGCGTCGGTTGCGGGGAGCTGAAGACGAAAAAAGAGCTCATTCGCATCGTTGCTTTGCCCACGGGGGAAATCGAGGTCGATAAGACGGGAAAGAAATCGGGCCGGGGCGTGTACATTTGCGACAGCCTCGCGTGCTTTGAAGCCGCGTATAAAAATCACGGTTTGGAGCGGTCTTTGAAGCGTCCCGTTTCCGATGCCGTTTATCAAGCGTTGAAGGACGGCCTTTCATGAAGGAGCGGATTTACCAATTTTTGGGGCTGGGACAGAAAGCAGGCTACATTTTGTCGGGGGATATGCAAATCCGAGACGGGATGCGGCGAAAAAAAGGAAAGCTCCTCATTTTGGCAACCGATGCCGCAAGGCGCACCGCGGAGAGTTACCAAGAACTTTCAGCGGCCAATCACATTCCCGTGTGCCTTTTCGGTGAAAAAGAAGCACTCGGTCACATATTGGGTAAAACGGATCGCACGGCGCTGTTGATTACGGATACGAAATTCAGCAAAGCCGTCCTCCGAAAATTGGAAAGCGAACAGGAGGGACGCGTATGGCAAAATACAGAATTTACGAATTAGCCAAGCAATACAATAAATCCAATGAGGAAATCATTAAAATTTTGAATGGACACAATATTGAGGTGACTAAAGCGGCGAACAGCGTCGATGAGGTGGCCAAGGAAATTTTGGAAAAAGAATTCTCCGCTGAAAAGAAGCCGAAAAAGCCGCAGTTCCGCGTCGTCCGTTTCGATAAAAAGAGTGCGGGACAGGAGCAGAAACGGACGTCGTATTCTTCTTATTCCTCGGAAGCCGCAGAGCACGCTGCGTCCGAAGAGAAGAAACAGGATAAAGTGTCGCCGACGGCGCCGCAGAAGAAGTCGGAGGAAACGATGCGGAAGGCTCATCATTCCGACACGAAGCCGAATCAGGCGGATGGAAAATCAAATCAGACCGCGACAAGTGCCGGTGGGGAGAATGAGCGCCAGGATCGGCAGCAGGCAGAAAGTCGTGAAGGGATGAAACCGGCCAAACGCTACGGACCTGGGTATCGTCCGTCCGGTGATAATTCGGTCACGCGCCGGGATGGGGAACGCCGGGACGGAGATCGTCGCCAAGGCGACCGTCGGCAAGGAGGCGAACGTCGCCAAGACGGACGGCCGCAAGGACAGAGAAGCGGGGGAGATCGCCCAGGTTTCCGGAAAGACGGAGATCGCACGCAAGGCCAGAAACCGCAGCAGAGCAGCGCGCAAAGACGGGATCGGCCGGCAGAGACGGAGACACCGAAACAGGAGCCGTCCGCCCTTCGCCGCGACAAGAGCGCGAAAAAGAAATCCGGTAAGAAAGATTTCGAGCGCAGCCGTCGCGAAAAAGAGGGTAGTTCCCTCATGGCGCAATCTTTGAAGCAAAATAAAAAGAAAAAGCACGGCGCGGAGAAAAAAGCAGCCGCCTATCCGACGGAAGTTGTCATGCCGCCGTCCGTCACCGTCAAGGAACTGGCCGAACTTTTCGGGCGCGAAGTCGGCGAAGTCATCATGCAGCTTATGAAGCTTGGCATCATGGCGACAATCAACCAGAATGTCGATCCCGACGCGGCGCTTCTTTTGGCCGATGAATTCGGCGTCACCGTCACGGAGGCGGAAAAAGGCGCCGACCCGACGGAATATACGCCGGAGGAAGACGATCCCCGTTTCCTTAAAGATCGTCCGCCGGTCGTCACCATCATGGGGCACGTCGACCACGGGAAGACGACACTTTTGGATGCGCTCCGGGAAACGAATGTCGCTGCGCACGAAGCCGGTGGCATCACCCAGCGCATCGGCGCGTATCAAATTCGTTACAAAAACGAGAAAATTACATTTCTTGATACGCCGGGGCATGAAGCTTTTACCGCCATGCGAACCCGTGGCGCCCAGCTGACGGATATCGCCGTCATCATCGTCGCGGCAGACGACGGTGTCATGCCGCAGACCATCGAAGCGATTCACCACGCCAAGAACGCGGAAGTGCCGATTTTGGTCGCCATCAATAAGATCGATAAACCCGGTGCGAGCCCGGATCGCATTAAAGAAGAACTCAGCCAGCACGGACTTTTGAGCGAAGACTGGGGCGGCGACGTCATTATGGTCCCGATTTCTGCGAAGAAACGCATCGGCCTCGACGAACTTTTGGACAATATCCTTCTCGTCGCCGAAATGGAAGAACTCAAGGCGAATCCGAAGCGCGAAGCGTACGGCATCGTCGTCGAAGCCCAGCTCGACAAAGGCCGCGGCCCCGTCATGAATGTCCTCGTGCAGAATGGGACACTCCATGCGGGCGATGGAATTCTCGCCGGAAAATCGTGGGGTCGCGTCCGCGCCATGACAAATGAGCAGGGACGGAAAATGAAAGACGCGACGCCGTCGACGCCGGTCGAAATCCTCGGCATGGACAGCGTGCCGGAAGCCGGTGATCATTTCTACGTCATGGACGAGAGAAAAGCGAGAGAAATCGCCGAGAAACGCGCCGCTCGTGCCAAGGAAGAAGAGCAGCGCCATGTCCAGAAAGTCACCCTCGACAATATTTTTGAAAAGATTGCCGAAGGCGAAATGAAGAAACTCGACATCATCATCAAGGCCGACGTGCAGGGCTCCGTCGAAGCGCTCCAGCAGTCTCTCTTGGGGATTAAGAGCGAGAAAGTCAGCATTTCCGTCGTTCACAGTGCCGTCGGCGCCATCAGCGAATCGGACGTCATGCTTGCCAGCGCTTCGAATGCGCTCATCCTCGGTTTCAATGTCCGTCCCGATGCGAATGCGCGGAAACTGGCGGAGACGGAAAATGTCGACATTCGTCTTTACCGCGTCATCTACGATGCGATTGACGACATCAAAGCGGCCATGACGGGGCTTCTCGCGCCCAAGATTCGCGAAGAGGTCACGGGTCATGCCGAAGTGCGCCAAGTCATCCGCACGCCGAAAGTCATCGTCGCCGGCTCCTATGTCACGGACGGAAAAATTTACGGAAACAGCCTCCTCCGTCTCGTGCGCGACGGCATCGTCATTCACGAAGGCAAGATCGCCTCGCTTCGTCGTTTCAAAGACGATGTCAAAGAAGTCGCGGAAGGTTACGAATGCGGGATCGCGATTGACAGCTATCGCGATGTCAAAGAAGGCGACCAGATTGAAGCGTATAAACTGACGGAAGAAGCCGCCGTCTTGGAATAAAGAAATCATTTCAAAAACCTCTGCCCGGAAGATTGGCGGCAGAGGTTTTTGTGTGATGAAAATTGTTTTTACACGTACAGATTGTCAAAGAAACTATTTGCTTTTATAATACGGAAGGAAATACTCGGAAAGAAAAGAAAGGGGAGATTGTTTTGGTTGATTTGGGACAAAGATTGAAAGAGCTTCGGTTAGAAGCCGGTCTAAGCCAGGAACGATTGGCGTGGGCTGCCGATATTACGCCGGCTTTTGTGGGGCAGCTGGAGCGGAACATGAAAAGTCCCACGGCGAAGACATTGCAAAAATTGGCGGATGCGCTCAACATATCCGTCGCGGAAATTTTTTCTGCTCCCGTCACGGTGGACGATGACCACAAAGCTGCCGTTCGCCAGATTACGTACCTGCTTCGAGATTTGTCGCCGCAAGAAATACGTTGCGTGTCCGCGATCATCAAGCAGACACTGGAAATCCGCCGTTTGAGTCAAAAAGTATAAAATATCTCCGCGCCATACGATTCAGTTTCAAAATTGACAGTAAAAAACCACAGTTGCGGCTTCGGCTTCGTGGGTCGGAATAATCCGGCAGACGGAGCTGAGAGTATTGACTGTGGTTTTTATTTTGTTTCTTTCAGAATTACCGTTCCACGATGGAAACGTAAATATAGGAATTGCCCCCGTGATTTTGCGCGTCTGCAATCCAGTATTCAAAAGAGCCGCGTTTCTTGGGATCTGTCTTGCCGACGGCGCTGGCAATCAGCATTTGCATCAGCACGCGATCCGGGTGAAACATCGGATTGACGCTGCTCGATTCCGGCATCATGGAGAGTGCCTGGCAAATGGCGGAGAAAGCGAGGAGATAATCGCCGCCGACGTGCGTCTTCGCATATTCGATCGACGTCCGGTGCAGCACGTACGCGAAGCGATACAAAAGGGCGCGTCCTTCGCGGAGCATTTCCACGATATCATAATGCTCGCGTTCATCCGTTTCCAGACCAATTTCGATACGGCTTTCTTTTTCGTCAATGCGGCCGAAGATGCGTCCCGTTTCATCCGAAAAAGCGTGCAGATACGGAAGGGGATCCAGAATTTTTTCAACTTTGAAGCTCATCATCAGATGATATTTCTGCCAATAGTCGCGATACGCCTGCGTGAGATCTTCGTACGCGTCCTTTGTTTCCGGAAACGCCGCCGCCATCGCGTCTTGCACATCTTTCGGCAGCACGTTTCCGAGATACGCCTGCATCCTGCCGCGCATCAGCGTGGTAAATTCAAAGACTTCTTTTCCGTCTCGTGTTTCCAATATCATGAAAATCGCCTCCTTATTTGAAATTTTTCAGTGGTTCCATGTTTGTATTGTATCATTTCAAACGACGTTTTGGAAGAGGGAACGAATGTCGGCATTTCGGAAAAGGTTTGGGATTTATTTTTTGTGAGAGGAAGAAAAACCGTGCAAGACGGATGGGTTTTATGGTATACTGAAACGGAAATTTGACAGGAAAAATGTCAGCGATTTTGTTTTCACAAATGGTATCGCCGAAAGAGAAAAGGGGGATTTTATGAAGCTTTTGGTTTGCATCAAGCAGGTCGTGGATACGTCAAAGATGGAGGTCGATCCGAATACGGGGCGACTGAATCGAAACGGGGCGAACAGCATTTTGAATCCGTGCGACAGAAACGCATTGGAGGCGGCACTGGCCCTTCGTGATACCGAAGGCGGCACGGTGACGGTCGTGACGATGGGACCGCCGCAGGCCGCGACCGCTTTGACGGAAGCGGGCTCGATGGGTGCGGACGATTTGTATCTGGTGACGGATCGTGCGTTCGGCGGCGCGGATACATTGGCGACGAGTTATACGCTCGCGGCGGCGATTCGGAAACTGGGCGGCGATTTTGATCTGATTTTTTGCGGCGTGGAGTCGATTGACAGCAATACGGCGCAGGTCGGTCCCGAAGTGGCGGCGATGCTGGGCATGGCGGATGTCTCGGCGACGACAGCGATTTCGTATGAAGGCGGAAAGCTCACGGTCACGCGGGCGGACGGCGAAGATCGGGACGTTTTGACGCTTTCGCTTCCCGCAGTCATCACGGCGACGCCGGAGCTGAATGCGCCGCGTTATCCGAGTATTTCCGGGATTCTGAAGAAAAAAGATATGGAAATTCATAATCTGACGGCGGCGGATTTGGATGTGGACGCGGAGCGTGTGGGCGTCAAAGGTTCGCCGACGCAGGTGAAGGGCGTGCGTCCCGTGGTACCGGCGAAGAAGGAAAATCTGCGGATCGACGATGTGTCTGCGGCGGAAGCGGCGACGCAGCTGGCGGCGGCTTTGGTGAAACTTTTGTAAGGAGGTTGAGATGGACTTTTCGCAATATACGGGAATTTATGTCATTTGTGAGGCGGCGTCCGGCACTCCTTCGCAGGCGGCAGCGGAGCTTTTGGGTGAAGCGCGCGTGCTGGCGGACAAGACGGGGGACGCGGTCGCGGCTGTTTTGGTCGGGGCCGGCGTCAAAAATGCGGCGAAAGATTTGATTGCGTGCGGTGCGGACACGGTGTACGTGCTGGATCATCCGGAGCTTTCGCATTACGACGGGAAAGCGTACGAGAAAGTGCTCGGCGGTTTCCTGAAAGAGAAAAAAGCGTCGGCGATTCTGTTTGCGGCGGATGCGTACGGGCGGGATCTGGCGCCGCGCATTGCTTCGCACTTGGTTTGCGGCGTCACGGCGGATGTGACGGAGCTTTCCGTCGACGAAAAGACGGGGCTGATTATTTGGTCGCGTCCGGCGATGGGCGGCAATATCATGGCAGACATCGTGAGCCCGTCGTATCGTCCGCAAATGGGAACGATTCGGCCGGGGACATTTCCAGCGCCCGTGCCCGATGCATCGAGAAAGGGCGACATCGTCCAAGTACCGGTCGTGCTTGCCGCATCGGATTTGGGAACGGTTTTGCAAGAAATTTTGAAAGCGCCGAAGGAAGAAAATCCGGTGGAAACGGCGAAAATTATCGTCGCCGGCGGCCGCGGGATTCACACGGAGGCCGAATGGGCGAAAGTCCGTGAGCTGGCCGAACTCTTGGGTGCCGCGGTTGGCGTGACGCGTCCGATTGCCGAGCTCGGTTGGGAATCACACAGTCGCCAAATCGGGCAGACGGGGAAGGCTGTTTCCCCGCATATCTACATCGCACTCGGGATTTCCGGCGCCATGCAGCACGTGTGCGCCCTCAAGCCGGACATTTTGATCGCAGTGAATCGTGATAAGAGTGCGCCGATCATGGAAATGGCCGATTATGCCGTCACGGCGGATTTGAAAGAATTTTTGCCGGCTTTCATCGCCGAGCTGAAAAATTCGAAAAAAGAATAATAAAAGTTTGGAAAGGAGTGCGAAGAAATGGGAGAAGGAACGGCTACAATTTTTTACAATCATCAGTACTACTATGATTTTGAGCACGTGATCAATGCCGATGATCGGGCGCTTCATTTCGGCGACGGGTGTTACGAATGGATTCGTGTCCACAAAGGGCGGCCGTTTGCGCTTTCGTATCATATCGACCGTCTGTATCGCTCCATGCGCCTTCTGGAAATCCGCGCCGTCATCGCGCCGGATGAATTTACGGAAATCCATGAAATCGTCGCCGAGGAAAATAAAATCGAGGAAGGCTATCTCATGCTCGTCGTGACGCGCGGCGCCGGCGTCCACGAATTCGGGATTCCGCCCCGCATGGCGATGAAGCCGAATACACTCGTCTATGCGCGGCCGCTCGACGTGGAAGCGGTCGAAAAGACGCAGCAAGGCGTTTCCTGTATCACCTGCCCCGATGAACGTTGGGCGCATTGCGACATTTTGAGTCTCAATATGCTGCCGAATATCATGGCACGCGCCAAGGCGCAGAAGAAAGGTGCCTACGATGCGATTTTCCTTAAAGACGGAGAAGTGACGGAAGCCGCGCGCTCCAATGTCTTCATCGTCAAGGACGGCGTCATCTGGTCGACGAAAGCCGACTCCCGGATGCTGAAGGGCATCACGCGACAGCTCGTCTTCACGCGCGTCGCGCCCTCATCCGGTGTCACCGTCATTGAGCCGGATCAGCCGCATCAGTTGATTACGAAAGAAAATCTCATGGCGGCCGATGAAGTCTTCCTGACAAATTCCGAATCCGGCATCATCCCCGTCCTTTCGATTGACGGACAGGAGATCGCCGACGGAAAGATTGGCAAGGTCACGCAGGCTCTGCAGGAACATTATCTCCACCTTCTCAACGACGGACTTCCGTAAACGAGAGGGAAATAAAAGCGCCTTCGCAACGTGCGGGGCGCTTTTCTGTTGGGAGAAAAGAAAATAAAAAAGCAAAAGCGGAAAACCGTCAGAGAAGGAGAAGGTGTATGAAAGGCACCAGAATCTTTCGGTTTTCCGCTTTTTTTCAGCGACAAAGGAGGTCTAGTCACTTGCCGCCGTATAGGGGCCACGAAATATCGAGAATGGGAAACGCAATATTCCGTGACTTTACTTTATTATACATATTTTGAATAAAATTGCAAGCAGTAAATTTTGAAAACCAGAAAATTAAATCAATATGTTTGATTACATAGGGTTCTATTCATAAAATCAGTGCACAAGGAGAAATAATTTTTACTATATTTTAAAAGTTGCGGATGGAAGGATGAGGCTCGATATTTGAGAATAGAATGTATGTTTATGCAAGTTTTGAAAAATTGTTTTCAAAAGGTAAGGTTCCCCGATGTTTTCTGAAATATTTCTCGTTTTCCGGAAGAAGAAACGAATGAGGGAAAAGAGGGTGTGGTATAATACAATAAATTTTTTGAAAAGGAGCGGAGAATGCGGGCATTGGGGATTGATCCGGGGACGGGGCGCTGCGGCTTCGGCGTCGTGGACAAGACAGGAAATCATGTTTCCGCCGTCGATTACGGTGTGATTGAGACGTTTCCGACCACGCCGGATATCGAGCGGCTGTCGATTGTCCACCAAGGCATTTGCGATTTGCTCGCGCTGTACAAACCGGATGTGATGGGCGTGGAGACGTTGTATTTCAATCGCAATATCACGACGGCGATTGTGGTCGCCCAGGCGCGCGGCGTCATTTTGCTGGCCGGTTTCCGGGCGAATGTCCCCGTTTTCGATTGCACGCCACTCCAGGTGAAGCAGCAGGTCGTCGGCTACGGGCGTGCGGAAAAGCGGCAGGTGATCGAGATGACGATGCGCCTGCTCTCTATCACGGAGCGCATTGATCCGGACGATGCGGCAGATGCACTGGCTGTGGGGCTGACGACGATTTATCGCATGGAGCACGAAGCGAGGTTCAGAAGATAAGATGATTGGCTATGTACGCGGGAAAGTGACGGGAATTTTTGGCGATTTTTGTTTCACGGAAACGGGCGGAATCGGCTATCGCATTTTTATTTCCGGTAAGGATAGGGAGACGCTGCACGTGGGAGACGAAGTGCGGCTCGTGACGTATTTGTGCGTGCGCGAAGATGCGCTCTCGCTTTACGGGTTCACGACGGAAGAGGCGCATGCGCTTTTCATGCTGCTGATTTCCGTTTCCAAGATTGGCCCGAAAGTGGCGATGGGCATTTTGTCCGCGACGACGCCGGCCGCGTTTTCACATGCCGCCATGCTCAAAGATGTCGCCACTCTTACGAAATTGCCGGGGATCGGAAAGAAAACGGCGGAGCATTTGATTTTGGAGCTGAAGGATAAATTAGGCAGCCTCGTGCCGGAGGAAACGGGATCGCAAGAAATTATGCCTGTCGCGGAGGAAGGTGCGGCGGCCGAAGCGATGGCGGCACTTCGTTCGCTCGGATATGAGGCGGCGGAGGTCTCCGGGCTTGTGGCAAAGCTTTCGACGCAGTATACGGACGCGGGGGCGCTGATTGGCGCGGTGCTTCGTGAAATCGGACGGGGAGGAAACCGGAGATGATTGAGGAAGTCAAAAGTCTGCGCCATAAAAAAGGCGCGGACAAACCGGAGGAGACGCGGATTGTGGCGCGTGAGGAAACGGGAAAAGATGTATGGCAGCAATCGCTCCGTCCGAAAATGCTTGAGGAATACGTCGGACAGGCGGACTTACGAAAAAATTTGTCCGTGTATATCGAGGCGGCGCGGTCGCGTAAAGAGGCGCTGGATCATGTGCTTCTGTACGGCCCGCCGGGACTGGGTAAGACAACGCTAGCCAATATCGTCGCCAATGAGCTCGGTGTGAATTTCCGTATCACGAGCGGACCGGCGATCGAGCGGCCGGGGGATTTGGCGGCGCTTCTGACGAATTTGGAGGAGCATGATGTCCTTTTTATCGATGAAATCCACCGCTTGAATCGCAGTGTCGAAGAAGTGCTGTATCCTGCGATGGAAGATTTTGCGCTGGATATTGTCATGGGGAAAGGGCCGGGCGCGCGTTCCTATCGGCTGGATTTACCACCCTTCACGCTCGTGGGTGCGACGACGCGGGCGGGGGCTTTGGCGGCGCCGCTTCGCGACCGTTTCGGGATTATTTTCCGGATGCAATTTTACGAGCCGGAGGAACTTGCGCTCATTGTCAAGCGGGCAGCGGGGATTTTGGGAATTGCCATCGAAGACGGCGGCGCACGGGAAATCGCAAAACGCTCTCGCGGGACGCCGCGTATTGCCAATCGCCTTTTGAAACGCGTGCGGGATTTTGCGCAAGTCTTGGGAAGCGGCGTCGTGACCGATCAAATCGCGGCCGAATCTTTGGAAGCGCTCCACGTGGACCCGCTGGGTTTGGACGCCGTTGACCGCGAAGTTTTGGCAGCCATCATCGATAAATTCGGTGGCGGCCCTGTCGGTGTCGATACGATTGCGGCAGCCGTTTCCGAAGAACGTGCCACGATTGAAGACGTCTATGAGCCCTATCTCATGCAAATCGGCTTTTTGGCCAGGACGCCGCGCGGCCGCATGGCCACAAAAGCGGCTTATGACCATCTCGGCATTCCGTTTTCGCAAACGACCGGGACACTTTTTGAGGAGGATGTATGAAACGGGCGCTTGCGGTGCTTTTGGCGGCCGTTGTGCTGGTTACCTGCGGCGCAGGGACGGCGGACGCGGCGTCAAAGCCGAAAGCGACCGTCGTCAAAGTCGTGCGCAACACCGGCTCTTCCGGCAAACTCAAAAAGACAGAGAAAACGACTGCCGTAAAAAAGACAACGTCGGCGGCATCCGTTTCCAAGACCGCTGCTGCCAAGACGGCCACGAAAAAAACGGCCGATTCGTCCGCCTCTCAAAGTCTCGGGAAAGAGATTGAAGTGGGACTTTTGACGCAGCAGATGAAAGTGGCGCTGACGTGCCTTGCAGATGTCAAAGTCGAAGTTTCCGGCAAAGTGTGGCAAACTTTCAAAAAAGGCACGAATCTTTCCGTGTCCTTGGACGGGAAACAAATTGCTGTCAATGGGAAACGCGCCGGCGGTACCGTGATTTTGAAACCGACGGCGAGCGGCGCGGCGTTCTCCGTGAAAGGAAATCGGTACCGCGGCCAAATGAAATTGTTTCCGTCAAAATCGAGCGGATTTACCGTCGTGAACGTGCTGCCTTTGGAAGATTATCTTTTGGGCGTCGTGCCCTGCGAAGTCTCGCCGGCCTGGCACAAGGACGCTCTTGCCGCTCAAGCCGTCGCGGCGCGGACGTATGCGCTTTTTCATATGGACGGCTACCGGCAGAGCGGGTTCGACGTGACGGACGATACGGCGTGCCAAGTGTATCGCGGCGTTTCGGCGGAAGCGGCGGAGACGAATGAAGCGGTGCGGCGGACGGCGGGCGAGGTCGTGCTGTACCAAGGGCAAGTGATCGATGCCGTCTTCCATGCCAACGGCGGCGGTGCGACGGAAAACTGCGAAAATGTGTGGGGCTCAAAAGTGCCGTATCTGAAAGGCGTGAAGGAAGTGGCTTATTCCGTCCTCGATAAAGCGTGGACGAAGACCGTTTCCCAAGAGACGTTTCAAAACAATCTGGGCGTCGGGAATTTGAAATCTGTCAAGCTCTCCAAGCTCGTTCGCGGGAAAAGCACGGGTGTGGATCGCGGCGTCTCGGGACGCGTCCTGACATTCACGGTTGTCGGTGCCAAAAAAGAAGTGCGCACGACGGGGGAACGGATGCAGGCGCTCTACGGCCTTCCCTCCACGCTGTTTGATATCAAAATTTCCGGAAAGAATGTCGTCTTTACCGGTTACGGCGCGGGCCACGGCCTCGGCCTTTCGCAATGGGGCGCGCAGGCGATGGCCGAAAAGCACGGAAACGGGAAGGAATGTTATAAACAAATTTTGACGCATTATTACACGGGAACGACCGTGAAAAAGGTGTACTGAAAAAATGAAACTCGAAGATTTTAATTATGAATTGCCGAAAGAACTCATCGCGCAGACGCCGGCCGAGCCGCGCGATTCCTGTCGCCTCATGTGTCTCGACCGCAAGACGGGCGCCTATTCGCACGAAACGTTTCGTCATATTTTGGATGAAATCCGCCCCGGCGATGTTTTCGTTTTCAATAACACGAAAGTCATTCCCGCACGCCTTTTCGGGACGCGTAAGACGGGTGGCCGTGTGGAAGCTTTGCTTTTGACGCCGAAAGGAAACGATGTCTGGGAATGTCTCGTCAATCCGGGGCGAAAAGCGTTGCCGGGTGAAGTCATTACCTTTTCGGAAAATCTGTCGTGTGAAGTGCTGGAGAAAACGGAATTCGGCGGGCGGCTCGTCCGTTTCACCTACAACGGCGATTGGGATTCGCTTTTGGATGAAATCGGCGAGATGCCGACGCCTCCTTATATTCACGAGAAATTGGCGGATAAGAACCAATACCAGACCGTTTACGCGGAGCACAAAGGATCGGCGGCAGCCCCCACGGCCGGGCTCCATTTCACGCCGGCGCTTATGGATGAAATGCGTGAAAAAGGCGCCGCACTTCATTTTGTCACGCTTCACGTCGGGATTGGAACTTTCCGCCCCGTTTCCGAAGAAAACATTGAAGATCACGAAATGCATCGCGAATGGTATACCGTCCCCGCAGACGTCGCCAATGCCGTGAACTGTGCAAAACAAGAAGGGCGCCGCGTCATTGCCGTCGGTACGACATCCGTCCGAACGCTCGAATCCGCCGGCCAAAGCGGTACGCTCAAATCCGGCAGTGACTGGACGCGCCTCTACATCTATCCCGGCTACGAATGGAAAATCACGGACGCCATCGTTACGAATTTCCACCTCCCCGAATCCACCCTCCTTATGATGATGTCCTCCTTCGCCGGCCGCGAAAATGTGCTGAAAGCCTATGAAGTCGCTGTCCGTGAAAAATACCGTTTCTTTTCCTTTGGGGATGCGATGTTTATACGGTAAGGGAATTTTATCGAACAAGTGAAAAACTCGGAGCTGATGGCTCTGAGTTTTTGTTTGATTAACGTAAATTTTGCACTTAAATGGCTGGTGTTGTTTTTCTGTTTTAATATATAATAAATGTACTTGAATAAAAATTTCGGGGAGGTTTGGAAGATGAAGCTGACAACGGATCGCGTGCGAAGTATGGTGGGGGCGATTGCTGGGGATATTGCCGGGTCAGTGTATGAATTTAACAATATTCGGTATAAAAATTTTGTACTGTTCGCGCCGCATCACGGAAAGGAATGTCGACCGACCGATGATTCTGTCATGACGATAGCCATTGCTCGTGCGCTTTGGGAAAGTTGCGATGATGCATCGGATTTGGAAGAGAATGCTGTCCGCTGTATGCGGGAGATTGGGCAGCGGTATCCGACTTGCGGGTACGGCGGGCGATTTTTGAAATGGATGTACAGCGAAGATCCCAAGCCATACCACAGTTTTGGGAACGGTGCGGCCATGCGAGTGAGTCCAGTCTCCTACTTTGCGACGAGTCTGCCTCATGCAGAGCTGCTGGCCGAGAAAGTCACCTGCGTGACGCATGATCATCCGGAGGGGATCAAAGGTGCAAAAGTGACGGCGGGACTAGGATATTTGGCGATTCAAAGAGAAAGAAAGGAAACGCTTCGCTCGTATGCCGAAAAATTTTATGACATTTCTTTCTCTTTGGATGAGATTCGGTCGACGTACCAATTTAATGAAACTTGCATGGAAACGGTGCCGCAAGCCATTGTTGCATTTTTAGAGGCTAAAAATTTTGAAGATGCAATCCGAAATGCGATCAGCATCGGTGGCGACAGTGACACTCTCGCAGCTATTGCGGGCGGAATTGCGGGCGCGTATTACGGCGTTTTACCAAATATTTTCAATCAAGTTCTTTTGAAAACTGCAACTGCAAATTGAACACTTTCCCAACATGATTGTCAACGAAA
>CAVEFO010000030.1:0-24025 GCA_963615055.1 Lachnospiraceae bacterium
AAATGAGCGTCAAGCTCATCACCCCGATCGCCATGGAAGAAGGCCAGCGCTTCGCTATCCGTGAAGGCGGTCGCACCGTCGGCGCAGGCGTCGTTGCTAAGATTGCGAAATAAGAAATTTTATAAGAAATACCGTTCCCTGTTACCGGGGACGGTATTTTTTATTGCAATCAAAGTCGGGGTAAGTTGTCGAAAACGGAAGAGTCGGCCGCAAAAAGCAAATCACATATTAAGCTTGGCCCCTCATCGCTATCAGCAGAAAGTTTTCAGTGCGAACGCCACACAAAGCCGATGAAAAATAAAGCCGGCCCCTCATTTTCGCACTTTCCCTCTTGACATGACTTTTCCTTCTTGATACTTTATAAAAAGAAGGAACGAAGAAAATATTGAGAGTCAAACGATGAGAACAAAATTCATTATAGGGGGGCCGTTTAAGAACGCTTGCCGGATTTGGGGATTTATTTTTTAGCGCCGACGGGGCGCAGAAAGAGAGGCGGGACATGAAGAAACAAATGTGGTTGGCACGGGTCGCGGTGGCTTCTTTGGTGCTTGGTATGGCGGGCGTGGGATCCTTGCAGGCGGCGAAGGATTATACGTTGGATGGTGGTTCGGACGTGATTTACGAGCGAGAAATAAAGACACTCTGCGTGAAAAATGATTCGTGGTTGGCTGCCGACAATGTAAAGGTGACGGGCGGTGCTTATGCGATGGGAGCCCGCATTGAATTTTACGGTTCTAAGATTTCCGGTGATGTTTTGTATGCGGGGCCGGAATTGGTAGAGGGGGTTCCGAAACAGGACGGGGGTGGATCGCGTATACTCCTCTACCACGGGTCGACTTCCGTGAAAACATTGTGGGGATATGGAAGTTACATCCAGATGAGGGATCATACACTCCGGGCAGATACGGTGAAATTGGAGGGAAAAGGGATTGCAGCGGCTAACGGTGGCTCGTTTACGGCGGGCAACGTCACATTGTCCGGAGCGTCTCAATTGAGTTTTTATGACGGAGTCACAGCGAATGTAACCGAGACTATGGAAGTGGACGAGGGTAGTACTTTGAGCATGTATTCATCTTCGGAAGCTCCATCGATGACGGCGCAAAATTTGATGCTAAAGGATAGCAATCTTTATATGGATGGGGGTGCGACTCTTACTGTAAAGGGAGAGATGACATTAGATGGCAGTCAATTATCGACGTCATTCGGCCGTTCAGGATCGCCCTCCTTGACGGTGCAAAAGCTGACAACTAGAAATGAAAGTTTGATTTCACTTGAAAACCAAGGGACGATGCAGGTCGGAACATTGGTTTCAGATGGTGGGGTTACGAGAATCGAAGGAGATGGTACGCTGACTGTCGAGGAAGCGATATTAAGTCAGACTTCATTTGAAGTGGGACCCAATGTAGATGATTTGGATTCAGATTCAGATTCGGAGTTGGAGTTGGATTCGGATTCGAGTCCGAGTAGCATAAAATTGACTACGAAAAAATTGTCTTTGCAGAGCAGTGAGCTTAGCATTTATCGTGGTGCCTTCTATGAGATGCAGGGGGAGGAGAATGTATTTGGCGAGGATGCGAAGATTTCCGTTAAGAGTGGCGGTACCTTTTCTATGGCCGAAGGCGCAGCCATTCATGCGGAAGCGGATCAGAATCGCAAAATGAAAACGGTTGTCGAGGCGGAAGAGGATGCCAATGTGGATGTCAGCAAGGGGACGCTGTATATTTCCAATGCGAAGACGGATGGGAAACCATACGATATTTCCACGGCCGTCATGCGGACAGATACGACATCGCTGGGAAATTTTGCCAAGGTGTACGGTGCGAGCCGTAGTGTGGTAGGGACAAAAATTGGAGAGTGGCAATACGCATTCGGCTCTTCTATTTCGGAGATAGCCAAAAACTCGGCGATCCCCAATATTTTGACAGCGGCGGATGCTTCGTCGGGCGCACTCAAGGATTTCATCGATAAAGCGTTTGGAGAAGGGATGACGGATGCTGAGGGGCACAATGCGTTCGAGCGTGAGGTGTCGATGGCCGGGATGCTCGGGGTGACGCATGGGACGTACAGTTTCGCGGAGGATATGAGCGGGCTTATCGCGGATCATGCCGGGAAGGAGCGCGGCATCTGGGCGACGTATGTGCATCGGGATCGGAATGTCGACGGTTTTTCCGCCGTCGGGCGCAAGGCGAAGTATGATATGAAATACAACGGCATTTTGCTCGGCGGTGATTTCCGGACGAGAGAAAATGCGCGCACCGGGCTCGCTTTCATGTATGCGGACGGCAGCCACACGGGAAAGGACGGCGTTTCCGGCAAAGCGGATACGAAATACTACGGGCTTGACGTCTACCATCATTTCCAAGCGGGCGGCGTTTCCTACAAGGCCGATATCGGCTACATCAAGGGTGACTACGATCTGGAGCGGACGCAGCTGGGGATGACGGTCAAAGGCGATGTGGGCGGAAATGCGTTCTTCGCCGGGATTCGCGCGGAAAAGGATTTCGCGTGCGGCACCGGGAAGGTCACCCCGTATGCGGGCCTTCGCTACTATCGCGTCCACACGGGTGACTTCACCGACAGTTTCAACGTGAAGCATGAGACGAACACGGTCAATATTTGGAGCTTGCCGGTCGGTGCCATTTTCCGTCATGAGTCGAAGAACGGAGCCTGGACGGTCTCCCCGGTCGCCGAGCTCGGCTATCGTTTCATTCTCGGCGGGAAAGATACGAATGAAACGATGCATTATAACACTGCTGCCAACAGCTACAGGATCGACGTCGCGGAAAATTCGTTCTTGGCACGCTTGGGGATCGAAGCCGAGAGCCCGGCGTGGAGTCTGGGCGGCGGCTATCGCTATCAAAAAGGCAGCAACAGCCGCGCGAATGAATGGTATCTGCAGGTGGGATATCGGTTCTGACGGATTGCTGAAATGAAAATCGGATGATAGAAATGAAAACGCCGCGGAGGTTTTGTTTCCTCTTGCGGCGTTTTTTGTGTGTGTTGCTTTTGGCGGACATGGAGGTGGAGTTGCGTGCTTTGCTTTTATTGTCAGGCGCAAGATAGTTGCTAGTCGCTAGCTGCCGGCTGTTAGTTTTAATCGGTGGCGGCTTCGCCGCATTTTATATCGCGCGAAGCGCGTACCGCTTTTTCCTAACAGCTAACAGCTAGTAGCTAACAACGATCTTGCGCCTGCCGCAAAAAGCAAAGCAAAGATGAAGCGTGCATTCTCATCTCTATCAGCAGAAAGTTTTCACCGCAAATGCCACACAAAGCAAATGAAAAATAAAGCCGGCCCCTCATTTCTATTTTGCGTTCGTCAAATGAAGTCATTCACAATCATTTGCCCGAAAAACAAATTATTTATAAAAAATTTTCAAAAAATTTAGAGTTTCCGGGACAAATAGGCGCGAAAAATCTTGAAAAAGACGGAAAGAACTGATATAATACTCCACGTTGCGCGGCGTCTTGGCGAGAATCTCGGCCGGATTTTCCGCAAGGGGGCGCGTAAAACGGAAGCAGGCACTGCCTGCGGTTTCTTGCTTAAAAGAAACAGCCGGGTGGGTGGTAATGAAAAAGCGCCTTGTTTCCGATCAAACTATGAAGTGGAAGGTGGCTTGCAAGGGGCGCGCCGATGAAGGAGTTGCACGTTTGGCGGACCGTAAAGCAAGGGAATTTCCACGGAGCAGTTCATTCGAGAAATGAACGTCAGGAGGTTGCAGTATGGCAAAACAAGAAAAAATCAGAATTCGTCTGAAGGGCTATGATCACAAGGCTGTCGATCAGAGCGCGGCGAAGATCGTCGAGACCGCCAAGCGGACGGGATCCAGAGTTTCCGGCCCGATCCCGCTTCCCACGGAGCGCAATGTCTACACGATTCTTCGTTCGCCGCATGTGAATAAGGACAGCCGTGAGCAGTTTGAAATGCGCACGCACAAGAGACTTATCGATATCCTCGATCCGTCGAAGAAAACGGGGGAAGCGCTGATGAGACTGGAGCTTCCGGCAGGCGTCAGTATTGAAATCAAAGCGTAAGGAGGTGCGAAAATGTCTAAAGCTATTTTGGGAACGAAACTGGGAATGAGCCAGGTTTTCGCCGAAAACGGAAATCTGATCCCGGTCACTGTCATCGAGACGATTCCGAATGTGGTCGTCGCGAAGAAAACCGTGGAATCGGATGGTTACAATGCGATTCAGCTCGGTTACGGCGCCGTCAAAGAAAAGCACTTGACCAAGCCGGTCAAGGGGCAGTTTGAAAAGGCGGGCGTCGCTCCTGTGAAGTATCTGCGCGAAGTCCGGACGGATGATGTGGAGAGCTACACGGTAGGCCAAACTCTGGCAGCCGATATTTTTGCGGAAGGCGAAATTGTCGATGTCATCGGCACGAGCAGAGGTAAAGGTTTCGCCGGTACGATTAAGCGTTATAATTTCCGTCGCGGACCGGAAAGTCACGGTTCGAAGAATCACCGGCAGCCGGCGTCCTTGGGCGCTCGTATGTCCGGCGGCGGCGGCAAGGTCTTCAAAGGCAAAAAGCTTCCCGGTCAGATGGGCGGCGTGAGAGTCACGGTACAGCATCTTTCCGTCGTGCGGGTCGATACGGCTCGCAATCTCATGCTCGTGAAGGGTGGCATTCCCGGACCGAAGGGAAGCCTCGTCATGGTGCAGGCTACCGCAAAGCCTGTCAAATAATCGGGAGGAAAACCAATGTCGAAAGTTGCTTTGTATAATATCGCCGCCCAAAATGTCGGCGAAATCGAATTGAATGACAGCGTATTCGGCGTCGAATACAATGAAGCTGTGATTCATCTGGCGGTGGTACGCCAGCAGGCGAATGAACGCCTCGGCACTCACGCCACCAAGACGCGCGGTCTGGTGCGCGGCGGCGGCAAGAAGCCGTGGAAACAGAAAGGTACGGGTCGCGCCCGTGTCGGATCGATTCGTTCTCCGCTGTGGGTCGGCGGCGGCACGGTTTTCGGACCCACGCCCCGTTCTCATGCCAAGGATATGAATCGCAAGGAAAGACGGCTGGCTGTGAAGTCGGCACTTTCCGAAAAGCTTCGTCAGGGTGAGCTCGTGGTCCTCGATAAGGTGGGCTTCGAAGCGCCGAAGACGAAAGCGGCCATCGAAATGCTCAAGGCTTTTGAAGTCGCGGGCAAGGCTCTTATCATCGATGGCGATGAAGCGGTGGCGAATACGATTCTCTCGGCTCGCAACATTCCGGGTGTGAAGGCGATCGCGACCGAAAATATCAATATTTACGATATTGTCCATTACACAAAACTCTTCCTCACGAAGAGCGCAGTCGAAAAGATTGAGGAGGTGCTCGCATAATGGAAGCACATGATATCCTCGTGAAACCGATTATCACGGAAAAATCCACCGCTCTCATGGAAGAGGGGAAATACACATTCCGCGTACCGCCGGCAGCCACCAAGATTCAGATTCGTCAGGCTGTGGAACAGATTTTCAAAGTCAAGGTGCAAGCGGTCAATACAATGCGCTATGAAGGCAAGCTGAAACGCATGGGACGTTTCCAAGGCCGTCGCAGCAATTGGAAGAAAGCAATCGTCACCCTTTGCCCGGGTGAGACGATTGAATTCTTCGAAGGGGTCTAATACGAGGAGGACATATAGCAATGGCTTACAAATCTTTTAAACCGTATACCCCCGGACGCCGTCAGATGACCGTTTCCACTTTCGAGGAAATTACGACGGACAAGCCCGAGAAATCGCTTCTCGCGCCTCTCCACAATCACGGCGGTCGCAACGGTTCGGGAAAAATGACGGTTCGTCATCAGGGCGGCGGTCATAAGCGTCAGTACAGAATCATTGATTTCAAGCGGACGAAGGACAATGTGCCGGCCAAGGTCGCGACGATCGAATACGATCCGAACCGCACTTGCCGCATTGCGCTTCTGCATTACGCGGACGGCGAGAAACGTTACATCTTGGCGCCCCGCGGTCTCAAGGTCGGTGATGCCGTCATGTCCGGTCCGGAAGCCGATATTAAGCCGGGGAATTGCCTCCCGCTTCTCAATATTCCGCTCGGTACGAATGTACACAATGTGGAATTGAAGATCGGCAAGGGCGGCCAGATGGTCCGCGCAGCCGGTGAGACCGCGCAGCTCATGGCAAAAGAAGGCGACTATGCACTGCTTCGTCTTCCGTCCGGTGAACTTCGCCGCGTACACATCCGTTGCCGCGCGACGGTCGGTATCGTCGGAAACGAAGATCATGAAAACATCACGCTCGGCAAAGCGGGACGTAACCGCTGGCTCGGCGTTCGCCCGGCCAACCGCGGCGTCGTCATGAACCCGAACGACCATCCGCACGGCGGCGGCGAAGGGAAATCCCCCGTCGGCAGAAAGCGCCCGGTCACCCCGTGGGGCAAGCCGGCGTACGGCGTGAAGACGCGTGACAATAAGAAAGCTTCCACGAAGCTTATCGTCAAGAGACGCAAGTAAGATAAGGAGGAAACAAAGTGTCCAGATCAGTCAAAAAAGGCCCGTTCGTCGCTTTCTCCCTCGTGAAGAAAATCGACGCCATGAACGCCGCCAATGAAAAGAAAGTCATCAAAACCTGGTCCCGTGCTTCCACCATCCTGCCGGACTTCGTCGGTCACACGATCGCAGTTCACGACGGTAGAAAACACGTACCGGTCTATGTCACCGAAGATATGGTCGGCCATAAGTTGGGCGAATTCGCCCCGACCCGCACCTACAAGGGACATTCCAAGAACGATAAGAAATAAACGGGGAGGAAAAAATGGAAGTACAGGCAATCAGCAGAAATATCCGCATTTCGCCCCGTAAAGTCCGCATCGTCGTCGATATCATCCGCGGCAAAGATTGCGGCGAGGCGCTGGCGATTCTCCGTCAGACCCCCAAAGCGGCTTCCTCCGTTGTCGAAAAGACACTGAAAAGCGCTATGGCAAATGCAGAAAACAACAACGATATGAATATCGACAAACTCTATGTTTCCACGACCTATGTAGATGCAGGCCCGATCATGAAACGAATCCATCCGCGCTCCCGCGGCCAAGCTTTCGCCATTATGAAACGCACCAGCACACTGACGGTTAAAGTTGCGGAAAGAGATTAACGAGGAGGAAAACGATGGGTCAGAAAGTTAATCCACATGGACTTCGCGTCGGCATCATTGACGACTGGGATTCCAAATGGTATGCGGAAAAGGAGTATGCCAATCTTCTCGTGGAGGATGCGAAAATTCGCGCATTCCTGAAGAAACATCTCTTTATCGCAGGCATTTCCAAAATCGGCATCAAGCGTATGGGCGGACGCATTAAGCTGGCCATTCATACGGCCAAGCCGGGGATGGTCATCGGCCGCGGCGGCACGGGCATCGAAGATATCAAGAAAGCGCTTGCTTCTTTGACCGATAAAGAAATCGATATCGATATCATGGAAATCCGTTCCCGTGATATGAGCGCCATTTTGGTTGCTGAAGACATCGCGGCACAGCTCGAAAAGCGTATCGGTTTCCGCCGGGCCATTAAGCAGGCCATCGGACGCACGATGCGGGCCGGTGCCAAGGGGATCAAAGTTATGGTTTCCGGGCGTCTCGGCGGTGCGGAAATTGCGCGCAGCGAATCGCAGCGTGAAGGATCCATTCCGCTGCAGACGCTTCGGGCGAATATCGATTACGGCGTGACGGCCGCGCACACCACCTACGGTGCGATCGGCGTCAAAGTCTGGATTTACAAAGGCGAAATCGCTCCGGGCGAAATGGTACCGGAGACGGAAAATACCCGCGACGGCAAGAGCCGCGGAGATCGCAAAGACGGACAGCGCGGCGGACGTCGCGGCGGGCGCGGCGGAGATCGTCGCGAAGGTCGTGAAGGCCGCGGCGAACGCAGAGCCAGAAATACGGAAAGGAGCGACGCGTAATGTTAATTCCGAAACGTACCAAGTACCGCAAACAGTTCCGCGGTCGCATGAAAGGTCGCGCACATCGCGGCAATAAAGTCGCCTTCGGCGAATACGGCATGGTCGCCCTCGAACCGTCCTGGATTACGAATCGCCAGATTGAAGCGGCTCGTATCGCCATGACGCGTTACATCAAGCGCGGCGGCCAAGTCTGGATTAAAATTTTCCCCGACAAGCCTGTCACGGCCAAGCCGCTCGGCACCCGCCAGGGCTCCGGGAAGGGCTCGGTCGAATACTGGGTAGCCGTTGCAAAACCGGGACGCGTCCTCTTTGAAATAGCGGGCGTGCCGATGGAAACGGCGAAAGAAGCTATGCGTCTTGCCGGCAACAAGCTGCCCATCAAAACCAAATTCGTAGTCAAGGGTCAGGAAGAAGTGGCAGGTGAATAAAATGAAGGTCAATGAAATCCGCAATCTCTCTGCTGCCGAAATGGACGAAAAAGTCGCCGGCTTGAAGGAAGAACTGTTTAACCTCCGTTTTCAGCTCGCTACCGGTCAGCTTGAAAATCCTTCGCGAATCCGTGAAGTCAAGAAAACCATTGCGCGGATCAAAACCGTGCAGCGTGAAGAAGAATTGAAAGCTGCCAAATAAGGCAAGAGTCGATAGGAGGATCCCACCGTGGCAGAAGAAAGAAATCTGCGCAAAGTGCGCCAGGGAATCGTCGTGAGCGACAAGATGGACAAGACCGTCGTCGTCGCCATCGAACGCAAGGTTCCCCACAAGCTTTACAATAAATCCATCAATACCACCAAGAAATTCAAAGCGCATGACGAAAACAACGAATGCCGTGTCGGAGACACCGTCCGCATCGTCGAAACTCGCCCGCTGTCCAAGGACAAGCATTGGAGAGTCGAAAAAATCGTCGCCCGTCAGAATTGATTAAAAAGAAAATCATAGGAGGAAAGGCACGATGATTCAGCAGGAAAGCAGACTCAACGTTGCAGACAACACCGGCGCCAAAAGCGTACTGGTCATCAAAGTCCTGGGCGGCTCCTGGCGTAAAAGCGGCAACATCGGCGACATCGTCGTATGCACCGTCAAAGATGCATCGCCGGGTGGCGTTGTCAAGAAAAGCCAGGTCGTAAAGGGCGTCATCGTCCGTACCGTGAGCGGAGTTTCCCGTCCGGACGGCTCCCACATTCGTTTCGACGAAAATGCGGTCGTCCTGATTAAGCAGGACAAGAGCCCGATGGGCACGCGTATTTTCGGACCGGTCGCAAGAGAGCTTCGCGAGAAAGATTTCATGAAAATCATTTCTCTTGCTCCGGAAGTGCTCTAAGGGAGGTAGCAGATGAGCCATTTGCATGTGAAGACCGGAGATACCGTCGTCGTCATCGCCGGCAAAGATAAAGGGAAACAGGGCGTGATCAAATCCGCGCAGCCGGCCAAAAATCGCGTCGTCGTCGAAGGCGTCAATATGATCAAGCGCCACACGAGACCGACTCAGGCCAATCCCAAGGGCGGCATTATCGAAAGAGAAGCCCCGATTCATGTATCCAATGTCATGATTCTCGATCCGGAAACGAAGAAACCGACCCGGATCAAGAAGGTCGCACAGCCTGACGGATCGTATGTACGCGCCGCCGTCAAGAGCGGAGCGATCATCGACAAGGCAAAGTAAGCAGGGAAGGAGGAAATTATGTCCAGATTGAAAGACTTATATCAGGCGGAAATCCGCCCGGCCCTGCAGGAAAAATTCGGTTATAAAAATCCGATGCAGATTCCGCAGCTGGAAAAGATTGTCGTCAATATCGGCGTGGGTGAAGCGACGACCAACGCGAAAGCCATCGATGCCGCTTCGGCGGATTTGGCGGCCATCACCGGCCAGAAGCCGATTGTTTGTAAAGCACGGCGGTCCCTGGCGGCTTGGAAAATCCGCGAAGGGATGCCGCTTGGCTGCAAAGTGACGCTGCGCGGCGAAAAGATGTATGAATTTCTCGATCGCGTCATCAATATCGCTCTTCCCCGCGTGCGCGATTTCCGCGGCATCAGCGACAAGAGCTTCGACGGACGCGGTAATTACGCTTTCGGCGTCAAGGAACAGCTGATTTTCCCCGAAGTCGATTACGATCAGATCGACAAGCTTCGCGGGATGGATATTATCGTGGTGACCACGGCGAAGACCGACGAAGAAGCGCGTGAGCTTCTCAGCCGTTTCGGCATGCCGTTCAAGAAATAAGCGGAGGACAATATGGCAAAGAAATCCATGCTGGAACGTGAGAAAAAGAGAGAGCTCACCGTACAGAAATATGCGGAAAAGCGCCGCGCTTTGAAAGAAGCGGGTGACTACGAAGGGCTTTCCAGACTTCCGAAAAACGCGTCTCCGACCCGCCTGCACAACCGTTGCAAGCTGACCGGCCGTCCGCACGGCTATATGCGTAAATTCGGAATCTGCCGCAACCAGTTTCGTGATTTGGCTTACCGCGGAGAAATCCCCGGCGTAAGAAAAGCCAGCTGGTAAGAACGGAAGGAGGAATAACACATGGTAACAACCGATCCGATTGCGGATATGCTCACTCGTATTCGCAACGCGAACGATGCGTATCACGATAAAGTCGATATGCCTGCTTCCAAAATGAAAGCTGCGATGCTTGCGATTCTGAAGGATGAAGGCTTTATCCGGAACGTAGAAGAAATCGAAGTCGACGGACACACGCGTCTCCGTGCGACACTCAAATACGGTGCGAACCGTGAAAAGGTCATCAAAGGACTCAAGAGAATTTCCAAGCCGGGACTTCGCGTCTATGCCGGCAAAGAAGAGCTCCCGCGCGTCCTTGGCGGCCTTGGGATCGCCATCGTTTCCACATCCAAGGGCGTCATGACCGACAAGAAAGCTCGTAAAGAGGGACTTGGCGGCGAAGTTCTCGCCTATATCTGGTAAGCAGGAGGAAGGAAATGTCAAGAATCGGAAAGAAACCGATTGCGGTACCGGCAGGTGTGGAAGTCAAGATCGACGGTCATACCGTGACGGTCAAAGGGCCGAAGGGGACACTTTCCCGTACGCTCAACCCGGAAATCGGAATTGAAATGGAGGACGGCACGATCCATGTCAGCCGCCCGAATGACAACAAGAAAGAACGCTCTCTTCACGGCCTCTGCCGCACGCTCATCAATAATATGGTCGTCGGCGTCAGCGAAGGCTTCACGAAAGAGCTGGAAATCCAAGGTGTCGGTTACAATGCGCAGATGCAGGGCACGAATTTGAAACTCGCGCTCGGTTTCTCTCATCCCGTCATCGTCACCCCGCCGGAAGGCATCACCATTACTTGCCCGTCGAATGTCCGCATTCTCGTCTCGGGCGCCGATAAAGAAAAAGTCGGAATGGTGGCGGCGGAAATCCGTCATTGGCGTGAACCGGAGCCGTACAAAGGCAAGGGAATCCGCTATGCGGGCGAATATGTCCGTCGTAAAGCCGGTAAGACCGGTGCGAAGTAAGAGGGAGGTAAAACATGGCTAAAATGACTACAAGAGAGGCCGTGGTACGTCGCCACCTTCGTCTCCGCAAGAAAATTTCCGGTACGGCTGAATGCCCGCGCCTCTGTGTGTCCCGTTCCCTTGCGCATATCTATGCGCAGGTGATCGACGACGTGGCCGGCACGACGCTCGTTTCCGCCAGCACGCTCGATAAGGAACTCGCGGGTAAATTCTCAAACGGCGGCAACGCCGAGGCAGCGACCGAGGTCGGCAAGCTTGTCGCCTCCCGTGCTCTTGCCAAGGGAATCGAGACCGTAGTATTCGACCGTGGCGGCTATATTTACCACGGCAGAGTGAAAGCTCTGGCAGAAGGCGCCCGTGAAGGCGGCCTGAAGTTCTGAGGCAAAGGAGAAAGCACATGCCAAGATTTGAAAAACCGGAATCCGATTTGCAGGAAAACGTGGTTTTCATCAACCGCGTGGCCAAGGTCGTCAAGGGCGGCCGTCGCTTTTCCTTTGCTGCCGTCGTCGTCGTCGGTGACGGAAAAGGGAAAGTCGGCGCAGGGCTCGGCAAAGCGGCCGAAGTTCCGGAAGCGATTCGCAAAGGCGTCGAAGATGCCAAGAAACATATGATCACGGTCGCCACGAAAAACGGCACCATCCCGCATGAAATGCTGGGCATTTACGGCGCGGGCCGCGTCTTCATGAAGCCGGCTGCCGAAGGCTGCGGTATCATCGCAGGCGGGCCGACCCGTGCGGTTTTGGAACTCGTCGGGATTCGCAACATTCTGACCAAGTCGCTCGGCTCTTCCAATCCGATCAACATGGTCAAAGCGACGTTGGACGGTCTCTCCAAACTGCAAAATGCCAAGGATGTCGCGGCACTTCGCGGCAAGACCTTGGATGAGATTTACAACGCGTAAGGAGGACGATCATGAGCAAAGTCAGCGTTACATTGAAAAAGAGCGTGATCGGCTCCCGTCCCGAGCAGATTGCGACTGTCAAGGCTCTCGGCCTGAAAAAGACAAATTCTACAGTCGAAAAAGAACTGACTCCGCAGATTCGTGGCATGCTTCATAAAGTGCGCCATCTTGTAGAAGTCAAAGAAAACTGATACAAAGGAGGTGCTACAGATGAAACTGCATGAACTGAAACCGGCCGAAGGCTCGACCCGCGCTCGTCGCAGAGTCGGAAGAGGCTTGGGAAGCGGTATGGGCAAGACCTCTACCCGCGGTATGAAAGGGCAGAAGTCCAGAAGCGGCGGCGGTGTCCGTCCGGGATTTGAAGGCGGCCAGATGCCTCTGTACCGTCGTCTCCCGAAGCGCGGCTTCAAGAATGTATTGGCGAAACGCTATGCGGAAGTCAATGTCTCGAAGCTCAATGTCTTTGATGACGGCATGACGGTCGCGCCGGAAAATCTGATCGAAGCCGGTATTTTGAAAAATGTTCTCGACGGTGTCCGCATTCTGGGCAACGGAGAACTCACGAAGAAATTGACGGTCGTCGCACAGGGTTTCACCAAGACCGCACAAGAGAAAATCGAAGCAGCGGGTGGAAAAGCAGAGGTGAAGTAAAATGGGTAACGTCCTCGAAAACCTTTTGACAAATAAGGAATTGAAGGATCGCATCATTTTCACCTTTGTCATGTTCGTCGTCTTCCGGCTGGGGGTGCATATCCCGGTGCCGGGCGTCGACGCCTCTGTGATAGAAAGTCTGTTTTCCGCAGGAAATCTTTTCGGTTTCCTCGATCTGTTCGCCGGCGGGGCGCTCAGCAAATTCTCCATATTTGCCATGAGCATCACGCCTTACATCAATGCTTCCATCATTATGCAGCTTCTGGCCGCCGTTATTCCGAAATTTGAAGAATGGAGAAAAGACGGTCAGGAGGGCTACAAGAAAATCCAGAAGGTCACCCGCTACGGCGCCGTCGGCCTCGGATTTGTGCAAGCGCTCGGCATGGCGTACGGCCTCAAAATCAATAACGCGCTCGTGGATAACAGCTGGATTTATGTTATCTTTATCTGCATCGTGTTGACGGCCGGCACGTGCCTCCTGATGTGGATCGGGGAGCAGATTACGGAAAAAGGAATCGGAAACGGGATTTCCCTGATTATTTTCGCCGGCATCGTGGCGCGTTTCCCCGATGCGGTGACGACAATCTTCGAATATTTGTCCGTTGGGACGATCAGTCCGTTCCAACTCTTGCTCTTCCTCGTCATCGCTATCGTCATGATTGCGGTGGTCATCGAGGTCAATGAAGGGCAGCGGCGCATTCCGATTCAGTATGCTAAGCGCGTCGTCGGCCGCAAGATGTACGGGGGCCACAACAGCTTCCTGCCGCTCAAAGTCAATCAGGCCGGCGTCATTCCCATTATTTTCGCTTCTTCCATTCTTATGATGCCTGTGACACTTGCACAATTCATCGATGTGGGATGGATCAAAGCGATTGCCGACTTCTTCAGTTGGGGATCGTGGGCAAATACCATTTGCTACGCGTTTCTCATCATTGTCTTTACCTACTTCTATACCGCCATCACGGTCAATGTCCAGGATTTGGCGGATAATATGAAGAAATACGGCGGGTTTATTCCCGGTATCCGTCCGGGGAAACCGACCATGGAATACGTGGATCGCGTCTTGACGAGAATCACGCTGACGGGGGCCATCTTCCTGGCAGCCATTGCGATTTTGCCGAATTTCATCGGGCATATCACAGGCATTCAGGGCGTGTACTTCGGCGGTACGGCTCTTCTCATCATCGTGGGCGTCGCGCTCGATACGATGCGGCAGGCGCAGTCTCTCATGGTCAATCGCCATTACCAAGGTTTTCTGAAATAAGGAGACAGGAAGATGTATATCTTATTGATGGGACCGCCCGGCGCCGGAAAAGGCACGCAGGCGGAGCGGTTGATCGGCAAATACGGCATTCCGCAGATTTCCACCGGCGATATGTTCCGCGCTGCTGTCAAAGCGGGGACGCCGCTCGGAAAAGAAGCGAAAAGCTATATGGATAAGGGGGCGCTCGTCCCCGACAGTGTCACCGTCGGTATCGTCAAGGAACGTCTGGCGGAGGCGGATTGCCAAAAAGGCTGGATTTTGGATGGTTTCCCGCGCACGGCGGCACAAGCTGCGGCTCTCGATGCCATTCTGCACGACATGGGCATTTCGCTCACGGCCGTCCTCAATATCACGGCGAACAAAGAGGATCTCGTCAAGCGGATTTGCGGGCGTTTCGTCTGCCGGTCCTGCGGCGCGTCGTTTCACAAGGAATTTCGCCCGCCGAAGAAAGAAGGCGTCTGTGACGTCTGCGGCGGCGAGCTCTACCAGCGTGACGACGATAAAGAGGAAACGGTGAATCAGCGCCTTTCCGTGTACGAAGCCTCCACGAAGCCGCTGATTGATTATTATGAGGCGTCCGGCGTTCTGTCCAATATCGATGGGGACAAATCGATGGATGAGGTCCATGATCAAATCGTCTCCGCTCTGGAGAAAGCCAAGAAATGATCACGATACGGTCACCGGAAGAAATCGAAAAGATTGAAAATGCCGCCAGGCTGACAGCCGATACCCTTTCCTTTCTGGAAAAGAAGGTGCGGCCCGGCATCTCGACTCTTTCTCTGGATCAAATGGCTGAGGAATTTATCCGCGCGCATGGGGGCATCCCCAGCTGTAAAGGCTATGAAGGATTTCCGGGATCCATTTGCACGTCGGTAGATGAAATCGTCGTACATGGCATTCCGTCAGGTAAGACGATTCTTCGAAGCGGGCAGATTGTGGCGCTCGATCTCGTGGTGGAAGTGGACGGATATATGGGAGATTCCTGTATCACCGTCCCCGTCGGTCACGTGAATAAAAAGACGATGCAGCTCATCGAAGTGACGCAAAGGGCACTGGAAGCCGGTATCGCGGCGGCCGTTCCCGGTCATCATGTCGGTGATATCGGCCATGCGGTCGAAAGCGTCGTCCGCCCTTACGGTTACGGGATTATTTATGACTATGTGGGGCACGGCATCGGGACCGACATGCACGAAGAACCGGAAATTCCCAATTACGGGGATCCGGGACACGGACCGCTCTTGGAAGAAGGAATGGTCATCTGCATCGAGCCCATGATTTCCATGGGAAGCGCGGATGTCCGGATTCGAAAAGACGGATGGGCCGCGGCGACGGCAGACGGGAAACCGGCCGCTCATATCGAGCATACCGTCGTCATCACAAAAGACGGCCCGCGCGTGTTGACGCTGCGGAATTAAAACCTATGCGAGAATCCAAAGAAAGTGGAAGGAGGCTCTCATGAGCAAAGACGACGTCATCGAAGTGGAAGGAAAGGTCGTTGAAAAACTGCCGAACGCCATGTTTCGCGTCAAACTGGAAAACGGACACATAGTCCTGGCTCATATTTCCGGGAAAATGCGGATGAACTTCATTCGTATCCTGCCCGGTGATCGCGTCACGATGGAACTCACCGCCTACGATCTCGATCACGGCAGAATTACCTATCGATTCAAGTAACAAGGAGGACCCAAGATGAAAGTCAGACCGTCAGTCAAAAAGATGTGTGACAAATGCAAAATCATTAAACGCAAGGGCCGCGTCATGGTCATTTGCGAAAATCCCAAACACAAACAAAGACAAGGTTAATTACGAAAAGGAGGTACAGAGTAAATGGCACGTATAGCTGGTGTAGACTTACCCCGTGATAAGCGCGTTGAGATCGGCTTGACTTATATTTATGGAATCGGCCTTACTCTTTCCAAGAAAATTCTGGCAGACACCGGAATCAATCCCGACATCCGCGTCAGAGACTTGACGGAGGATGATGTGGCGAAGATTCGCCAAGCCCTTTCCGAATACAAAGTGGAAGGCGACCTGCGCCGTGAGGAATCCCTCAATATCAAGAGACTCGTGGAAATCGGGTCCTATCGCGGCAAGCGTCATCGCGCCGGACTTCCGGTCCGCGGACAGCGCACAAAGACGAATGCCCGTACACGCAAAGGTCCGAAGAAGACCATTGCCGGTAAGAAGAAATAAGACTGAAGGAGGGATATCATGGCTAACGTAAAAACCAAAACCAAAAGAAAAGAAAAGAAACATGTAGAAACAGGCGCCGCGCATATTCGTTCCACATTCAACAACACGATTGTAACGATTACCGACACGAAGGGGAATGCCATTTCTTGGGCCTCCGCAGGCGGTCTGGGATTCAAAGGGTCCCGCAAGAGCACACCCTTTGCCGCGCAGATGGCAGCTGAACAGGCAGCCAAAGCGGCCATCGACATGGGTATGCGCTCGGCTGACGTTTTCGTCAAAGGTCCGGGTGCCGGCCGTGAAGCCGCCATCCGTGCCATCCAGGCAGCCGGCATCGAAGTCAGCAGCATCAAAGATGTCACGCCGATTCCGCACAACGGTTGCCGTCCTCCGAAACGCAGAAGAGTGTAAGAAACTTTTGCATGATTATGGCGCAAATCAGCGCGAAAGGAGGAAATACGGATGATCGAAAACAGAAGCTTTACCATTAAAGCAGTCGCGACGGGCGAATCCGATCGCTATGCGAAATTTGAATGCGAGCCCCTCGAAAGAGGCTATGGCATCACATTGGGAAACAGCCTTCGGCGTGTTTTGCTTTCCTCCCTTGACGGCGTAGCTATTACGTCTATCAAGATTGACGGCGTCCTTCACGAATTTTCCACCATCCCCGGTATCAAGGAAGACGTGACGGACATCATTCTGCAGCTCAAAAAAATCCGTTTCATGGCCTATAGCGAAGCGCAGTTTCCGATAACAGTCCGCGTGGACGCCACGAAAGAAGGCGCCTTCACGGCGGGGGACCTCAAAGTCCCGGCGGAAATCGACGTCTTGAATGGGGATCTCGTCCTCTGCCACTTGAGCAAAAAAGCGCATCTGGGAATGGAAATCACCATCGACCGCGGACATGGGTATGTGCCTTTCACGAAAAACAAGAAAGAGGATGACACGATAGGAGAAATTCCGATCGATTCCATTTTTTCGCCGGTCGTGAAATGCAATTACGAAGTCACCGATACGCGCGTCGGCAATGAACTGAATTACGATAAATTGACGCTCGAAGTGGAAACGGACGGTTCCGTCACGGCCGAAGATGCCGTGGCCAAAGCGGCGAATATTCTCATCGAATGTTTCGAGACTTTCCGTGCGCTTTCCAAGACACCCTTTGTGACGGCGCAGCCAAGCACCGAAAGCGAAGAAGACAGTGCCGCAGCGGTCAATGACATCGACTTTGATGCCGTACCGATTGATGAGCTCGAACTTTCCGTCAGAGCGTACAACTGCCTGAAACGGGCGGAGATTCATGCGCTCAGCCAGCTTTTGGAAAAGACGGAAGATGAGCTTGCTCACACACGGAACCTCGGAAAGAAATCCGTCGAGGAAATCAAGAACAAACTGAGACTTTATAAAGATCTGGGTCTTCATCTGAAAGATCCCGATGACTGATCCGATAGGAGGAACCTCATGGCTCACAGCAAACTGAGAAGAGTCTCCGGCCCGCGCAGAGCATTGCTCCGCAGCCTGACGACCGAACTCTTCAGATACGGCCGTATCGAAACTACGGAAACCAAAGCTAAAGAACTCACGCGTTCTGCGGCGAAGATGATTACCCTTGCCAAGCGTGGCGATCTTCACGCTCGTCGGCAGGCGCTCTCCTTCGTGATGGATGAGACGGTCACGAAGAAACTTTTCGACGAAATCGCTCCGAAATATGCGGAGAGAAACGGCGGCTACACGCGCATCATGAAACTCGAACCCCGCAAGGGCGATGCGGCGCCGCGCGCAATCATCGAATTGGTGTAAAATTTTACAAAACAAGAAAAGCAGCGAGACGTTTATGTCTTGTTGCTTTTTTGTTGCTGTGAGGAGATGAGGGGCGGAGCTTGTGATGTTCTCTGTTTTTTGCGGCACGCGCAAGATAGTTGTTAGTGGTTAGTTTTTAGCTGCTAGTTTAAGCGGTGTCGCTTCGCGACATTTTAATCATGCGGCCGAAGGCCGCCGCCGCGCTCACTGCTCACTGCTAACTTTCTACGTCGTGCATTAGGGAAAGAAAAGTGGTGGGAGTTCGGTTGGGAATGGGGTGTGTTTTTTGTTTTCAAAGGATGAAAAATGTGTTAATATAATGGCTTGGTATGTGGTCGTGTGGTCAGTGGGTACGTTGTTGAAATTTGTTTCTTGCAAACGAGCCGGAAATAAAAAGTTGTGAGAAGGAGAAATAGCATGAAAAGAAAAAATATGAAAAAGGGGATGCTGAGAGCGGCGGTGGTGATGACGATTTTGGGGGCTGTGGCGAGTCCGTCGGAGTCCTGTGCCGTTGCCATGGATGTTTCTTGGAATCCACCCTATTTTTTGTTTAATTACAGTGGTCAGTTTGATTTTTCGAACGAAGCAAGTTATAAGGACATCTATCGGTACAGGATAGACCTCGATGCTGATACGCAAAAGAGGAGTACTTTCCAGGTTCATTTGGATAATGATTTTTTTGCCGACAATGTTTCCCCGGGCAGGAAAGCATTCACTAGAGTGTATCATTTCGAAGGAAACGCTATATCTTTCAAGGTGAATGATGGTGACGCTTGGGGTGATTTGACTCCTGTAGGTGATGGAATGCGTGCAAACCGCGTAATCACACATGAGGAAACACCGCAAAATGGAGTGAAATTACGCAATACGCAAAAACATCAGGTATGGCTCAGACCTACCGGAGATTTTATATTCCATGGCGGATATTGGAGTTGCGATTTCTACTATATCGTCGATATTTCGGACTCGCATTTGGACTTTGAAAACAGTGGCATCACATGGAAAAATGGGGGTACGCTCTATACTTTGGGGAGCAAATTCGAATTCGGCACGAATGGACTTTCCGTCAATCTGGATTCTTTGAAATTTAATAATCAGGGAGATATCAAGCTCGACGAATCTATGGCGCTTCTCAATGATGGCGGATATTACGATTACACTACGTTTTACAATAAAATGAAACCGAGCCTGCATAAAACGGTTTTTTATAACTATGAAGGGAATCTCACCAAGTCGATTTCCGCTTCCGGCATGCTGAATATGGTGACCAGAGTCAGGATACCGGATGGGAAAAATGCATTGACACTGGAAGCGAAAGAGTATACGTTGAAGAACCTGGATGTGGATCTGTCCAAGATCGGCGGAAAGGATGGGGACACTTGGACGCCGGAGGGGACGCTTTACAGCAGTAATCAAATAGAACCATCGGATCCCATGACCATCACGCTCTCCAACAATTTGGCAGGGGGCAAAGGGGGGACCGCGATGACGTTGTTGCATCTTATCGGTTCGAATACCGGTTCCATCAAAACGAAATATGGCAACGAGACCATCGAGGGAATCGGTTTCATATACTTGAACGATGTGCCGTTCTCCGATGCGTCCACCGGTGGTGTAGCGGTGACCGGTAAGCACGATGATACCCTGAGCACGACATATCATACGAATACCAGCTTTCTAAACTCCAGGTATGAGTATACATTGACCTATACCATTAAGGAGAAATATATTACCGACGTGGGCGCGTCCGCTTCCGGCATCGATCTGGCGAATGTGAATGGCGGCTTTGTGGCGGGCAAGGATGATGGGTATGCGCTTACCAAAAAAATTACGCTAAACCTTAATGATACCAAATTCCTCAATTCGCTCTATATCAAGAGCGGGACCCATACGCTGCTGGATTTGACCAATGTGAGCGGAGACGGGCAGCTTTTTGTTCAAGGGAAATCGGACACAGAGGGCAAGGCATCCGCGACGATGGTCAGCGATAAGTTTATGAGAGAATCGTCGAACGGTGTAAGGGCCTTCGTAACGAGGGATATTACATTTAATGTGACCGATGGGGGTAAAAAAATTGTGTATTCCTCCACCGGTGACGAATTTTCCGAAATCCAATTGGGCGCCTTTGACATGACGAGAACGGGACTCACACTTGGAAACGGCTTAAAGGAAATTGGCACCATTGATGCGTCTAATTTTTCTCTAACCGGCATTTCATCGCTGAAAGACGCGGCCAATTACTACAATAAGACTCTGACGCTGGCCCAACCGGGAAGCGGCGATACACAGGATTTCCAAAAATGGACGTTGTCTGCGATCGGAGAGAAGGGATACACCGTCTACAATGAAAATGGCATCACCGGGACGCTGGCAGGGACTTTGGATGTCACGAGCGGAAAGCTTCAGTTCAAAACGAACGGCCTCAAGTCCATTTCTTACGGCACCATCGACTGGGGGATTTCGAAAGACAATGTGACGCTTGACGGCGGAAAACTGGGGAGCGTGGACCTTTCGAATTTGGTTTTCAATAACAAGCCGGCCGATGGGACCATGCGTCTTTTGGAGGCGAAAAATCTTTCGGAAAATATCGACCTGAAGACGAATTCCGATTGGACGGAAATGGGAACCGGCGGAGATACCACCACCTATCGGTCTGCCTTGTCGGAGGAAGCTGAAAGCGTAACCGGAAATGGTATGACTCTCTCGGTGAAGCGGGCAGATGAGATTGCGGCGACGACCACGAAAACATCCGATGACAAGTACAATTTTTCTGTAGATTACACAGCCAATAAGGGCTTTGTCACAGATTTTTCTGTCGGAAAGATTACCTGGACAAATGGCGGCACGGGGCTTGCGCTCGCAGAACGGTATGATTTCTCGACTATGGGCGATAAAAAAATCTCTTTCAACGGCAAAAATCCCTTTGAACTCATTGCCAATCCCGACGAAGTGGGTGTCGGGGATACGATGACATTTTTCAATGCCGGAAAGTATATGACAGATGACGAATGGACCAGTTTGGTAACTGTCGAATCCAGCGATGCGGTAGAGACCTATAAGGAAACGGATCGCGCGGTGACTGTCATCGGAGGCGTCCGGCTGGGTATTGAAAAAAAGGAGGAGAATGGCGAGAAAAAAGTCATCGGAAAGATCTCTGATGAGTATTTAAGCAATGTGGACATAGACCTTTCCCATATCGGAAATGCGGAAACGGAGAAAAATAACAAATGGGAAAACGGTAAGACGCTCTACAGTCAGACAGCCAGCACGCAGGATTACGGAGCCACCGGAACGCCGACGTCCGTCACCGTATCCGAAAGTCTTTTTGGCGGCGAGACCGATGAGAGCGTAAAGACCGGAGACAAGATGACACTGGTGCATATCGAAGGGAAGAATGCGGGCGTTTCCGGAAATATCACGACAAATGTTTCCGGTGCCACGGAAATAACGGATACCACTTTCACGAAAGAGGTTAATTTTAAAGATACTGCGACCAATGGCATTGTCGCGACAGGTACGCATGAAGATACGATCGAAATTAGCGTGAAATCGGCGAATGACGCGGCAGATCCGGCAAAAGGCAGTTATGATCTCACCTATGAAGTCGGCAAGAAAACGGTCACCGGCTTTAGCGCTGCGAGTCTGGATTTGGATAAAGGCGCCTTCGAAGCGGGAGACCAATATACACTCGGCGACCGCAACGTAAATTTCGATCTCAATGTCAATAATTTCGTCATTGCGACTGCGGAAAATACGACGACACCGAAGAAGATCATCGATTTCACCGGCGATACGACCAGCAAGCGGAAATTTGTGTTATCCGGCGGTACCGTTACCGCGGACGGAAAGATGAAGAGCTCTATGGCCTACTCTGAAAGCGATGCGGATGCGGTCAATGGCGTAAAAGCAGCCGGCAACCAAAATCGGATTTTCTCTACCAGAGACGAGGGGAAAAGCGTCTATCTGGATTCCGTGGACAAAGATACCAATGAAGTGACCATCGGCGAAGTCAATCTCTCGCAAGCGGTCCGCAGCTTTGATAATCTCACTGCGTCGGGTACCATCGATGTAGGCCATGCTACCTATTCTGCGTCTGAGAAGATTGCCGATGTTGCCGGACAAACCCTCAAAGTTGTGGGGGTCACTGCAGGGAACGATTATAAGAACTGGAATTGGAGGGGAATGCCGACAACAGAGCCGAAAGCGACGATTTCCGTCACGCAGGAGCGCGGTATCAGCGCCCTCGTAAATGCAACTTATAACACTTCTGACGGAAATATCAATCTTCAAGCTAATGACCTTGCCTTGCTGACCTTTGGTAAAGGTATCGCGTGGAATACGAAAGACACAGCCGTATCCATTTCCGATCGGGACGTGGGAATCGTCGATTTCTCTGTTATTTCCTTTGCTGACGAGGATACAAAGAAAAACGAAACCATGCGTCTTTTGAGCGCGAAAAAGATCTTCGTGATTTCTACTTCCGATCAGTGGGAAGCGAGAACGGAAAATGGGACGATCTATTACGATAAGAAAGACCGCACCCATGACGCGGCGGACGATCTCACCGGCAATGGCATTACGCTGACCGTTAATCGTGGGGATCAGATCGTTGCGACAGACAATACGCTGGACTACACCCGCGGCAAGGGCTATGTGACGAAGATGTCCATCGCTGATGACGGCATCACCTGGGAAAACGGGAAAACAGCAATTCAGCTGGCAGAAGATTATGATTTCTCCAATTTGACCGGTGAAAATATTATTAAATTCGACGCCAGCGATCCCTATAAGCTCATTGCCAATCCGAATCAGGTCGGCATAGGGGAGACGATGACATTCTTTGATGCCGGAACGCATATAAAAAAGGATGAATGGGATACAAAAGTAACCGTCATCGGATCGCCCGGAAGCAGTAAGCCGTATAGCGTAGAGGATCACGCCGTAACGCTGGAGGGGAAAGTCGATCTGGAAATCGAAAAAGATAATGAAAACCAAAAAGTCACCGGGACGATATCTGATGCCTATTTGAGTGGCGTCACCGTTGATCTGTCCAAAATCGGAAGCGAAGAAACCACCGATAAGAACAAATGGGAAAAAGATCAGATTCTCTACAGCCAGACGGATAGCAAGCAGGATTACGACAAGAAGAAACTCACTGTCACCATTTCCGGAAAACTTTTTGATGGCACCACCGATGAAAGCGTGAAAACCAATGACATCATGACGCTGGCGCATGTCGAAGGTACCAATGCGGGCGTTTCCGGAAATCTTACCGTCTTTGATGATGTGAAGAGAACGGCTCAGTTTTCTGATACGGTCGAAAATGGCCTTATCGCAAAGGGTTCCCATGAAGATACGCTCCAAAGCCATGTGTCGGGAGAGAGAGGGGAAGGCAGCTATGACCTTACCTATACCATCGGCACGAAAAAGGTCTCCGCCATCACGGCCACCAGCCTGGATTTGTCGAAAGATGCTTTCAAGCCGGGCAATCAATATACACTTGATACACTTGCCGGTGACCCCGTCACCGTCGATGTGCGCAATGTCAAAGTCAACTATACCGGAAGCAGCATAAAGACGGATATCATTGATTTCTCCGATGACGAGACCGGAGGCGGAAGCTTTACACTCGTCGGTGCCGATGCATCGGGCAAGGTAACCAATATCGGTACCTATGCGGAAGAAGAGGAAACCAATGGGATCAGGGCCGAGGGGATTCAGTCGCGCACATTCACCGCAAGTGGCAAAAAGGTTTCTATCGATCTTGCGCAGTATGTGGACAAAATAACCGTCGGCATGGTCGATCATGCGAAAGAGATTCGTTCCTTTGACAACCTCACAG
>CAVEFO010000031.1:0-23489 GCA_963615055.1 Lachnospiraceae bacterium
GAGTTTCGTTGACAATCATGTTGGGAAAGTGTTCAATTTGCAGTTGCAGTTTTCAGGTTTTTATTTTTCGCGGCATTTGAGGAAAAAACTTGCTGCAGATAGAAATGAGGAGCCGGGCTTGTGGGGTTCTTGTATTTTGTGGCATTTGAGGAAAAAACTTGCTGCTGATAGAGATGAGGGGGCCGGGCTGTGGGGTTCTTGTTTTTTGTGGCATTAAGTGATATTGCGCCCCCATCCCTAGCTTGGAAAAGTTATCGCCACCAATGCCGCGAAAGCGAAAAACGTAAAAACTCGCGCCCCTCATCCCTATCTTGGAAAAGTTATCGCCACCAATGCCACGAAAGTGAAAAACGGAAAATGTGCGCCCCTCATCTCTGTCTTGCCAAAGTTATCGCCCCCAATGCCACGAAAGCGAAAAACGAAAAAACTCGCGCCCCTCATCTCTATCTTGGAAAAGTTATCGCCACCAATGCCGCGAAAGCGAAAAACGGAAAAACTCGTGCCCCGCATCTCTATTTTGGAAAAGTTATCGCCGCCAATGCCGCGAAAGCGAAAAACGGAAAATGCGCGCCCCTCATCTTTCCCCTCCGCCCTTTTGGTGGTATACTGATAGCGCAACAAAAAAAGGAGGATAGGGATGAAGAAAGTATTTCAGATTGACGGCATGGTTTGCGAAAATTGCGCGGCGGCCGTGAAGACTGCCATCAGCGCCGTTTCCGGCGTTTCGGACGTCTCGGTGGATTTGGCCGGGAAACGGGCGGACGTTGAGTGTGACGAGGCGGCTGTGTCCGCGATTTTGACCGCTGTCGAAGAAGCGGGTTTTGAAGGGAAACAGGCCGAGTGAGGCGTCGTTTCATTCATTTTTTATAAAAAGGAGATAGAAAATGGCCATTCGTTTTTCGGCGACATTACAAATGCTGAAAGGTTCGGATTTGGGACCGTTGCTCGCGTTGACGGCCAAGCCGGAAGTCATTTCGTTTGCCGGCGGGCTGCCCGCGCCGCAGACGTTTCCGCTGGAAGAACTCACGGAATGTGCGATCCGCGTGCGCAAAGAAGATGGGGCGCTCGCGATGCAGTACGGCCCGTCCATGGGGTACCAGAAACTGCGCGAGGACATCGCGGCCCGCATGAATCGGATGTACGGCCCGATGGGGATGGATGAAATTTCCGCCGCCGACGTGATCATTACGACCGGCTCGCAGCAGGGGCTCGACATCACAGGCCGCGTCTTCTTGGACAAAGACGACGTTGTCCTGATTGAAAGTCCGTCGTATCTGGGCGCGATCAATGCGTTTGAACTCAATCGTCCGAAATTCGTGGAAGTGCCGACGGATGAATGTGGCATGATCCCCGAAGAACTCGAAAAAATTCTGGAAACGACGCCGAATGTGAAATTTATTTACGCCATTCCGAATTACCAGAATCCGACGGGCATCTGCTGGAGTCTCGAACGCCGCCAAAAGCTGATGGAGCTGGCGACGAAGTACGAAATTCCGGTTTTCGAAGACAATCCCTACGGCGATTTGCGCTTTGAAGGCGAAGAAATCGCGCCGCTCATTTCCATGGATCCCAAGCATCTCGTCATTTACTCCGGGACGTTCTCGAAGACGCTCTGTCCGGGGATGCGCTTGGCGTGGCTCGTCGCGAATCCGGAAATCATGGCGAAGCTCGACCTCGTGAAAGGCGCGACGGATTTGCACACGCCGGCCGTCACGCAGCGGGAATGCGCACTCTACATGGAAAATTACGATTTTGAAGGGCATATCCAAGAAAATTGCGCCCTCTATGCCAAGCGTCGCGACGCCATGGTCGCGGCCATCAAGAAATATTTCCCCGCGGAAACGAAATGCACCTATCCGCACGGCGGCCTCTTCCTCTGGGTGGAACTGCCGGAGCACATCGACGCGAGAAAGCTCTTCGCCGCTTGCATCGAGCGCGACGTGGCCTATGTGCCGGGCGACAGTTTCTTCCCGGCGTCGCGCAAGAAAAATTATTTCCGTCTGAACTTCTCGTACAATGACGAAGCGACCATCGAAGAAGGTGTCCGCCGTCTCGGAGACGCAATCAAGTCGTATAAAGATTGATGGATTTCAGGAAACAAAAAAACCGCTCCTTTTTTCGGGGAGCGGTTTTTGCATGGGATTAAAAGGGTTGGGGAGGCACAGGGAGATCGTAACATCAGCCGGCCGGACGTCAGTGTGACTGGATTTTTGCCGGCAAAAAATTGAGAACGCGCCTCCTGTTTTCCCGTGAATATTTCCCGAAATGATGTTACAATATAGGTAAGAAATTTCATGATTTGTGTTTGGAAGAAAGGATGGGAGTATCATGGATGAGACAGTGACGTCGGATGTGGAGTATTTGGCGCAGGATTTTATGGAGAAATACGTGTTCAGCGTGCCGCCGGATATCACGGTGCATGAGCTGATTCGACTTTTCGTTTCCCATAATGTGAGCGCGATTCCCGTCACGGACGAGGAGAATCATTTGGTCGGGATCGTGTCGGAAGGGGATTTGCTCTACAAGAAGGTGCGGCCGCATATTCCGCGTCATTTGGATGTGCTGGGCGGGACGTTGTATTATTGCGGCTACGGGCGCTATGAGAAATCGTTTAAGAAAATTTTGGCGACGAAGGCGGCCGATTTGATGACGACGAAGACGCGGTGTGTGACGCCGGAAACGCCGATGAGCACGATCACGTCTCTCATGATTGATGAGCACTTGAAGACGGTGCCGGTCGTGGACGGGGACAATCATTTGGTCGGCATGATCACGCGCCACGACATTTTGACGGTGCTGGCAATCAATGAACGGCGCGAATTTGAGGAAGCGGACGACGCGGAGGATGACAGCGAGTCTTGAAACACTCGATCATTCCGCTGTTTATCCCGCACGTGGGTTGTCCGCATCGTTGCGTTTTCTGCAACCAGGTGCGAATCTGCGGGGAGGAAACGCCGGTCACACCGCATGAGGTCGAGGAGAAAATTCGGCGCTATGTGACATCGACCGCGGAGCCGCGCACGTGGGAGGCGGCGTTTTACGGCGGATCTTTTACGGCGTTGTCAATCTCCGTCATGAAGGCGCTTTTGCGGCCGGCGACGGAAGCTTTGCGGCGGGGCGACATCCAAGGGATTCGGCTCTCGACGCGCCCCGATTGTATTGATGAGGAGCGACTTTCGCTGTTGCGGCACTGCGGCGTGGAAACGGTGGAGCTGGGCGTGCAAAGTCTGGATGATGCGGTGCTGTCGGCAGCGGAGCGCGGTCACACGGAGGGCGATGTGCGGCGGGCGGTCTTGCTTTTGCGTTCGTTCGGTTTCCGCATCGGGCTCCAATTCATGCAGGGGCTTCCGGGGGAAACATTCGCCTCGCTTCGCCGGACGGCGCGGCGCGGCATGGCTCTTTCGCCGGATTTTATTCGCCTCTATCCCGTGTTGGTCTTGGCCGACACGAAGCTGGGCGCGGATTTTCAAAACGGAATTTATCGGCCGCTTTCGTTGGAGGAGGCGGTTCACCGTTGCGCTTTTTTGAAACGCGCGTTTGCCCGCCGCGGTATTCCCGTCATTCGCATGGGACTCCAAGCGACGGAAGAGCTCGACGGCGCGGAGACATTGCTCGCCGGCCCTTACCATCCGGCTTTCGGCGAGCTGGTCGATCAATTCATCGCCTCTCACGCGCTCCGAAAAGCTGTCAGAGAATTTCAAGGTGAGGCGGACATCCAAATTATCTGCGCGCCTTGCGACCGCTCAAAGCTGGCGGGACATCGCAAAAGCACGCAGCTCGTATTGGAGAAAGAAAGCGGCGCGCCCGTTCGTTTCACGGAAAATCGGGAAACGGAGCCCGGTATCTGTCACATCGCGGCGGGCGGCCGGAGAAAAACAGTCATATTCGATAAGGGGACGCATGGATGAATGGGATGATGGCGCTCTTGGGGCGTATGCATCGGGCGGCGCTGATTTTGCTCGGTTTTGCGGCATTTATGCTGCTCGGCGCACTTGTCTTGATGCTGCCCGTCTGCCACACCGGCACGCGTGAGATCACATTCATCGATGCGCTTTTCACGTCCGTTTCCACCGTGAGTGTCACAGGCATGGCGCTCTGGAATCTTCGCGACGACTTGACGATTTTCGGCCAGCTCGTCATTCTGCTTTTGATGCAAGTCGGCGGGCTCGGCATCATGACCATCATGGCGACCATGGTTATTTACGCAGGGCGCCACGTCCGGCTGCAGGAACGGCTCCTTTTGCGCGATTCGTTTAATTTGGAAACGCCGTCCGGCATGGTTTCTCTCGTTCGTCGCATCGTGCAAATGACTCTTTTCGTCGAATTCGTCTCCGGCACGCTCTTGGGACTCTATTTTACGCGCGAATTCGGACCCGTCGGAATGTACTACGGCTATTGGCACGCCGTCTCCGCTTTTTGCAACTGCGGCCTTGATCTCTTCGGCACGGCGGGCTTTGCGGCGTATGCGCGCGATCCCTTCGTCTGCCTCGTCGTCGTCTCCACCATGCTCTTGGGCGGCATCGGTTTCATTGTCTTGGACGATATTCGGAAGAAACGAAATTGGCGGCACCTTTCACTGAATACGAAACTCGTCCTCTTGGCGGAAGCCGTTTTCACCACCTTCGGCACGGCGGCCATTCTGCTTTTGGAATCCGACAATCCGCACGCGCTCGGCAATATGCCCGGCTACGACGAATGGATCAATTCCTTTTTTATGGCCGTTTCTTCGCGCATGGGCGGCTTTGCCACTTTCGACGTCATGGATATCAATAACGGCGCGCGGCTTCTCATTATGCTCCTGATGTTTATCGGCGCGGCGCCCGTTTCCACCGGCGGCGGCATTCGCACGACGACCATGATGATCATTCTCCTTTCGCTCGGCGCGTGGATTCGCGGCAAACGCGACGTCGTCATTTTTCATAAACGTATCGGCGACACCTATATTTCCAAAGCGTTCCACGTCTTTACCCTCTCGGCGGCGCTCACCTTCCTGACCGCGTATCTCCTCATGGTCTTTGACACGGCGGGCGGCGGCCTCGAAGCCGTCCTCTTTGAAAGCGTCTCCGCCTTCAGCACCGTCGGTTTCACGGCGGGCATGAGCGGTCGGTGGAACGATATTTGTAAAATCATTCTCATTTTGGCGATGTTCGTCGGCAGAATCGGTGTCATGACGCTGGTTTTGACCTTCGCGGATCGTCATCAGGATCGCATTTCCTATCCCACGGAAAATGTGACGATTGGCTAAGGAAACAGGAAACATGGAACAGAAATTGCAATTTTTCGTGGCCGGCCTCGGTCGTTTCGGGCAGAGCGTCGCCCTCACGCTCGATCAGCTCGGCTATGACGTCATGGCGATGGATATCGACGAAGACGTCGTGCAAGACCTCTCGGACCGGCTGGGCTACGTCGTCTGCGCGGACGCGACCGAAGAAAAAAATCTCCAAGCCATCGGCGCGGGAAACGCGGACGTCGCCGTGATCGGAATCGGAAACATCGAGGGCAGCCTTCTCGCGACGCTCCAACTCAAAGACATGGGCATCAAGACTCTCGTCGTGAAAGCCATCAACGAGCTCCACGGGAAAATGCTCCAAAAAATCGGCGCGGACAAAATTATTTATTCCGAAAAAGAAATGGGCATCCGCGTCGCGCACAATCTGACCTCGCCCGGCATCGTCGATTACGTCGAGATGAATAACAACGTCACGATATTGACCATCCGGCTCCCGAAAGGCTGGATTGGAAAAAATCTGATCCAAATCGATGCGCGCCGTCGCTACAATATCAACGTCGTGGCCCTCCTCCGCGGCGAGCAAAATTTCATCAACCCGCCGCCGGATATGCCGCTTTTGGAAAGCGATATGGTGACGATATTGGGGGATAAGACCAATGTGCGGAATGTGACGAAGGAATTGGAAATAGAATAAGTGGTAATCAGTTAGCAATTAGCAATTAGCAATTAGCAATTAGCAATTAGCAGTTCAGGTGTCGCCTTCGGCGACGATTTTATAAAATGCGGCCGAAGGCCGCCACATGTCAGCCCTCTTTTGAAGGCGACCTTCCGGTGGACGGTTGCCAGTGCCCCGTAGGGGCGGGAGATAGACGGCACTATGTGAAAGAAACGTTTTTATCACAAGCCGCCACAAGTCAAGCCCTCTTTTGAAGGCGACCTTCCGGTGGACGGTTGCCGGTGCCCCGTAGGGGCGGGAGATAGACGGCACTATGTGAGAAATAGGTACAGCAGGCAAAGCCAAGCCTGCCACAAAGAGATTCGCGTGATTTTATAAAAAGGCTACGAGCAAAGGGGTAACGCACTTTGTTCGTAGCCTTTTTCGTGTGGAAAAATTCAGATTAAATTCTTGAAATACGGAATTTTTTTGAGGAAATACGTGAAGAGAAGTCCCAAAACGAAAGCGGCGGAAATCCAGAGGACGGCGTCGGTGAAGGGGACGTTCGGACAATGGGGGAGCAGGAGGCGGGTGAGGAGGGGGCGCGTGAGACTTCTGGTGATTTCTTCAAAGAGCATGACGCCGAAAGAGAGCGATCCCAAGAAAATGAGCGCCCGTTTCCCGAAATCAGAAATCGTGTGCGTGCGGAAGAAATATTTGGCCGCACAATAGACGAAGCAGGACGGGAGGACGAGGAAGGAATCGTAAAAACGCGTGGAGACGGCTTCCGTGAGGCCGCCGGCTACCGTGCCACGGTAGCAAGTCATCACGGCCGCGACGGCAGTTCCGAGGAGCGCCGCGACGAAAAGGCGGCCAAGATTCCGTTTCGTGAGCCAAGCGTCCGGCAGCACGTGCTCGATCCAGTAGCCGATGATGAAATAAAAAGTCGGCTCGCTCACGGCCAAAAGCGGATTCAGAAAGTAATTCATTTCCGCTTGTCCGCGGAAAATCAGAAAGGAGACAATCGGCACGAGGCCGACGAAGAAAAGGTTCAGCCCGATGAGATAGAGATAGTGCGTATTCGTCAGGTTTCGCACCATCGCGCGCCACAGCGGCAGCATGAGCAGAAAACCGATGTAAAGGTACAAGAAATAATACGCCGTTGCCATCGTAGACGTGTAGAGAATCGAAAAGAAACGCGCGGGGCTGACGGATCGCTCCGGCCATGCATAGAGATAGAAATAATTCAGCAGCGAAAACAAAAACAGAATCTGCGCGAATCGCCACACGCGTTTCCGGAAGACGACGGAAATCGGTTCGTCTTTTCCGAGGAGCAGGGCGCCGGAAATCATAAAGAAAATCGGTACGGCGGTCTTCACCCAAAACGGCACGAGGAGATACAGCGGAAACCATGCGGAATCCTGCTGCGTGAGGTACAGCGAAAATCCGGACGTGGCCGAATGAGTAAACATGACGAGCCAAATGCAGAGCACGCGAAGAAATTCGATGTAAAGAGATTTCAAAACAGGCCTCCAATCGGAAAGCACGAGGGGAAATCGTTTCTATAAGCATAGGGACAGAAGGGCGCTTTGTCAATACGGGAAAGAGAAGAGGGCGGAATGGCGAATGGAGGGGCGGGCTGTTTCTCGTTTTGTGTTTGCGGCGTTTGAAATGTTGGCAATCAGTCGTGCAGGCGAGACCGTTTAAGAATGAAAGCTGGCAGCAATCTTGGCGCCGGGTAAAAATCAAAGCAATCATTTGATGTCTCACATCTCTGTTTCCTCCTGTGTTACAATAAAGAAAAATTTTTATTTTATTCGGAGGCAGCGATGACGGATTCGTTTGTGCATTTGCACGTGCATACGGAGTACAGTCTTTTCGACGGCATCAGTCGGATTCCCGATTTGGTTTCCTATGTGAAATCTTTGGGGCAGGATGCGCTGGCGATTACGGATCACGGCGTGATGTACGGGGCGGTGTATCTGTATAAGGAATGTGTGAAACAGGGGATCCGGCCGATCATCGGGTGCGAGGTCTATGTCACGCGCGGGAGCCGTTTCGACAAGAGCGGGGAGCGTGAGCAGCCGGGGCATCTGGTGCTCTTGGCGGAGACGGACGCGGGGTATCGGAATCTGGTAAAAATCTGCTCGAAGGGATGGACGGAGGGATTTTATCGGAAACCGCGCGTGGATCACGATGTGCTGGCGCGGTATCATGAGGGGATCATCGCGATGTCGGCGTGCGTGGCGGGGGAGCTTCCGCAGGCGATTTTATCGGGAAATAGGGATGAAGCGCGGCGCGTGATCGAATTTTATCGGGATACGTTCGGGCAGGAGAATTATTTCATCGAGCTGCAAAATCACGGGCTGGCGGAGGAAGCGGCGGTGCGGCCGGAGCTGGCGCGGTTGGCGGCGGAGTATGGGATCGGGCTTGTGGCGACGCAGGATTTCCATTATGTCCGGCGGGAGGATGCGCCGTCGCAGGAGATCAAGCTTTGTATTTCCACGGGGAAAAATTTGGATGACCCGGATCATTTCCGTTTCGCAAATGATGAATTTTATTGCAAGAGCGGCGAGGAGATGCGCGCGCTTTTGGGGGAGTTTCCGGGCGCGATTGAAAATACGAGAAAAATCGCGGATCGCTGCCGCGTGACGTTTCGATTCGGCGAGCACAAGCTCCCGTCTTTTGCGGTGCCGGAGGGGGAGACGGCGCAGACGTATCTTCGGAAATTGTGCGAAGCGGCGCTGCCGGAGCGGTATGAGAATGTGACGGATGAGGTGCGGTCGCGGCTTTCATATGAGTTGTCCGTGATTGACAGCATGGGATTTTCGGATTATTTCCTCATCGTCATGGATTTCATTCATTACGCGAAATCGCATGGGATTCCGATAGGGCCGGGGCGCGGCAGTGCGGCGGGGAGCATCGTGTCGTATTTGCTGCACATCACGGAGCTCGATCCGCTGCGTTTTGATTTGCTCTTTGAACGGTTCCTGAATCCGGAGCGTGTGTCGATGCCGGATATTGATACGGATTTGTGTTATCGCGGACGGGCGCGGGTGATTCAATATTTGGCGCAAAAGTATGGCGAGGATCATGTGGCGCAGATCATCACGTTCGGCACGCTGGCGGCGCGGGCGGTCATTCGGGATGTCGGGCGCGTCATGGGGTTCCCTATCCGTGAGGTGGATGCTATCGCGAAGACGGTGCCGGCGGGCCCGGGGGTGACGCTTCAAAAAACTTTGGAAACGTCGCGGGAATTTAAGGCGCTCTACGAGAATGACGAAAGGGTACGGAAACTTATCGATCACAGCTTGAAGCTGGAAGGGCTTTCGCGGCAATCGGGGACGCACGCGGCAGGGGTGGTGATTTGTTCGTCGCCGGTGGATGATTATGTGCCGATTCAGTTGACGCAGGACGGTTTCTTCCAGACGCAATACGAAAAGGATTTGGATGAGGAGCTGGGGCTTCTCAAAATGGATCTTTTGGGGCTGCGCAATTTGACGGTCATCCACGACGCGGTGGACATGATTCATGAAAATCACGGGATATTTCTTGACATGGAGGCGCTGCCGAATCGGGACGAGGCGACGTGCGCGATGCTGTGCGCGGGGGACACGGTCGGCGTTTTCCAGTCGGAATCGTCCGGTTTCACGAGTCTTTTGATACAGCTGGCGCCGGAGTGTTTCGAAGATTTGATTCCGATGGTGGCGCTGTATCGTCCGGGGCCACTCGGCAGCGGCATGGCGGAGGATTTCATCAATCGCAAGCACGGGCGCATTCCGGTCGAATATCCGCACCCGATGCTTGCGCCGATATTGAAGGAAACGTACGGGGTCATTCTCTACCAAGAACAGGTCATGCGGATCGCATCGGTCATGGGCGGATTCAGTCTGGGGCAGGCGGATCTTTTGCGGCGCGCGATGGGGCATAAGGAGGCGGAAATTCTGCAAAAGCAGCGGGATCTTTTCGTCGGCGGCGCGACAAAAAACGGCGTGGCGAAGGAAACGGCGGATTATGTCTTTGATTTGATGGTGCATTTCGCGGGGTACGGTTTCAATAAATCCCATTCGGTGTGCTACGGCTGGATCGCGTGGCAGACGGCGTATCTCAAGGCGCATTATCGTGCGGAATTTATGGCGGCGATGATGAGCGGTTACAGCGGGGATCGGACGAAGGTCGGGGGGTATCTGGATGACAGCAGGCGGCACGGGGTGCCTATTTTGGCGCCGCATATCAATCGGAGTCTGGCGGAATTCACGGCGCGGGACGGCGCGATTGTCTTCGGGCTCTCCGGCGTGCAAAATGTGGGCGATACGGCAGTCGAGGCGATTATTTCCGCACGCGAAAAAGAAGGGCCGTTCCTTTCGCTCACGGATTTTTTGGAGCGGGTGGACTCGCGGACACTGAATAGCCGCGCGGTGGAAAGTCTCATTCGCTGCGGTGCGTTGGACGGTCTCGGGTACAATCGGCAGGAACTTTTGGCTGTGCTGCCGAAAGCGCTCTCTTTGGCCGGCTCGCGGCGGCAGGATCGCGAATCGGGACAGGTTTCCCTTTTCGGCGAAGCGATTGAGGCGGAGACGCTGCAGTACCCGTCGCTTCCCGATGTGCCGATGGCGGAAAAGTTGCACTGGGAAAAGGAAATTTTGGGTTTCTATATCAGCGGCAATCCTTTGGACGATTACCGAAAACAAATGGAGCGCTGCACGCCGATTGCGGAAATTCAGCAAAACAGCCTGAAATATGACGGGAAATTCGTGTCTGTCGGCGGGAGCGCCGGGCCGCTCAAAAAAATGGTGACGAAAAAAGGACAGGCGATGGGGCGCCTTTTCATCGAAGATTACACCGAGGGGATTGAAATTGTCATTTTTCCGCAAGTGTGGGAACGTTGCCGCGATGCGGTCGCCAAGCCGGACGCCGTTCTCTACGTGCGCGGCCGCGTGCAGGCCGATGAGCGGGAGACGCGCATTCTGGCCGATGAGGTGATTCCACTCTCGCAAGTGGGAGAAATCGTCGTCCGCGAAGTGCATCTCTATGTGGACGCAGGGCACGAGACGGACGCCGTTTCCCAAAAACTCTCGGACATTTTGACGGCGCATCACGGCGGCACCCCGGTCGTCTTGCATTTGGCGAGCAATCCGAAGCCGATTCGCATGAGGGCGGAGTATGAGCTGGCCTTCACGGAAGAGGCGCGGCGGGAGCTTACGGCGCTTTTGGGCGCGCGCGGCGTGGAAGTGAGGAAATAGCGATGGCGATGAAAACGGATATCTATGCGGCGACGCTGGCTTATGCGGAGGGCGTCGGCGCGAAACGGCTGCGCGCTTTGATGAGCGTCTTCGGCGGCGCGAAAGCACTCTGGGAGACGGATGACGGCGAGATTCGCGCGTCCGGCCTTTTGGGAAACGGGAAAACGCTCGAAAAATTTCTGGAAGTCCGCCGCACAATGCATCCTGAAGACGTGGGAGAAAAATTGCGGCGGCTGGGGATCGGCTGCCTCACGCCGACGGACGAGGGCTATCCGCCGCTTTTGAAGGAAACGGCCAATCCGCCCGCCGTGCTTTTCTATAAAGGACGGCTCCCCGATGATGAGAAAACGGTGGCGGTCGTCGGCGCGAGAAAAGCGACGCCGTACGGGATCGGCGCGGCGAAAACGATGGCGGAGGCGCTTTCGCAAAAGGGCGTCACGATTGTCTCCGGCGGCGCACGCGGGATTGATACGGCATCGCACGAAGGCTGCATGGCAGGCGGCGCACCGACCGTGGCCGTCTTCGCTTGCGGGCTCGATGTGACCTATCCGCCGGAAAATCGAAATTTATTTTTGCAAATCGTGGAGGCGGGCGGCACGCTCCTTTCCGAATATCCGCCCGGCACGCGGCCTCTGGGGCGGCAGTTTCCCGCCCGAAACCGCATCATCGCCGGCATGAGTCGCGGCGTCCTCGTGACGGAGGCGGCCATCCGAAGCGGATCGCTCATCACGGCGGATTTTGCGCTCGAAGAAGGCCGCGACGTCTTCTCCGTCCCCGGCAGCATTCTCTGGCCGATGAGCCAAGGGACGAACCATCTCATCCGAAACGGCGCCATTTGCACGACCGCGGCCGACGACATCCTGTCCGAATACGGCTGGGACGAGACGGAAGGGAAACTTACGGAAACGACGCTCCCGCTTCTCTCCGCGGAAGAAGAAATGGTGTACCGTTTCTGCACGACAGCCGCCACCGTCTCGACGGAAGACATCCTCGTCCAATCCGGTCTGACGATGCCCAAGCTGACCATGCTCTTGCTGTCGCTGGCGATGAAAGGATTTATCGTAGAAGCCGGGCCGGGACTCTATGCGGTGGCGAAAGTGGGAAAATGAGGGAAGAGGAAAGAGGAAAGAGGAAAGAGGAAAGAGGGGCCTAGGTTTGGGCGCTTCTTTTCTTTTGCGGCATTTGTGCCGGGAATTTTTCGGTGACAGAGATGAGGGGCGATGCTTTTGTTTTTATTTACTTTTGCGGCAGGCGCAAGATAGCTGTTGGTTGTTAGCTATTAGATAAAAGCGGCCGCAGGCCGCCACCAATTAGCCCTCTTTTGAAAGAGGGTGCCCCGTAGGGGCGGGAGATAGACGGCACTATGTGAGAGAAACAGCTTCCCACCGCAGGCCGCCACCAATTAGCCCTCTTTTGAAAGAGGGTGGCGCGAAGCGCCGGGAGATAGACGGCACTATGTGAGAGAAAAGCTTTCCATCGGAAGGCCGTCACATGCAAAGCCCTCTTTTGAAGGCAACCTTCCGGTGGACGGTTGCCGGTGCCCCGCAGGGGCGGGAGATAGACGGCACTATGTGAGCGAAAAGCTTTTCATTGAAATCACTGCAAGGCAGGCCTCAATGCTCAAATCTGTTCTTTTTCCTATGATATAATCAAGGCAGAAATTTCATTTGCTATATTTCTTAAAACGGAGGACGGAACGATGGCTTGCTACGTTGTCAACAATTGTGATGTGGAAAAATTGCTGATCGATATTAAGAGCGGTGAAATTGCCATACCGGAAATGCAGCGACCTTTTGTTTGGGATGCGTCCAAAGTGCGGGATTTACTGGATTCCCTTTATAAAGGATTTCCTATCGGGTATATCATCGTCTGGAAAAATCCGGATGTAAAGCTCAAAGACGGGACGACTTCGGCCGGGAAGAAAATATTGATTGACGGACAGCAGAGAATCACAGCCCTTTCGGCGGCGATTGCGGGGAAAGAAGTCCTGAATTCGCATTACAAATGGAAACGAATTGTGATCGCGTTCAATCCTTTGGAAGAAAAATTTGAAGTGGCCAATTCCGCCAACCAGAAAAGCAGCAAATGGATTCCGGATATATCGAAAGTTTTTCGCCCGACTTTTGATGCCTATACTTTTGTCGGCGAATATTGCGATAAAAACGGAATTGAAGAAAAAGAAGCACATTCCAAAATCAATAATGTACTGATCAAATTGATTGGCATCAAGGTCAATCAGCTGGGCATGATTGAGTTGAAAGAAAATTTGGATATCGACAGCGTGACCGATATTTTCATTCGCATCAATTCCAAAGGCGTCGTCCTCTCTCAGGCCGATTTTGTCATGTCCAAAATTTCTTCCAACGAAGAATTCGGCGGAAACCTGACGCGCAAAACGATTGATTATTTCTGCCATTTGCTGGAAACGCCGGAGGATTTGAAGGATATCCAAAATCACGACGGCGATTTTGTGGCAAAGCCGGAATTCAGAGCCATCCGATGGGCGGCAGACCTGAAAGATCCCGTGTACCGGATGTCGTATACGGACGTCTTGCGCGTGGCTTTCACGTACCAATTTCAAAGAGGGAAATTGGCCGATTTGGTCAGTTTGCTGTCCGGTCGCGATTTTGAAACGCGGGAATACAAACTGGACATCGAAGAAGAATCTTTCCGGAAACTGCATGAAGCGGTTTTGGAAACGGTCAATGAAACGCATTACAAAGAAAGATTTTTGTCAATTTTAGAATCTACCGGTTTGATCAAACCTTCTTTGATTCGGTCTCAGAATGTTTTGAATTTTGGGTATGCTTTGTATCTGGCTTTGCGGAAGCGAAAAATTGTTGACGGACGAATCGGAAATCTTGTGCGGCGCTGGATGGTGTTGTCCATTTTGACGGGACGTTATTCGTCATCACCGGAGACGATGTTTGATTACGATATTAAGAAATTCTTTTCGTATGACGATCCGGAGGACTATTTGCGTCTGACGGAGGCCGGGGAACTTTCGGATGCTTTTTGGAATGTGACGCTTTTGCAAAAATTGGATACGGCGGCTGTCAATAGTCCATATTTCAACCTTTTCTTGGCGGCGCAGACGAAAGCGAATGATAAAGGTTTCCTGTCAAGGCATCTTGAAGTAAAAAATTTGTTTGATACACGCGGAGATATTCACCATTTGTTCCCGAAAAAATATTTAACGGACAATGGATTGAGCAAAAATATGTATAACCAAATTGCCAATTACGCCTTGACGTCCCAGCCGATCAATTTGCAAATCGGAGATAGGGCGCCGGATGTCTATATGCAAATGGTGTTGCAACAATGCGAGGCGAAAAATTTGACCGTCGGCGATATAACGGATAAAGAAATTTTGGCGGAAAATTTACGGCAAAACTGTATTCCGTCCGGATTTGAAATCATGACGGTCCAAGATTATCCGCTCTTTTTACAGAAACGCAGAGAACTGATGGCGCAAAAGATTCGCAGCTACTACGAGAGTTTGTAAGGATTGCGATGGGGAAGAGGGAGGCTCTGATAGGGAGACGTATGAGGAAACGGTGGGGCTGTGCGCGTTTTTCGCATTCGCGTCCCATCATTCGCCCCTACGGGGCACCCTCTTCCGATAAAGAGGGCTTGATTTGTGGCGGCCTTCTGTGGGAAGCTGTTTCTCTCACATAGTGCCATCTATCTCCCGCCCCTACGGGGCACCCTCTTTCAAAAGAGGGCTTGACTGGTGGCGGCCTTCGGCCGCATTTTATAGCGCGTTAGCGCCTTCCGCTTTTTTCTAAGAGCTAACAGCTAAAAACTAACCACTATCTTGCGCCTGCCGACCAAAGCCGTGCGCACCGACGGCTCGCCCCTCATCTCTATCAGCAGAATGCTTCCTTTACGAATGCCGCCCCAAAATAGAAATCTGAAGCTTGGCCCCTCATTCCTCATTCCTCATCCCTCACCTTCATCTCTTTTCTTGACAATTTCGCCACCTATGTTGTATCGTTTCTGTATTATGTAAAAATAAAACGGAGAGAACGATTGGGCGGCTCTTGGATTTTCTGTGAAATGGGGAATGGAAATTGTCGATTAAAAGAACGATTGAGATTGGCGAGCGGAAGCGGCGTGTGCCGAAAGCGGCTTCTTCGAAAATTTCTTTTAAGAGGAAGGGGGATCCGACGGGGAAATGTCTTGTCGTCGTCGAGTCTCCGGCGAAGGCGAAGACGATTCAGAAGATTTTGGGGCCGGACTATGAAGTGCGGGCTTCGATGGGGCATGTGCGGGATTTGCCGCAGCGGACGCTCGGCGTCGATGTGGAGCATCGTTTTACGCCGAATTACGTCCCGGCCGTCGGGCGTGAAAAAGTGATCGGGGAATTGCAGAAAGAAGCGAATCGGGCCAGTCGCGTGTTGCTCGCAACGGACCCCGACCGCGAAGGGGAAGCGATTTCTTGGCATTTGTCCCAGTTGCTCGACGTCAATCCGAAGGACAATGTGCGGATCGCGTTTCATGAAATTACGAAACCGGCGATTTTGGAAGCGGTGAAGCATCCGGTGCCGATTGACGAAAACAAGGCGGACGCGCAGCAGGCACGGCGCGTGCTGGATCGCCTCGTGGGTTACAAATTGTCGCCGTGGCTTTGGAAATACGTGTATCGCGGGCTTTCGGCCGGGCGCGTGCAGTCCGTCGTCGTGCGTCTCATTTGCGACCGTGAAAAGGAAATCGCCGCGTTCACGCCGGAGGAATATTGGACGGTGGACGCACTGTATGAGGGCGGCGACAAGGCTGCTTTCAAGGCGCGCTTGTCTCAAATCGGCGGCGTCGAGGCGAAAATCGGAAACGAAAAGGAGGCCGAGGCGGCGCGGAAGGGACTGGACGGCAAGACGGCGACGGTGACGGCGGTGACGAAGCAGAAGAAATCGCGGCGCGCCAAGCCGCCGTATACGACGTCGACCATGCAGCAGGACGCCGTCAATAAATTGTCATTCGGATCGAAACGGACGATGGCGCTTGCCCAGCAGCTCTATGAAGGAGTGGAGCTCGGCGAATTCGGCCATGTCGGGCTGATTACGTATATGCGTACCGATTCCACGCGCATTTCCGATGAAATGATCAAGCAGGTGCGCCCGTACATCGCCGACAAATACGGGAAAGAATATCTGCCGGAGAAGCCGAATGTCTACGCCGCCGCCAAAGACGCGCAGGACGCGCACGAAGCCATCCGCCCCACGGATTTGCGTTTCGATCCGCACACGCTGGAGAAATGGCTCAGCCGCGATTTGTTGCGCCTGTACACGCTGATTTGGAACCGTTTCATAGGCAGCCAGATGGTGCCGGAATCCACGGAAAATACGACGGCGATTTTGCAATGCGGCGATTACACACTCCGCGCGAACGGCACGCGGGTCCTCTTCGACGGTTTCACGATTCTTAAATCGGCGAGAGAGCGGGCGAAGGAAAGAGAAGAAATCAACGTCTTGCCCAAGCTGGAGAAGGGCGATGTCGTCCGCAATCTGAAAGTCATGCCGGAGCAGCATTTCACGGCCCCGCCGCCGCGCTACACGGAAGCGTCGCTCATCAAGACGCTCGAAGAAAAAGGCATCGGCCGCCCGTCGACGTATGCGCCGATTTTGGAAACGATCCAGACGCGTCGCTACGTCACGAAAGAGGGAAAACAATTCATCCCGACCGAGACGGGGGTGACGGTGTCCGAACTCTTGAAGAAATATTTTGAAAATATCGTCGATATCGGCTTTACGGCGGATATGGAAACGAAGCTGGACAAGATCGAAGAAGGCGAAGATTCGTATCTGAATGTCATGAAGGGATTTTACGGAGAATTTTCCGATGAAATGGCCGCCGCCGATAAAGAGGCTGCCAAAGAAAAGAAGGAAAATGCCGAAGTTTCCGATGTCATTTGCGAAAAATGCGGCGCGCACATGGTCGTGAAGATGAGCCGGTACGGGAAATTTTTGGCCTGCCCGAATTATCCGACCTGCAGCAATACGAAACCGCTCGGCGGCGAAGAAGATGTGTCCGATACGCCGTGTCCCTCTTGCGGCAAGATGATGACGATCCGGAAAGGGCCGTACGGACGCTATCTCTATTGCCGGGACTGCCAAAAGAGCCAATCTCTGGCCCGCGATACCGGCGTGCTTTGCCCGGTGTGCCGCAAGGGGACCTTTTTGGAACGGCACACGAAACGGGGCCGCACGTTCTACGGCTGCAGCGAATATCCGAATTGCAAGACGGCGCTGTGGGATGAGCCGACGAATGAGAAATGCCCTGTCTGCGGCGCCATCATGGTCAAGCGGACGAGCAAGTCCGGGAAAGAGACATTCTACTGCTCCGATCCGAAATGTGAAAAAGCGCCGAAGCGTCGCAGCCGGACCCGGACGGACGCGGAGGAGAAGGAATAAAGGAAACGATTTCAGTGATGGAAACGATTACAGTCATCGGAGCGGGGCTCGCGGGGAGTGAAGCCGCGTGGCAGCTGGCGGAAATGGGATGCCCCGTGCGCCTTTTTGAAATGCGTCCGACGGAGACGACACCGGCGCACAAAACGGCGTATTTCGCAGAGCTCGTCTGCAGCAATTCGCTTCGCGCGGCGGCCCTGACGAATGCCGTCGGGCTTTTGAAAGAAGAAATGCGCCTTCTGGGCTCGCTTATCATGCGGGAAGCGGATCGCCACAGCGTCCCGGCGGGCGGGGCTTTGGCGGTCGACCGCATGGGATATGCGAAAGCCGTGACGGAAGCCGTTTCCTCGCATCCGAATATTTCCGTCGAGACGGCGCGGATCGAGGAAATCCCGAAGGAGGGCATCGTCATCGTCGCGACGGGGCCTTTGACGGACGGAGCGCTGGCTGCCGATATCGAGAGACTTTGCGGCGGGGAAGGGCTGCATTTTTATGATGCCGCAGCCCCGATTGTGACGGCGGAATCGCTGGACATGAATGTGATTTACCGCGCGTCGCGCTACGGGAAGGGCGAGGCCGCGTATTTGAATTGTCCGATGAATGAGGCGGAGTACAAAGCGTTTCAAAAAGCGCTCGCCGAAGCGGAAGCGGCCGAGGTCCACGGATTTGAGGACAAGAAAGTCTTCGAAGCGTGTATGCCCATCGAAGTCATGGCGCGGCGCGGGGAAGACACGATGCGGTTCGGGCCGCTGAAACCGGTGGGGCTCCCCGATCCGAGGACGGGCGAGGATCCGTACGCCGTCGTGCAGCTCCGGCAGGACAATGCGGACGGGACGCTCTACAATCTCGTCGGTTTCCAGACGCATCTCAAATGGGGCGAGCAGCGCCGCGTCTTCGGCATGATTCCGGGGCTTGCGAGCGCGGAATTTGTGCGCTACGGCGTCATGCATCGCAATACGTACATCGATTCGCCGCGCCTTTTGGAGCCGACGATGGAAATGCGGACACGGCCGGGATTATTTTTCGCGGGACAAATGACGGGTGTCGAAGGCTATGTGGAATCGGCGGCGTCCGGAATCGCGGCGGCGTATTCGGCGGCCAAACGCGCGCGGGGAGAAGAGCCGCTTCCGTTTCCGCCCGTCACGGCGCTCGGCGCGCTCACGCATTATATTTCCCGCTACGAAGGAAAAAATTTCCAGCCGATGAATGTGAATTTCGGCCTTTTCCCGCCCCTTCCCGCCCGTGTCCCGAAGAAGGAGAAGAACGGGAAACTGGCCGAGCGGGCGATTTTGGGGATAAAAGATTTTATAGAGAGATGAGGGGCTTAGCCGCGTAGCGGTTTGGCGCTCGCGGCATGGGTTCGGAAAGGATTTCCGCTGATAGAGATGAGAGATGAGGAGGCGCAGTTTTGCGCTTCTTTTTTTGCGGCAGGCGCCATGATAGTAATTAGTTTTTAGCTGTTAGCTCTTAGAAAAAAGCGGTGTCGCTTCGCGACATTTTCGCATTTAGCGTCCCATCATCCGGCCCTTCGGGCCACCTTCCTCCAAAGGAAGGCTTACAAGGTATGCGCTTCGCGCAATAAAAAAATGCGGCCGAAGGCCGCCACCTGAACCGCTGATTGCTCACTGCTAATTGCTAACTATGCAGGCAGGGATGAAGATGGAAAATGGATACGAAAAAGTGATTCTAAAAAAATTGACGTAGGGCGCGGAGGTCGTTATAATAAAGTTGACGTATCATAGGAACGGAGAAAATCATTACAAGAGAACGGGAGGCGGCCATGAGAAACGAAATTTTGGAGTATTTCCGCAAAGCGAACGGAGAATTTGTGTCCGGAGAAAAAATGTCCCAAGAATTGAAAGTGTCGCGCACGGCGATTTGGAAACATATCAGGGTTTTGAAAGAGCGCGGCTATCAATTTGAATCCGTCACGAAGAAAGGTTACCGCCTGATTTATGCGCCGGATCTTTTGACGCCGGCGGAGGTGGAGTCAGTCCTTCACACGGAGGAATTCGGCCGCCGTATTCAATATCTGGAAAAAACGATTTCCACCAATGAAGAAGCCAAGCGTTTCGCGCGGGAAGGGGCAGAGGAAGGGACCGTCGTCCTCGCGGAGGAGCAGACCGGCGGGAAAGGGCGCCTTACGCGGCGATTTGAGTCGCCCTTCGGTAAAGGCATTTATTTCAGCCTCATCCTGCGGCCGACCTGTCCGCCGATGGAAGCCGCGAAATTCACCCTCTTGGCAGCGGTCGGTGTCTGCCGCGCCATTCGTCGCACGGGGCTTCCCGATTGCGGCATCAAATGGCCGAATGATATTTTGGTGCACGGAAAGAAACTCGTCGGCATCTTGACGGAAATGTCCGCATCCATGGAAAAAATCGATTACATCATCATCGGTGTCGGAATCAATACAGGCCTCACCGTCGATGAATTTCCGCTGGTCTTCCGCGATAAAGCGACGTCGTATGAAATCGAGGGCGTGAAATTTTCAAGGAAATCCATTTTGGCCGCCGTGCTCTACGAGCTGGAGCAGGAATACAAATTGGCGCAAAAAGAAGGCTTTGCCGCTGTCCTCAAAGACTGGGAGAAACTCTCCGTCACGATTGGCCAAGACGTCACCGTCGTCTTCAATGACGACAGTTTCCAAGGGAAAGCCGTCGGCATCGACCAAGACGGCTGCCTTCTGGTCGACACGGGAGAAGAAGTCAAGCGGGTCCTGGCGGGCGACGTCTCCATCCGTCCGGCCAACGAACCGGTGGAATTAAACCGCTACAATCGCTAAAAGAAATGCCCCTTCGGGGGCTTTTTTTGTTGGGAGATGAGGGGCATGGCGGATGCCTCTTTTTCTTTTGCGGCGTTTGCGGTGAGTATTTTTGCAAGATAGAGGGGTGAGGGGCGGACTGTTTCTTGCTTTGCTTTTTGTGGCGTTTGCGGCGAGCGATTTTGCAAGATAGAGGGGTGAGGGGCGGACTGTTTCTTGTTTTGGTTTTGTGGCGTTTGCGGTGAGTATTTTTGCAAGATAGAGATGAGGGGCATGGTGGATGCCTCTTTTTCTTTTGCGGCGTTTGCGGTGAGCGATTTTGGAGTTGCTGTTTCTTTAGGGGCGCGGCATTGGCGTATGTTGCTTGCGGCCGGATCAGTTTTTTTCGTACGGAAGGATGGTTTCCGCCGCCATGTCTTCGCGTTTGGTATTGGCGAAGCGGACGGAGCCGTATTTTTGGTGCGGTTCTTTGAAACGAATTTGAAGATTGAGGTGAATGTACATCTTTCCGTTTTCTTCAAAAATCGATGCATAGTTGTGACGGGACGTGGAGCCTCTGTCCAATACCGTGTGATCAAACAGATATTGTTTGAACTTATCGCGATTGTACAAATGATAAGCCAAAACATCCCCGTTTGCTTTAGCGACGATGTATCCGCCGTTTGCCTCGTCTTCACCGGTCCATTTCCGGCTCGGATTCATGCCCAACGCTTTGGCGCACAAAAATTGTTTGAATTTATATTCGTACAAGCCTTCTCTTGCAAAGTGCAGAGGATTTGTCGATTCCAAGTGAGAAATGATTCGGCGGCAATTCTTTTCGCCGGTTCGATAAGAATATTCCAGTATGCAAGCCAAGATTTCATGCATACGGCTGTCAATCATCAGGAGATTTCCCGCAAAGACACGGTTCGCCGGCCGGATATAGTGCAAGCTTCCGCCCAAGTTGTAAATTTTTTGAAACCTATCCAGAATTTTTTCTTTTCCTTGCAGCGCGTTGACGACGCCGGCTTCTTCTTTTGCAAGTCCGGATACTTCGAAAACAAAATTCGTTGCTTCGGAAGCATTGAGCAAAGTCGGGCAGGCGCCGATGTAGGATTTGATGCTGAAACCCATAATTTGATCGATTCCTGTGTACGTATCATGCAATTCCACCGTGATGTCCGTCACGGCGGAGGAGGGAGCGGCCAATTTTTTGAGAGATAATTTTTCCAGAAATTCTTCGGCGTGCGGAATGGAAAACGAACTTTTTCCGCGCAGGACATCTTGATACAGCGCTTGCGCCTCTTGCAGAAATTCACGGGAATTCATTTCGCGGGTGAGTTTGGAATTTAAATAAATTTGCACCCGATCAATTTCGGATAAAATAAATTCCACGTGGGTTTTCGGCGTGTCGTCGCGGAGAATTTTTCGAATCGGAAAGAAATATTCTTTCATTTTTTCCAAGTGCTCATCGGCCGCATATAATTTTCTCGTCCCGAGGAGATACAGCAATACATAAAATTCGCTCCAGTCTCCTTTGTTTTTGCTGCCCGTAATCATGACCGATTTCCCTCCAGCACGAGCCGGATTTTTTCGGCGATGGCCGCAATGACATTGACGGTGACGCTGTTCCCGAATTGTTTGTATAAATGCGTATCCGATAATTCCAATTTGTAAGAATCCGGGAAACCTTGCAGGCGTGCCCATTCACGGGGAGTTAATTTGCGAACGTTCTCTTCGTTCACCCCCCCTGAATTCGTGTTACGGGAATCATGCTGTGCGGACGTTCGTCCACGATTAGATTGCGTTCGCGCCCCATACCGCCGCAGACGATGGCGCCGGCAATCCCGTCAAGCGGACGAATTTCATAGCCGAAGCCGTGCCCTTTGGCTTCATGGCGGGCTTTGTGCCGACGAAGCGTTTCCAGATAGACGGAACTTAGGTAATATTTCGGAGAGATGGGAGCTTCTTCCAAAATGTCTTGCAGGCACTTTGTCCGGTCGGTGGCGTCCGGAAAGGAAAAACCGGAAGAATCGATGTCGTTTCGGAAACAGACGATATAAATCCTTTCCCGATTTTGCGGGACGCCGAAATCGCGGCTGTTCAGAATTTGGCTGTACACCGTGTATCCGATTTGCTCGAAGGCTTTTGTGATGACTTTGAAGGTGCGGCCTTTGTCGTGAATGGTCAATCCTTTCACATTTTCGCAGAAAATGACTTTCGGCTTGTGATATTCGCAAATTCTCACGACGTCCTGAAACAAAGTGCCGCGGCACAATCCTTTGTAATCGTCGGCGAATCCCATCCGTTTCCCGGCCAAAGAAAAAGCCTGACAGGGGAAACCGGCCAGACAAATATCGAAATCCGGGACGTCGGCTTCCGCGATTTTGGTAATGTCACCGGCGATGGGGAAGGGATCTTTGAAATTGAGCGAATATGTTTTTTGCGCATATTCATCCCATTCGCTTGCGAAAACCGTCTCGATGTCGGAGCCGAAAGCGCGGTCGAATCCCAAGCGAATGCCGCCGATGCCGGCAAATAAATCAATGGAGCGTAAAGTTGTCATGTTTGTGTACCGTCCTTTCCACAATGTCCGCGCAATGTGCCGGATCTTTTTTGATGTCTTTTCCCCAGAAGCGAATGACCGTCCATCCTTCGGCGCGGAGTCTTTCATTGACTTCTTTGTCTCTCTCGATATTGCGCTCGATTTTGGAAAGCCAAAACTCGCGGTGGGATTGAAAATCATGTTTCTTGTGTTCCCAATCGTAGCCGTGCCAAAATTCGCTGTCGCAAAACACGGCGATTTTTTTCCCGATGAAAGCAATGTCCGGCTTGCCGAAAATGCTTTTGACATTTTTTCGGTATCGCAGACCGCGTCGCCAAAGTTCTTGTCTGAGCCGGACTTCAATATCGGAATCCCGGCATTTGACGCGCCGCATATTGTAAGAAATTTGCTCTTTTGTTTTCTTCATATATTTTCCTCTTATAAACACCGGAAAAGGAACTGTATGGCATTATATACCGGTATTTTTGATTCGTCCGGTGCCGGGCCGAAGAAACGAGATGTGCGCTTTTGTACGATTGCCGCAAAAGTGCCGTGAAGGCATAGACACGTAAAACGCAGTGAGAGAGAAAGGATTTTTGTCCGTGTCTGTCGAAAGGCGCGAAAAAAGCATCCCGCGTGATTCGCGCCGTGGGGTGCTTTGTGGTATAC
>CAVEFO010000032.1:0-22741 GCA_963615055.1 Lachnospiraceae bacterium
TCTTTCTTCCACGGGGAAGAAAGAGAATGAAAAACGACAGGAGTTCTACCGGGACTCACCCCGCGTGATTCCGCACCAAAAGGCGCAAACATAAAAAACACTCTGCGTGATTTCCGACAAATGAGAAAGAGGCAAATATGAAAATATTTCCCCCCTTCCTCATTTGTCGCCTGCCAAGCGACCACGAGCCCTTCCGTTTCTGCTATCATACAGACACCGAACATTTTCCTATTTCCAAAAGGAGGAAACCATCATGAAAAACGCAGCAGAAAAGAAAACGGAATTGATCTGCATTTTGGATCGGAGCGGCTCGATGGCAGGGCTGGAAGCCGACACCATCGGGAGTTTCCGGGCCATGCTGGACAAGCAGAAGACATTGCCCGGCCGCCTTGCGGTGACGACGGTGCTCTTCGACCATTTGTATGAGCCGCTGTACACACATTGCGACATCCAAAATGTACCGCCGCTGACGGACAAAGAATATTTCGTGCGCGGCTCGACCGCCATGCTCGACGCGGTCGGCCTCACCATCAACCAAATGAAAAAGGATTTCCGCAAGCTGCCCAAAGAGGAAAAACCGGATGACGTCATTTTCTTCATCACGACGGACGGCTACGAAAACGCCAGCACCCGTTTCTCGTACGCGGATATCCGCAAAAAGATTGAAAACGCCAAGGAAAAGCACGGCTGGCATTTCATTTTCTCGGCCGCCAATATCGATGAGCACGAAGTCGGGGAAGCGCTCGGCGTGGACGACGATTGCATTATAGGCTATGCCCCGACCGGCGAGGGTGTCCGTGGAAATATCGGCGCTCTCTGCGATGCCTGCTGCGCGATTCGTCTCGATGAGACCCCCAAGCGCAAAGCGAAAAAATCGTAAGAAAACGCTGATTTCATCGATGTTTCCGTCAATATTTCCGGAAACCAAAAAGAGGAGCCGCCTATGTGTGGCCTCCTCTTTTTTTGGTTTCCCGTCGCGCCCTCAGCCAAGCTGCCTCTGGTGAAACGCGAGCAGCATATCATTGATTTCGTAAATGTCGTAAATCTTTTTCTCCATAAACCAGCGGACGATGATATCCGTCTGGCGATTGCGGGACAGGCTGTAGCCGGCGGCATCCAGCAGTGTCTCCGTCTGCGCGACGTCGAGCCCGAGGGCGATGGCCAGCGCCAGCACTGTCGTCTTTTTCGGCGTGTAGTCGCGTCTGCTGCGAAATTTGGAAAACAGGCGCCGATCCAGATTGGCCGCCTTGTACACTTCGGGGTCCGTCAGGCCTTTTTCGTCGATGAAACGGAAGAGAATATCGGAAAAGGAGTAGGTCGAGACCGGCGGGAGATCCTCTTTTTTCGATTTTGCAAAATCCGGCTTGGCAAAATGCGACGCCTCCATATCCCGCGCCGCACCGAGGGATGGCAACGCGCCGATCCTCGCTTTCGAGCCCGTTTCCGGCGCCGCTCCCTTCCCCGAGCCCGGCGGAAATGCTCCGTCCTCCGCCGATGGAGATGCTGTTTCCGCGCACGAAGAAGGCGCGGCACAAATGAGCAACTCTCTTGCTTTTGTGAGTTTCCGCTTTGCTTTCTCCGCCACCGCGCCGAGTCGTTCGCAAAGAGACGCATAGCGCGGCAGAAATTTCTTCTGCTCCGATGTCCCGTAGAGAATCAGCGTCACGGTCATGTCATCCTGCGCCGCCAAAAAATCCAAAATGCTTTTTCGCGCAATCCGCTCGGCCGTTTCCTTCGGGCAACCGTAAATCCCGGCGGAAATCAAGGGGAAAACAACCGTCTTGAGCCCCTTTCCCGCCGCCAGCGACAGCGCACTTTGATAGCAACGGTACAAAAGCGCCTCGTCTTCTTCCTCCCCGCGCCAGACGGGCCCCGCCGTGTGAATGACATAGCGGACCGAAAGGTCAAATCCCGGCGTCAAGACGGCCTCTCCCGTCCGGATCGGCGCCAATTCCCGGCAAGCCCGTTCCATCTCCGCCGCGCCGGCCGCGCGAAAAATCTCCCCGCACACCCCGCCGCCCGGCAAAAGCCCGGTATTGGCCGCATTGACAATGGCGTCCGCCTTGCAAGTCGTAATATCACAATCCGATACAAAAAACGGCATATTTCCTCTTTCCCCTCTCGCATCCATCCCGTTTTATGAAAAAGTTTCGGGATGAAATTCCCTATCCGACAGCACGCAAATCGTTTCCCCTATTATAATCAATTTTAGCCTTGCCACCAAGACCGCATCGACAATCAAAACAAAAGGGCCGCTTATCGACACCGGCCTTCCGCCATGCAAAGACCGCCGTTTCCGCTTTTTCAACATTCTCAATTCTTCCCTTTCCCTCAATCCTTTCGGCAGAAAGTTTCGCACCAAAAACGCCGCAAAAGCAAAGAACGAAACATCCCGGCCCCTCAATTCTCACTTCTGCCAACAGAAAGTACCTCCTCAAAAACGCCGCAAAAGCAAAGAACGAAACAGCCCGCCCCTCAATACTCACTTCTATCAGCAGAAAGAACATCGCCAAAAACGCCACAAAAACAAAGAACGAAACACCCCGGCCCCTCAATCCTGACTTCTGCCTTTTCCCCACATGTTGGAAAAACATGGTATAATAAAGAAAAGATATACGAGACACGACTCATTTTTACGGTCAAGCATCATGCCCGTAAACGATTTACCGAGAACGGAGGTGATGGACGCGAGCGCAAGCTGTTTCAAATTCCACATACCGCCGGAATGCCTCCGGCCATTTGGAGAAAGGGGATGACTCTCATGGTCACCAGAGAAGAAGTCGAAGAATTTTTGACGGAAACGGGCCTTTCCGCCGCTTGCAAATTCATCTATCACGATACGCCGTGCCAAATTGAGCCGACCGAAGAAGGATTTATATTATCCTACGGCGACAAAAACTGCGCCTTCGAAGATTGGGATCCGCTCTTTGAGACTCCGTTTTTCGACGACAAAACGCTGGAAGAAATTCTGCCGGAAGTCGAGGAAATCGGCTATCGCTAAGAGCGCTTCCGCACCGTTTCCACCCTGCGGAAAACAAAAGAGGCTGTGAAAAATGCACTTTCATTTTTCACAGCCTCTTTTATGCCTTGCATCATCCTTTTGGAAAAATCAAATACCTACTGAATTAGCGCTTCCCCTATAAAGACCTATGCATCCGGCAAGAAATATTTATAAATTTCAAACGACGTGCCAACATGATTGTACTCTGTAAAAAAATGAGACAAGATCAAGAATCAACGGAGAGCCGTTTTCATAAAGGAACCGCTGATTAAATCGTTATCTTATTTTGTGATAAGCATAATGATGCAAGACAAGGAAAAGGACGACGCAAATAGTGAGGCTATTTAAGGAGTCCGCGGGCGCACGTATTGCATAATTATGCCACAAAATTAGATTCTTCGATTTAATCAGCGGTTCCTAAATCCTATTTTTTCCATTTCCGTTTCTCCAACAAAAAAACAGCGCCGAAGCGCTGTTTTTTGATTTCCGATTGACCGATTAGCCGATAACGAACAGCTGATCGCCGCCCTGTACGGACAGGCCGACCTGTACGGCAATGGATTTGATGGTGCCGGAGCACGGAGCCATGATCGGGTTGCCCATCTTCATAGCTTCGAGAACCATGACTTCATCACCTTCGCTGACGGCATCGCCGACTTTCTTCGCGATGGAGGTGATCTTGCCCGGCATCGGGGAATCAACGGAGGTTTCACCCGCCGCTACTGCTGCCGGAGCTGCTGCTGCCGGAGCTGCTTCAGCAGCCGGAGCCGGAGCTGCCGCCGGAGCCGGAGCCGCGGCCGGAGCCGGAGCTGCTGCCGGTGCCGGAGCTGCTGCTGCCGGAGCCGCTGCGCAAGCGCAACCATCATTGATTTCAACATTGTAAGCTACACCGTTTACGGTTACTGTGAGTTTTCTCATTGTCTTTCTCTCCTTAATAATGATTCAGAATCAATCAAAACTGCTCAACACCGGCAATGTGTGCCGCTGCGGTCCATCCGACGTTTTTCTGTGCCAGACGAATGGAAGCCACTTCGCCGCCGCCCATGCAAACGAGGGCTGCTGCGATAGCTGCTACGACAGCACCATTATCAGCGGCCGGTGCCGCTTTGGCTGCCGGTGCGGGAGCTGCTGCTGCTGGTTTAGCAGCCGGTTTGGCCGCTCCTGCATTGAGTTTGCTGTTGATGCCGTTGAGCATCACGAGGCAAACCAATGACAGTACGGCAGCTGCGCCGCTAATGGCAATAGACATGTCCATTTGTCCCCATCCTTTCTTTGATTATATTTCAAACGGCTATGATATTACAGCGGAATATTTCCGTGTTTCTTCGCCGGATGAAGCTCTCTCTTGCTGGCGAGCATCGCCAAAGCATTGATGATATACGGACGGGAATCTTTCGGTTCGATGACGGCATCGACATAGCCACGTTCTGCAGCTTTGTAAGGAGTCGCGAATTCAGCGACGTATTCTTCGGTGCGTTTCTCTTTCTCCGGATCTTTCTTGAAGATGATATTCGCGGCACCGGCCGGGCCCATAACGGCGATTTCAGCCGTCGGCCAAGCAAATACCTGATCGGCGCCCTGTTCGCGGGAGCACATAGCGATGTAGGAACCGCCGTATGCTTTGCGGATGATGAGCGTAATCTTCGGAACGGTCGCTTCGCAGTATGCAAAGAGCATTTTCGCGCCGTGGCGGATAACGCCTGCATATTCCTGCTGTTTGCCCGGAAGGAAGCCGGGGACGTCGACGATGTTCAAGAGCGGAATGTTGAAAGCATCGCAGAAGCGGATGAAACGGGAAGATTTGTCGGATGCATTGTAGTCGAGGCAGCCGGCCATGAAGGAAGGCTGGTTCGCAATGATGCCGACGGTCTGGCCGTCCATGCGAGCGAAGCAGGTGATGATGTTTTTCGCCCAATCTTTGGCGACATCATAGAATTCACCGTTATCGACAATCGCTTTGATGACATTGTACATATCATAGGGAGCGTTCGCGTTTTCCGGCATGATCGTGTTCAGGGATTCTTCCGTACGCGTCGGGGAATCGGTGGTGTCGACGATCGGAGCGTCTTCCATGTTGTTGCTCGGGAGGAAGGAGAGGAGATAACGGATCTGGCTGATGCAGTCATCATCGTTCTCAGCTGCAAACTGCGCAACGCCGGAAATGGTGTTGTGCGTCACAGCGCCGCCCAGAGCTTCCGCGGTGATCTTTTCGCCGGTGACGGATTCGACGACCGCCGGGCCGGTGAGGAACATCTGGCTGGTACCCTTCACCATGTAGATGAAGTCGGTCAGAGCCGGGGAGTACACAGCGCCGCCTGCGGACGGTCCCATGATCGCAGAAATCTGCGGGATGACGCCGGAAGCAACGGTGTTGTTCCAGAAAATCTTGCCGTAGCCGGAGAGGGCATCGACAGCTTCCTGGATACGAGCTCCGCCGGAATCGTTGAGGCCTACGCACGGAGCGCCGACTTTAAGAGCGAGTTCCTGTACGTGCACAATCTTAGCCGCATGCATTTCGCCAAGCGACCCACCTTCGACGGTGAAGTCCTGCGCGAACGCAAATACGAGACGGCCGTCAACGGTGCCGTAACCGGTGACAACGCCTTCGCCCGGGAGATCTTTCTTTTCCTGGCCGAAGTTGTGGCAGCGGGATTTGACAAGCGCATCGACTTCGACAAAGGAGCCTTCGTCAAAGAGCTTGGCAAGTCTTTCGCGAGCGGTCAGCTTGCCTTTGCTATGCTGCTTTTCCACGCCTTTTTCTCCGCCCATCGCCTCGACATGGTCAAGGTTTTTGTGCAGGAGTTCAATTCTTTCTGCAACAGATAACATTCTTACACCTCCAAAATACTTACCCTTCTCAGGGGGCTCTGACAGATACGGACAGAGCCGTTCCGTTTCTGAATTTATAAAGATTTCTCTATTCAGATCAGAAGGAAGGACCGCCGGGACGTTCGGTCAGTTCGATCAAAACGCCGGTCGTAGCTTTCGGATGCAAGAATGCGATGTGGCAGCCGCCTGCGCCTACACGCCATTTCTTGTCGATGAGGCGGACGCCCTTTGCATCGAGATCAGCCAAAGCCGCTGCGATGTCATCGACGCGAAGTGCTACATGCTGATAGCCGTTTTTGCCGCCATTGCCCGCGATGTACTTTGCGATCGGGCCGTCTTCCGTGGTGGAGCCCAGGAATTCGAGTTCGCAAGCTTCGGACTGTGCGGACGGTTTGAAGAAGCTGGTGGTGACGTGCTGTTCTTCGACAGTTTCATCATCCATCAACGGTTTCAGGCCGAGGACTTCCATAGCCATTTGCTTGGAAGCCTGCAGATCAGCGACTGCTACGCCTACATGGTCGACACACAATACTTTGAATGCCATAATAATTCCTCCTTTGAATTATTTTAATATATCCCCTACAATGGAATCAACGACTGTGTACGGATCGGTTTGCCGTTCATAGACTTGTTCCACGTAGTCGGCGAATTTGCCCGTCCGGGTGATTTCACCCAACACACGACGGGAGATGCGATCATGAATCATCTCGCCCAGCTCGGTCTTGACGCGTTCACGACGTCTTTCTTCGAGCAGACCGGATTCTTCAAGATATTTACGATGCTCATTCAGGGAGTTCACGACGTCTTCGACGCCCTGTCCTTCACTGGCAATCGTTCTTTCAATCGGCGGTCTCCAATCCTGTGCCTCGCCCAAATCCAGCATCATCTCAATTTCGATATTGAGGCGGTCGGATCCGTCGCGATCGCACTTATTGATGGTGAATACATCACCGATTTCCAAAATCCCTGCCTTGATGGCCTGAATGTCGTCGCCTAGTCCGGGTACGAGCACAACCAGTGTTGTATCCGCATTCTTGACTATATCTACTTCAGACTGGCCGACGCCGACGGTTTCGATGAAAATAACATCGATCCCCCATGCGTCCATCAGTTTGACAGCGTCCGTTGTTTTCCGGGACAAACCGCCCAGACTGCCACGCGTACCCATGCTGCGGATGTAAACACCCTGATCCAAGGTCAGATCATTCATACGGATACGGTCGCCCAAGATGGCGCCGCCGCTGAACGGACTTGTCGGATCAATCGCACAAACTCCGACTGTCTTGCCCATTTTCCGGTAGAATTTCACAAGTTGGTCTGACAGTGTGCTCTTACCCGCACCAGGCGCACCGGTAACACCGATGACCTGTGCACGACCGGTATGGTGATAGATCTCTTTCATGATATCTTCATAGCCATCCCGCTCGTTTTCTACGATGGTTATCGCTCTTGCTAAGGCACGTCTGGAACCTTTCCAGAAATCTTCCATAGAGAATTCCATAACTTTTCTACCTTTCGTAAGAGTAGTAAAGTTGGAAGGGGCCACCATACGGCAGCCCCGCCGCAACTAAATGACCTTATATAACCGACTTGTTTCGATTAAGCGTTCGCTTTAATGAAATCAATGATGGTCTTGGTCGGGGTGCCCGGGGTGAAGACGGCTTTAACGCCGGCAGCTTCGAGGCCGGGAATATCAGCAGCCGGAATGACGCCGCCGCCGATGACGAGGACATCGCCCATTCCTTTTGCTTTCAGCTTTTCTACGATTTCCGGGAAAAGGGTATTGTGAGCGCCGGAGAGCAGGGAGAGAGCGACGACGTTGACGTCTTCCGCATCCGCTGCTTCTACGATCTGATCCGGGGTCTGACGAAGACCGGTGTAGATAACTTCCATACCGGCATCACGGAGAGCGCGAGCAACGACTTTTGCGCCGCGATCATGGCCGTCGAGGCCCGGTTTTGCTACGAGTACTCTGATCATTTTATCTGCCATTGTTGATTACCTCCAGAAAGTCCTATTATTAGAGAAGTGCTTTTGCTTTGTATTCGCCGAAGACCTGACGGAGAACGCCGCAGATTTCGCCGAGCGAGCAGTAAGCGCGGACGCAGTCGAGAATGACCGGCATCAAGTTGACGGATTCATCGGCAGCTGCCACTTTGAGTTTCGCAAGTTCTTCCTGAACTTTTGCGTTGTCGCGTTCCGCTTTGACTTTGGCAAGCTTGTTCTTCTGGAATTCGCCTGCGGAAGCGTCGATGCGAAGCAGACCTTCGACCGGCGGTTCTTCCATGGTGAACTTGTTGACGCCGACGATGACTTTTTCGCCGGATTCAACAGCCATCTGCCAAGCATAAGCAGAATCCTGGATTTCTTTCTGGATGTAGCCCTTGTCGATAGCTTCGACAGCGCCGCCCATTTCATCAATCTTCGCGATGTATTCACGAGCTTCTTTTTCGATCGCGTTCGTCATCGCTTCGACATAGTAGGAGCCGCCGAGCGGATCGACTACATCAGCGAGGCCGGATTCGTAAGCCACGATCTGCTGCGTGCGCAGAGCGATGGTAACGGATTCCGTGGTCGGAAGAGCGAGTGCTTCATCACGGGAGTTGGTGTGCAGGGACTGGGTGCCGCCCATGACAGCAGCTGCGGTCTGCAGAGCAACGCGGACAATGTTGTTGTTCGGCTGCTGAGCGGTCAGCATGGAGCCTGCGGTCTGGGTATGAACACGAAGCTGCATGGACTTCGCCTTCTGAGCGCCGAAACGTTCTTTCAGGATGGAAGCCCACAGACGACGGGACGCACGGAATTTCGCGACTTCTTCGAGGACGTTGTTGTGAGCGTTCCAGAAGAAGGAGAGACGGCCGGCGAAGTCATCGATATGAAGACCCGCTTTCAGAGCCGCTTCGATGTAAGCGATGCCGTCGGCAATCGTGAATGCGATTTCCTGTGCAGCCGTGGAGCCTGCTTCACGGATGTGGTAGCCGGAAATGGAAATCGTGTTCCACTTCGGTACGTTCTGGGAGCAGTATTCGAAAATGTTGGTGATCAGACGCATGGACGGTTTGACCGGGAAAATGTAGGTGCCGCGAGCTGCGTATTCTTTCAGAATATCATTCTGAATCGTGCCGCGGAGCTGATCAGCCGGTACGCCCTGCTTTTCCGCAACGGCGATGTACATCGCGAGGAGTACGGAAGCCGGAGCGTTGATCGTCATGGACGTGGAAACTTTGCCGAGATCAATCTGATCGAACAGAATTTCCATATCCTTCAGGGTGTCGATGGCCACGCCGACTTTACCGATTTCGCCCTGAGCGATGGAATCGTCGGAGTCATAGCCGATCTGGGTCGGAAGGTCAAATGCGCAGGAGAGACCGGATCCGCCGTTTTCAATCAGGTAACGATAACGTTTGTTGGATTCTTCGGCAGTTGCAAAGCCTGCATACATACGCATGGTCCAAAGACGGCCGCGATACATGGTCGGCTGTACACCGCGGGTGTAAGGATATTCACCCGGGAAACCGAGGTCTTTTTCATAGTCGAAACCTTCGACATCAAGCGGGGTGTACAGTTTGTTGAATTTCAGCCCGACTCTTTCGGGAGTCTTTGCGCATGCTTTTGCATAAGCTTCCTCATACGCTGCGAGTTTGGCTTTCAGGGATTCGTTTGCCATAGGTTCATCTTCCTCCTAATAAAATAAATGGTGATGGGAGTCATTCCGATTTCTTTGATGGACTGCGCATTTTCTGTCTTCTAATTCATCTGAAACCAAAACGAACCCGGATATAGATCCGAAAGGGCGCCTCTGCGATGCCGAAACACCGCAGACGACCCTTGGGAGCTATAGATATGATGACCGCTTTCGCGGACAATCAACAAGAGTTTCTTTTCAAGAAAGGGATATGGAAATTATTTCTTGAAAAGCATGCTGCCGTTCTCCGCGAGGCTTTCATGGAAGGAGAACGCTTTGGAGAGGATGTGCGGGGTCTGCGAATTGCCGCAAACTTTGCACGCTTCATTGAAGTAATCCAGCAGCTGATCGCGATAGGACGGATGAGCGACATTGTTGATGATAAGTTTCGCTCTTTCCTTCGGCGTCAAGCCACGAACGTCCGCCACGCCGTTTTCGGAGATGAAGACATGGGTGTCATGTTCGGTGTGGTCGATATGCGTGCACATCGGGACGATAGCGGAAATCGCGCCGCCCTTCGCCACGCTGTGGCAGAAGAAGCAGGACAGATACGCATTACGCGCAAAGTCGCCGGAGCCGCCGATCCCGTTCATCATCTTGGTGCCGGAGGTATGGGTGGAATTGACATGCCCATAAATATCCATTTCCAAAGCGGTATTCATGCCGATGACGCCGATACGACGGACGACTTCGGCATTGTTGGAAATTTCTTCCGGACGAAGAATGATTTTCTTGCGATATTCTTCGATATTGTCATAGAAGCGCTGCAGGCCGGCCGGAGACGGGGAGAGGGACGTACCGGAGATCATGTCGATCTTGCCGCCGTCGATCAGGTCAAACATACCGTCCTGAATAACTTCGGTGTATACAGAGAGATTCTGGAAGCTGGAACGAACGAGACCGTTGATCACGGCATTCGCCACGTTGCCCACGCCGGACTGAAGCGGAAGCAGATTTTCCGGCAGACGGCCGTGCTTCACTTCGTTGGTCAGGAATTCGACCAAATTGTTGCCCATCTTAATCGCGTCGTCATCGAGCGGAGCCAAGTCACGAGTGACATCGGGCATATCGCACGGAACGATGGCCACAATTTTAGACGGATCACACGGAATGTAAGGCGTACCGATGCGATCACCGGCGCCCGTAATCGGAATCGGCTGACGATGCGGCGGATTCGGCATTTCAAAGATATCATGCATGCCTTCCAAAGCGACCGGCTGCGTGGTATTGACTTCGATAATGACTTTCTTCGCCTGGCTGACGAAAATCGGGGTATTGCCGATTGCCGTCGTCGGAACGAGGCCGCCTTCCTTGGTGATTTTGCAGACTTCGACCACCGCAAAATCCGGACCGGTGACGCGTTCACCCGCCGCATTGGAGAAGAAACCTTCACGGAACTGCTGGGCAGAATGGCTCAGATGCAGATCGCAGTAGCCCAAATCACCCGCATTGATGGCTTTACGGAGCACCGCATTGGTCTGATACGGAGTACGGAGACGCACGCCGCCCGCTTCGACCAATTCCTTATCGATCTGGCTGCCGGTGGATGCGCCGGTCCAAACATCGACCTTAAACGGATTTGCCTTCATTCTTTCAGCAAGTTCATGCATGGTGATTTTCGGATATCCGCACGGCGTAAAGCCGGAGATGCCGATAATGTCGCCAGCATTGATCATCGCTGCTGCGGTCTTCGCGTCGCAGATCTTGGAGAGCAAAGATTTGTCTTCAATTCTGCTAAGGAATTCGCTGTCGTTGGTGTCGATCATTACTTTCATCCTCCCTAAACAAAAACAAAAATGAAAAATTATAAAAACCCGCAGTTTGAAACCACAGAGTCTTTTCTAAACCGCGACGAAGCGCCGCACACCCGAAACGAGCATCCGTCCCCATATTTCTGTTGTATTTGAGGCCGCATTTCATGTCAAACACGATGCCGATTTAACGAGCTTTCTTGCTCCATGCCCTTTCAAACTACCTTATTATACCACAATTTTATTTTTTATCAGCATTTTATTGGCAAATCGGCATGACCAAAAAATCTAATACGCGTTATAAAAAATTCCTATCACAGATTCTTAAAAAATCTTTCAATTCCATATTGACAAATGAAAAACCTCGCGAATATTTCCATAGCATGCTACTTTTTCGCATCCCCGCTCTTCCGATTGACGGAAACGCAACTCGCAAAGCCTCCGTTTCCTTTCTTTTCATATATAAAGCAGGCCATCCCCAATGCGCACAGGCTCCAAAACACAAGCGACAGCGCGCGGCTGAAGAGGACGTGATCGCCGAGACCGTACACGGAAAGACCGACGATTCCCAGAAACAGGCCGAGACCCACCGCCCGCGAAAACGGCTCGCCGGATGCCCGATACAGGCGAAACGCCAAGACTGCGTGACCGAAATAAAACCAGAAAAATCCGATTGCGCCGGGAATCCCGACTTCCGCCGTGACGGACAAATACATATTGTGCGCATGATAAATGAGCACCGTGGGATCTTGGATATAAAAATTGTACCAAGGATACGTCGCAAAGTAAATGCCCCACCCGATGCCGGTAAGCAAATGCTCCTGAATCATCGCGACCGTCACTTCCCAAAGCGCAAAACGAAGCGCCGTCGATGTATCTTCGCCGGAAAAAATGGACAGGAAACGCTCCGTGAGCTGCCCTTGATATAAAAACAAAATCACGGGCACCGCCAAAAAAATCAGCCAAATCCTTTTGTCATACAGCGTAGCGAGCATGGCCAGCATCGCAAAGAAAGCCACCCACGCGCCGCGCGAATATGTCAAAAGCAGGCAGAGCACGGCCGCCAACCCGAAAAGGCCGAGCCCGACACGCACAATGCGCCGTTTCGTAAAAAGGAAAAACGGCGTCATCATCCCAAGCGCGACCAAGAGATACCCGGCGTAAAGATTCGGATTTCCCAGCGAAGAATACATGCGGCGATACAAAAGCGGAAACCGTTTCGCATCAATCCATCCCTGCGCCGCTGCCTCGCCGGCCATATCCGACATATCCAAAAATTGAAAAATGCCGTAGAAGAGCACGCACAGAAACGACAGAAACAGCCCACGCAAAAAGCCGCGCCGGTCTTCCTCCGTTTCCATATACGAAACGAGCAAGACATACAGCACGGCATACATCAGCGGCAAAAAGCACCAATTAAAAAGAGAAAAACGCCAATCGATGGCAAAATGCGTCGAGATGAGAGAGCAAACCAAGAAGAGCAGCCCCGGACGCCAAAGAGAGCCGCAGCGCCATTCATTTCCAAAGCGAACGATACGATACGTCGAAAGGACGACCGCTCCCAAAAGGGGCACATAAAAAAGCATATCGTGAATCGGCGCGATGAATACGGCCGCGCACAGCAGATACACAATGATATTTCGCGTATCCCATGCGTTTCTCTTCTCTGCCATTTTGATGCCAACCTCCCACGACGGAAATTTTATTTCTTCCGTATTATATATGAAATCCCGAAATGCGAAAAGCACCGATTTGGGGCAAACAAAAAACCGACTGACCTCAAGGGCCAATCGGCTTTTCATTTTTCAAATTAGAAACTCGGGACAATCGCGCCTTTGTATTTTTCGTCCAAGAATTTCTTGACCGTCTCGCTCTGGAGCGCTTTCACAAGCTTCTGGATTTCCGGACGGTTCTCATCGCCTTCCCGCACAACGACGATATTCGCATACGGGGAATCCTTGCCTTCCGTGAAAATGGCTTGCGTCGGATCGAGCTTCGCTTCCAACGCGAAATTCATGTTGATGACAGAGATGTCGGCATCTTCCAAGGACCGCGGCAACTGCGGCGCTTCCAATTCGGAGAACTGCAGATTCTTCGCATTTTCCACGATATCCTGCGGCGTCGCGGTAATCGGAGCGCCGTCACGGAGCTTAATCAGACCGGCAGACTGGAGGACGAGAAGCGCGCGACCGCCATTCGTCGGATCATTCGGAATCGCGACATGAGCGCCTTCCGGGACCTCGCTGATCTGTTTGTACTTCGAAGAGTAGACAGCCATCGGTTCCAAGTGAATATTGGCCACGGAAACCAGTTTCAGATTGCGATCTTTGCAGAACTGATCAAGATACGGCTTATGCTGGAAATAATTCACATCCAATTCTTTTTCGGCCAGCGCCAAATTCGGCTGCACGTAATCGGTGAATTCCACGATTTCCAGATTCACGCCGTCTTTCTTGAGATTGTCTTTCACGGCATTCAAGATTTCCGCATGCGGCACGGGAGACGCGCCCACCTTCAGCGTGACTTCTTTTCCTTCCGCCGGCTTAGCCGCCGCTTCTTTTTTGTCGCCGCCGCCGCAAGCCGTCAAGAAACCGAGCGCAAAGACGCCGGCCGCCGCAGCCGCAGCCCATTTCAAACTTGTTTTCACAATCCATTCCCCCTTAATGAAATACAAAAAATAGATTGGATTTATTATAGCACGTCAAGTCAAGAAACAGCGCAAACCCGACGCCGTATTTCAGCAAAAAGAAGATGCCCGCACGCGAACATCTTCCGCTTCTTTCCCGATTTTTATTTTTCTTGCGGCACGCTCTTTTCCGCCCGAATCATCGTCTGATCGGCGACTTTTACCGTCGCCCCCACACGGGCGCGCGCATCCGTATCGCCGTCACTCTGCCGACGCAGGCGGACGTCTCCGTCAATCGTAAGAATCGGCTCCCGTCTTGCCCGTTTCGGTTTCCATCCGTGCGCATCGAGCTCCCGCTCATACTCTTTTTTGATCTTTTCCAAATCTTCCTTGTCCTGCGCATCCAGATTTTTTCCGTTGTCGAGCAAATCGATGATAAACGTCGTGAGCTCATAGCGCGTGATACGACCGCGCACTTTCATATCGTCATATGTGTAATTTGGCGCTTTTCCTTCTTTTACCATCCTGACGACCGCTTTGTATTCGCGCGTCCTCGTGTCCGCTTCATCAAACGAATTCGGCGCCATCACATTGTACGCCGAGACCGTCGGCATTGACACGGCCGGCACCGCCAACAGGGAAACCAACCCCCAAAGACACCATTTCTTTTTATCAAGCATCTCAAATCGTCTCCTCTACCACGGAAAGCAACGCCTCCCGCCCTTTCCCATTCAAAGAAGAATACACAATCGGTGCGCGCTCCGTGGGAAATATTTTTTTGAGCGCCGCCGCATTTTTCATCGTATCGGACGAGCCGAGCTTATCCGCTTTCGTCCCAATGATCTGCACAGAGCGATGCATCGCTTGAATCCAGGAAAACGCTTCTTCATCAATTGCAAGCCCCGGATGCCGCAAGTCTACCAAAAGACAAATCAGCCGAAGCGCGGGAGATTTCTTCAAATAATCCGCAATGAAATCCGACCACAAATCTTTGCTCTTCTGCGTCGCTTTCGCAAATCCGTACCCCGGCAAGTCGACGAGATACCAATCCTTCCGCATTTCTTCCCCATCTTCTTTTTTCTGCCGCGACTGAATGGCGAAATAATTGATGGTGCGCGTTTTCCCAGGTTCCTTGCTGACGAGCGCCAGACGTCTCTTGCCGCAAAGAGAATTGATGAGCGACGATTTCCCCACATTGGAGCGCCCGATGAAAGCAATCTCCGGCCGCTCTTCTTTCGGATATTGACTGCGATTCACCGCCGAGCACACATAGGCGGACGACACGATATGAAACGCGCCGAGATCTTTAATTTCTGCCATCTCCATCCTCCAATACTTGTGCCAAGACATCATCCATATGCTTGACGGGAATGAAACGCACGGTATCGCGGACACTTTTCGGGATTTCTTCCAAATCGCGCACATTCTTGACCGGAATCAAAATATTTTCAATCCCCAGCTGCGCCGCTGCCAGCGATTTTTCTTTCAGCCCTCCGATGGGAAGGACTTCGCCCGACAAATTGATTTCGCCCGTCATGGCATAGTCCGACCGCACTTTCCGTCCCGTAAAAGCCGAAGCCATCGCCGTCGCCATCGTGATTCCCGCCGACGGCCCGTCTTTCGGAATGGCGCCTTCTGGCAAATGAATGTGAATGTCCTCTTTTTCATAGAAATGATCGGAGAGCCCCAAGGTCTCCGCGCGGCTGCGGATGTACGTGTATGCCGCTTGCGCCGATTCTTTCATTACGTCGCCCAGCTGCCCCGTGAGCTCCAGTTTCCCGCTTCCCTTCAGCGCGACCGCTTCCACATCCAGCACCTCGCCGCCGACAGCCGTCCACGCCAGACCATTCACGCGCCCCACGGCACTTTCGTGCAAATCAGCCGAGCGGATGAATTTATACGGCCCCAAATAGGCCTCCACCGTCTTGGCCGACAGTGCCGGCACGCCCTCTTCGCGCATGACGACCTGCCTGGCCGTTTTTCGGCAAAGATTCCCAATCGTGCGCTCCAGCTCGCGGACACCCGCCTCCCGCGTGTAATTCCGAATCAAAATTTGTAAAAGAGCTTTCGGGAAACGGAGTACATCGCCGGAAAGTCCATTCTTCTCCCGTTCACGCGGGACAAGATACCGGCGCGCAATCTCCAATTTCTCTTCCTCCGTATACCCCGAAAGAGAGATGAGCTCCATGCGATCCATGAGCGGCGCGGGGATCGTCTGCGCCGTATTGGCCGTGCAGATGAAAAACACCTGCGATAAATCAAACGGCATATCCATGTAATTGTCCGTGAACATCTTATTCTGCTCCGGATCCAGCGCCTCCAAAAGCGCCGATGCGGGATCGCCGCGAAAATCGGCGCCCACCTTATCGATTTCATCGAGCAAAATGACAGGATTCATCGATTTAGCCTGCGACATCGCCGAAATGAAACGCCCCGGCATCGCGCCGACATACGTCCGACGATGTCCGCGAATCTCGGCTTCATCCGTGATACCGCCCAAAGAAATCCGCACAAATTGCCGCCCCATCGCCCGCGCAATGGACTTCGCCAGACTCGTCTTCCCGACACCGGGCGGCCCCACAAAACACAAAATATTTCCTTTGGCATTCGGCGCCAAAATTTTGACAGCCAAATACTCCAAAATCCGATCCTTGACCTTTTCCAGACCGAAATGATCCTCATCGAGCATCTTCTTTGCGCGATGCAAATCCAGATTGTCCTCCGTCTCCTCATTCCACGGCAAATCGAGAATCCAATCCAAATACGTCCGAATCACATTGGCCTCGGCGATCCCCGGCCCCATCGCATCCAGGCGGGACACCTCTTTGGCCGCCTTCTCAAAAATTTCCTGCGGCAGCCCGGCCTTTTCCAACTTCTCGCGATACTCCTCGATTTCTTCCTCCGTGTCATCTTCCCCGAGCTCTTCACGAATGGAATGCATTTTGGAACGCAGGAAATATTTCCGCTGCTCCTCGGACATATGTTTTCGCGCCTCTCCGTCCAGCTTCGTCTCGATTTCCGTGATTTCGACCGCCATATCCGTCAACGTCTTCACGCGATCCAGCCGCTTTGGAATGTCAAACATTTCCAAAATACGCTGCCGTTCCGTCGGTGAAAACGGAAGCTGCGCGGCGACAAAATCCGCTACCTGTCCGGCATCTTCGATGGCACGGAGCTGCGCCGCCGCTTCTTCCGGAATCATTTTCTTCGCCGATTCCATCCATTTGAAATACTGATCCAAAATCGCGCGACGATACGCCTCGGCCTGCACCCCATCCCCGCAAGTCTCGGCCACTTTGGAAACAGACGCCCACAGCATCCCCTCGCGCTTTTCCACCGACCGGATTTCGGCGCGGGACACCCCCTCCGCCAAGACACGAATGTGCCCGCCCGGCAGCGGCGACAATTTCGACAATTTGAGCACCGTCCCGACCGTATACAGCTCCTCCGCGCCGGGATGCTCCGTTTCCGGATCCTTTTGCAAAACCGACACAAAGAAACCATCCCCGTCCGACGCCCGCCGCACCGCCGCCACCGATTCCGCGCGGCCAATCTCAAAATTCACATTCATCTGCGGGTAAACCACGACATCCCGCATCGCTACCAGCGGCAACATCAAAATTTCCTGCTCTTCCATCTCTATATCCTCCAAAAATTTCCCACTATCCGAAATTTTTCAAAACGACTGACAAAAATTCGATTTATTATATCATACATTCCGCCGAAAACGCCGATTCCCCATCCGTTTCCATCACTCTCAAGACCACGGGAAATATCGCCCCCATCAGCCGCAAGCCATTTTGTCCCGACCTACATAAAGCGCGGGAGCCGCAAAAAGAATGCCAAAAGCAAGCGACACCTCCTCCGCACTTTCCCTTTGCAAACAAAAAAGCGACCGCTCGGCCGCCCTCTCATTATTTCCGAAATCATCCCTCGTCCCGCCGATTAAGCGTTTCCTCCAAGAGCAAGAAACGGTCAAAATCACTCTCGTACAAGCGATCCTGCAAGATTCTGTATTTCTCATATTCCGTCTCCGCGTGAAGCTTCGCCTCTTCAGCGCTGACCTTTCCGGGACCCGTCAAAATTTCATTTCCGTTAAATTCCAGGAAACCGTCCAGCCGCTTCGCCCAATCCTCCATACTCATCGGAATCTTCCGCTTCGCCTGCAGCTCCGCATAATCCAGATAGAGCGATACGATTCGCTCCATATAATCCATTTCCTCTTCATTCAAATAATTCTTAGCTATCGTCACATCCGCCTTCAAAATTTTCCCATCCGGCGCATTCTCCCACGTCGTAAGACCCATATGCTCCTTCGTCGCATCCGCACGCTCCGCAATCAATTCAGCCGCCGTGTGGCGATGGACGGCGAAATGCATCTTATTTTGCACCGTCCGGAAAAACAGGCGCGTCGTCGCCGCGTCTTTGTCATAATCAAAAGCCGTCGCATACAAATCCGTAATTTTTTGATAAAACTTTCGCTCCGACAGACGGATCTCACGGACGAGCTGCAATTGCCGCTCGAAATACGCATCCGTGAACATATGCCCCTTTTTTAAGCGCTCCACATCCATCGTCCAGCCCTGAATCGTATGATCCTTGACGATTTGTCCCGCCCATTTACGAAACTGCACGGCTCTGGGATTATTGACCTTGAAACCCACCGCAATGATGAGCTGCAAATTATAATGAACGACCTCCCGACGAACCCGGCGTTCTCCCTCCATTTGAACTATTTGAAATTTTCGAATAGTTGCTTCCTCCGTCAATTCGCCGTCATCATAGATTTTTTTGACGTGCGCATTGATAGTAGGCAATCCGACATCATACAGCGCCGCCATCATCTTTTGCGTCAGCCAAATATTCTCATCCTCATACCGCAGGGCAAAACGAGCGTCACTCCCGCCGGACGCCGCCGCAAACGTCAAATATTCCGCCGCCGAACTGTGAATCGGTGCACGCCCCCGCTTTTCCGCCATAAGAGCCTCGCTTTCCCTCCAAAACTTGGCCTTTCCCTGTCATTCGTCATCAAAAATTTCCTCTATTATAACACGCTTCATCTTTGCTTTTCTTTTTGCGGCAGGCGCAAGATAGTTGTTAGCTGTCAGCTGTTAGCTATTAGAAGCAAAACTTTTTCGCCTTTCGCTTTTGCGGCAATGTTGCTGAATGTTTTTGAAAAACAGAAATGAGGGGCCAACCGTATTTTTCATTTGCTTTGTGTGGCATTTGCGCTGAAAACTTTCTGCTGATAGAGGTGAGAAGCCACGCTTCATCTTTGCTTTTCTTTTTGCGGCAGACGCAAGATAGTTGTTAGTTGTTAGCTATTAGAAAAAAGCGGTGCGCGCTTCGCGCGATATAAAATGCCGCCGAAGGCGGCCACAAGTCAAGCCCTCTTTTGAAAGAGGGTGGCCCGGAGGGCCGGGAGATAGACGGCACTATGTCAAAGAAAAAGCTTTTCATCAAAAGCGGCCACAAGTCAGGCCCTCTTTTGAAGGTGACCTTCCGGTGGACGGTTGCCTGTGTCACGAAGCGACGGAATGTAGAATACCTCGAAAAGGCATAAACGCAGCACTATCCTGCATTAGAATGATTTTTCGACCCAATCCGATTCTTTGCTCTCGCAAGAAATTATGGGCCTGCGGCCCATTCTATCTTCCGCCCCTGCGGGGCACCTTCTTTCAAAAGAAGGCTAAAGCGGAGGCGGCCGTCGGCCGCATTTATGAAATTGTCGCCGGCTGACACCACTTAAAGCTAACAACTAACAACTAATAACTAGCAACTATCTTGCGCCTGACAATAAAAGCCAAGCACGCAGCCCACACAAAAAACGCCGCAAGAGGAAACAAAACCTCCGCGGCGTTTTCATTTCAATCATCCGATTTTCATTTCAGCAATCCGTCAGAACCGATATCCCACCTGCAGATACCATTCATTCGCGCGGCTGTTGCTGCCTTTTTGATAGCGATAGCCGCCGCCCAGACTCCACGCCGGGCTCTCGGCTTCGATCCCCAAGCGTGCCAAGAACGAATTTTCCGCGACGTCGATCCTGTAGCTGTTGGCAGCAGTGTTATAATGCATCGTTTCATTCGTATCTTTCCCGCCGAGAATGAAACGATAGCCGAGCTCGGCGACCGGGGAGACCGTCCAGGCTCCGTTCTTCGACTCATGACGGAAAATGGCACCGACCGGCAAGCTCCAAATATTGACCGTGTTCGTCTCATGCTTCACGTTGAAACTGTCGGTGAAGTCACCCGTGTGGACGCGATAGTAGCGAAGGCCCGCATACGGGGTGACCTTCCCGGTGCCGCACGCGAAATCCTTTTCCGCGCGAATCCCGGCGAAGAACGCATTTCCGCCCACATCGCCTTTGACCGTCATCCCCAGCTGCGTCCGCTCCAGATCGTAGTCACCCTTGATGTAGCCGATATCGGCCTTGTAGGAAACGCCGCCCGCTTGGAAATGATGGTAGACGTCAAGCCCGTAGTATTTCGTATCCGCTTTGCCGGAAACGCCGTCCTTTCCCGTGTGGCTGCCGTCCGCATACATGAAAGCGAGCCCGGTGCGCGCATTTTCTCTCGTCCGGAAATCACCGCCGAGCAAAATGCCGTTGTATTTCATATCATACTTCGCCTTGCGCCCGACGGCGGAAAAACCGTCGACATTCCGATCCCGATGCACATACGTCGCCCAGATGCCGCGCTCCTTCCCGGCATGATCCGCGATAAGCCCGCTCATATCCTCCGCGAAACTGTACGTCCCATGCGTCACGCCAAGCATCCCGGCCATCGATACCTTATGCTCGACCGCATTGAGCCCCTCAGCATCCGTCATCCCGGCTCCAAACGCTTTATCGATGAAATCCGTAAACGCGCCCGACGCGGAATCCGCCGCCGTCAAAACATCCGGAATTGCCGAATCTTTGGCTATTTCCGAAATATTGGAAGCAAATGTCCATTCACCCGTTTCATTTTTTGTCCCCTTGACACGACGGCTCGTACCATACACCTTAGCAAAATCATTTTCTTTCGCTGGGTCTCTCTGCCTGACGGCAGCAGAAATGTCATAAGCCGTACCGTCTTTCTTCGCATTGGACACATACAGCGTCCCCTTACTGACATCCGCCGTACTGTTCCCATCCGCTTCGATAATCGTCTTCAGTGCGTTATTCTCATCAACCTCCGCATGAATGGCTGCGCCATCGGCCATAGAAAAGGTACCGCCATTCTGAACGGAAATCTTCGCACCCTCGCCAAATACATTTTCCTCGCCCTGCATCTCATAGGAGGCGCCACGATAAATGCTAAGCTCACCGCTCTGCAAAGACAATTTTTTCGTAGTCATTTTTATGCTGCTCGGATCTGACTCATCTGACTCAGATCCCAATTGAAATGAAGTCGGACTTAATATCGCTTCCTCGACAGTCAGCGTACCATCTCCTTCGATTCTCGTAACCCCACCATCTGAAACCAATGTTCCGACCTGCATCGTCCCTTGGTTTTCAAGTGAAATCAAACTTTCATTTCTAGTTGTCAGCTTTTGCGCCGTCAAGGAGGGCGATCCAAAGTCAACATTATAAGCATTATAATAAATGGTCTTTAAATTACTGCCATCTAATGTCATCTCTCCCTTTACAGTAAGAGTCGGACCCCCATATATATTAAGATAGCTGTCCTTTACCGTCAAATTTTGCACCGTCAGCGATGCGGCGTTCTTTGCTGAAATCATGTGCAAAGTACTACCCTCGTCCACTTCCATAGTCTCGGTTACATTCGCTGTAGCTCCGGTAATAAAACTCAATTGGGACGCTCCGGACAATGTGACGTTGCCCGCCGTAAACGAGCTATCGCCAACCAACCCTTTCCCTCTTCCCTCCAATTTCACCGTATCTGCCCGGAATGTATGATTAGTCTTCATGTAGAATGTATAATCATCACCTATATCGGTGTCGTGTGTTCCATATCCCCACAATATTTTCACGAAAGTCGTCCCTTGGTCGAACACTATACGCGCAAAACTCCCGTCCGGTTTCGGAACCCCCTCTACCAATTCCGGCCCCACATACAAGCTGTCCCCGGAGATATCACCATTTACAAAACGGATAGCACTCGCACTACCCATCACATAGACATCGCCCGTCACCTTTACATTTTCAGCGTACAACTTCGAGCCATTTTTCACGCAGAGTGTCTTTATTTCTTGATTGTAAATATCTTTCTGCTTACCATCGTCCAACGTATAATCCTCCGCCGCCTGCAAGGATCCCACGCCCGCCATACCCAGCACCAAAGAAGCCACCGCGACCCGTGCCAACCACATTTGTTTCTTCATGTCCCGCCTCTCTTTCCGCGCCCCGTCGGCGCTAAAAAATAAATCCCCAAATCCGGCAAGCATTCTCGAAAATCGCCCCCCCCTCTATGATAAATTTGTTCTCATTGTTTGACTCTCCAAATTTTCTTCATTATCTCTTCGTATAAAGTATCAAGAAATAAAAGTCATGTCAAGAGGGAAAGTGCGAAAATGAGGGGCCAAGCTTAATATATGATTTGCTTTTTGCAGCAGGCGCAAGATGGTTGTTAGTTGTTAGCTGTTAGCTATTAGGAAAAAGCGGAAGCAAAACTTTTTCGGCTTTCGCTTTTGCGGCAATATTGCTGTATGTTTTTGAAAAATAGAAATGAGGAGCCAAGCTTCGTCTTTGCTTTGCTTTTTGCGGCAGGCGCAAAATAATTATTAGTTGTCAGCTGTTAGCTATAAAAAAGCGGTGTGCGCTTCGCGCGATATAAAATGCCGCCGAAGACGGCCACCAGTCAGCCCACTTCGCGACAATTTTTTATAACAAAAGGGCTGTGGGA
>CAVEFO010000033.1:0-22188 GCA_963615055.1 Lachnospiraceae bacterium
ATGACGGAGAAACTGCTAACTGCTCACTACTCACTGCTAACTTTCACCCCCTCCATCTGCCGCTTCTTCAGGGGCGCGGCACCGGCGAATTTTGCACAGGCGGGTCTCCTTGCGCGTCGCTTTGCTACTCACCAAAAATCGGAAACAGCGGCCCTTAAATTTATAAAAGGCCGCCATCAACAAGGGCCGCGCTATGGGGCACGGATCTTTGTGCCCGAAATGATTGATAAACATAGAGTCAGATATCAACAGCACTTTGCCGATTTGTAAAAAAGAGTGCGCTTAAAAATAGTTTATCTTTTTTATCTCCACGAAAAAACGACCACCGGAATTTGTTTCCGAGTGGTCGTTTTGCTTTGCATAAAAAATGATTATGCTTTTTCTTCCTGCTGTTCTTCGAGCTGTTCCTTGTAAGCTTCTTTCTTCGCTTCTTTGGCAGCTTCGGCTTCCGCCTTGCGTTCTGCGGCCTTTTCGGCAGCGATCGCGGCATTGACACGTGCATTCAGACGGGATTTCTTACGAGCAGCGGTATTCTTATGGAGAACACCTTTCTGAGCAGCGGTGTCGATCACGCTCTGTGCGGCGCGAAGAGCTTCGTCTTTCGCATCGGTATTGGCAGCGGCGACAGCCTTCTTCACAGCGGTGTGGATTTTGGATTTCGTGGCAGAATTGACTGCATGCTTCGCTGCATCTTTTTTCATCGTTTTGATATTGGATTTAATCTGCGGCAATGGTTTCACCTCCCGTCTTTTTGTCATTCATACCAGAGTATTCTATCACGCTTTTCTGTTTCTGGCAAGAAATTTGAAAGTTTTTTCACGGCGGGCCGATATGTCTTTTGCGGCAGCGGGAAAGAAAATCCGGTTTCTTTGGAAGAAACACAAAAAAACAGCCCGCCGGCTGTCTTTTGGAGCGGGTGAAGGGAATCGAACCCTCGTAACCAGCTTGGAAGGCTGGCGCTCTACCATTGAGCTACACCCGCATAGTGGTCGGAGCAGCAGGATTTGAACCTGCGACCCCTTGGTCCCGAACCAAGTGCGCTACCAAACTGCGCTATGCCCCGATAACGAAGAATATTATAGCAGACGCCTATCGCTTTGTCAAAAAAATTTGCTGTCTGAATTTCCAAAGCTCGGCGAGAAGTCACGATTGTTTTGCTTGCCGTTTCTTTTTTTATTTTGGAAAATACTTTATAATGAAGAAAATATTTTTGATGAAACGGTTTTGTAGGAGGAATTATGCTTAAAAAGATGACGTCGGGGCCGGTGGGCGAGCTGCTGGAGCATTTGGAAGCGTTTACGGTCTTGGTGAAGGAAGGGCGCGTTCGTTTCCGCGGAAAAAAAGATGTGGGCCCGATTTTTATCAAGCTTGATCGGACGGGTTATATTTTTCAGCAGGCGACGTCCGGGACGATGTACGATTATCGCCGCAAGATTGAGCGAAATGTGTGGAATGCGGCTATTTCCGAATATGATATGTACATGGACCAGCTGAAAGCGGCGCTCTTGGCCGCGGTGGACGAAGCGGAGAAGGCAGCGGAAACGGATGAGGAAACGGCAGAGGAAATGGCGCCGGCGGTCGAGGACGAAGAGTTGTCTTTGAAAGAGCTCATGGCACGGGCCGAAGAAGCGGACGCGGCGGAGGAAGCGGCGCAAAATGAGGAAGCGTTGCGCGCGGCGGCGGAAAAAGAGAAATCGGCGGCGACGACGAAAATGACGGAAGCGGATTGCCGCGAGCTCTGGCGCATTTACCGTGCGATGCTGGCGGAGTACAAAGCAATGAAGCACATCGCCGACCGCTGGATCGCCGACAATCCCGAAAAGGGCTGCCTCGGCGTGACGCTGCTTTTCATGGCGATTCCCCTTGTCGGAGGTCTTCTGCTCTGGCAGCTCGCAACATTCTGACGAATTGTTTATAAAATGAGTGTGCCGCTGTTCCGGGGTAAAACAGTTAGAAGTTAGAAATTAGTAGTGAGCAGTTATTGAAAGCGGAAGCGCTCCGCGCGAATTTTTCTAAAAGTTCATCGCCGCAAAGGATAGCACCGCAACCATCAAGCCTGCGCAAGCTTTCATCTCGATGTGACACCCGGTCAACGGTTAACGGAAGACGGAACACGGAGGACTCATGCTTCTTGTCGGTATTGATTTATGTGAAATCGCCCGCATCGCGCGGATTTCCGAAAAGTTTCCACAGTATCTTCCCCGTATTTTCACGGAGGAAGAGCTTTCGCATGCCCAAAAACGGGGGCGCGGGGCGGCGGTGTCGCTTGCGGCGTGTTGGGCGGCCAGAGAGGCGGCGGTGAAGGCTTTGGGATGCGGATTTACCGGCGGCGTTTCTTGGAGGGACGCTTCCGTTTCTTTTGATAGCGGTGGTGTGCCGCGGCTCGTTTTGACGGGAGCGCTTTCGGAAAGAGTGGCGGCGCGCGGCGTGACGGATATTTCTTTGTCGCTGACCCATGAAAAAGGCATGGCGGCGGCGGTCGTGGTCATGGGAGGGTAGTATGCAGATTTTAACGGTCAGCGACATGAAACGGTGGGAGACTTTTGCGGAAGAGTACATCGGACTTTCGGAGGAGACGCTCATGGAGACGGCCGGTATGGCGGTGGCCGGAGAAATTTTGTTGCGTATGAAGAAAAAAATCGGCAAGGCGGTCGTTGTATGCGGGATGGGAAATAATGGCGGTGACGGTTTTGTGTGCGCTCGTTTTTTACGCAATGCGGGGGTGCATACCGAGGTGCTTCTGCTGGGGAATCCGGAGCGGCTGAAAGGCGCGTCGGCCATTTATTTTCAAACATTGCCGCTGTCGGGGGTAAACGCGAGTACTTTCCGGAAAGCGGCGGATGTCTTGCCGTCCGTTTTTTGCGCCGATGTCATCGTGGACGCATTGATTGGGACGGGACTTTCGGGAGCGGTCGCCGAAGAGAAAGGAAATCTCATCAAGATGATGAATTCGGCTCATGGACTTCGGGTAGCCATTGATGTGCCGAGCGGCGTCGCGGCAGATACAGGTGAGATTCCGAGCGTGGCGGTGAAAGCGGACGTGACGGTCGCACTCGGTGCGATGAAGCGGGCGCATGTACTTTCTCCGGCGGCTGAGCATTGCGGAGATGTCGTGGTCGCGGATATCGGAATTCCGGAAAGAAGAGGGCGGAAGAGGCCGGTTTTCTATGTCGATAGGAAACGGGCGGTAGCCAATTTACCGAAGCGGGATCGGCGTTCCCACAAAGGGGAAAATGGATTCGTCGGCATCATTGCGGGCTCGGCGAATATGGCGGGCGCGGGACTGTTGGCCGCGCAGGGCGCACTGTATGCGGGCGCCGGAAAAGTCGAGCTTCTGACGACGAAATCGGTGGCGCGTTCTTTGGCCGGGCGCATTCCGGAAGTGATGGTGCGCGGCGTAGCGGACGGCGATGCATTTTCGGCGGCGGATGTAGAAACGGTGCTCGCGGCGACCGAAGCGTATGACGTCGTCGTGATGGGGCCGGGTCTTTCGCGGGCGGAAGGCACGCAGGACTTCGTCGAGAAGATTTTGCAAAAGCTCGCGAAGCCGATGGTCCTCGATGCGGATGCGCTCTATGCGGTCGCGGTGAGAAAGATGGATTTGGCGCAGCTTCCGGGGAAATTTGTCCTGACGCCGCACGTGGGAGAATTTTCGCGTCTCACCGGCTTGTCTGCGGAAGAAACAGAGGCGGCGCGGATCGATGTTGTGGCAAATTATGCAAAAACAACAAAGACGACGGTCGTTCTGAAAGGTGCGCCGACCGTGACGGCTGATTGCATTGGGACTGCGTTTGTAAACAGTACCGGCAATCCGGGCATGGCGACGGGCGGCATGGGCGACACGCTTTCCGGCGTCATCGCGGCGCTGATCGGAGAGACAAAAAAGCGAAATCCGACGCCGGAGGACACCGTGGACGCCGCCGTGTACTTGCACGGGCTGGCAGCTGATTTGTTGGCGAAAGAGACGCCGATCGGATTCACGGCCGGCGATGTGGCGCGAAAAATCCCTGAGGCGTGGGCACTGATAGAAAAGGAGTAAAGCATGAAATCGTTCTGGAGGCGGCTTGCGGCCGGATTTTTAGTGGCGGCAGCGGCGATGGGGCTTGTCGGCTGCGGCGAGGAAACGAAAGCGGCGGGAGAAACCGGCGGTAGCGGCGGAGAGCTTGTGATTCACGTCTTGGACATCGGGCAGGGCGACGCGACGCTGATTTCCAAAGACGGGAAATGGGCGCTGATTGACAGCGGCGACGTCGATCATCGTCCGCAAATGAAGGAATATCTGAGGCAATACGGCGTTTCCGCTTTATCAAAAGTCATCGTGACACATCCGCACGTCGATCATATCGGAGGAATGCTCGCGGTGTTTCAAACGGCGGAAATTGAAGAGATTTACGACGACGGCATCCCGACGACCACGAACACATACCGCACGTATCTCAAAAATATCAAGGCGAAAAACATTCGCTATCACAAAGTGGGCGCGGGGGACACGATTCCTCTTTTCGACGGCGTCGTTTTTGAAGTGCTCGCGCCGGTTAAAGTCCTGAAAAACGAGCGGGGTGAAGCGGATCTTAACAATAATTCCGTCGCGGGCAGGCTCGTCTACGGTAACTTTGCCATGATGTTCACGGGCGACGCGGAAAAAGAAGAGGAAAAAACGATTTTGGAAAACGGCGGAAATGTGAAGTGCGATGTCCTCAAAGTCGGTCATCACGGCTCGCGCACGAGTTCCTCGCCGGCATTCGTGAAAGCGGTCACACCGAAGGTCGGCATTATTTCGCTGGCGGCCGGAAACAGCTACGGCCATCCGCACGCGAAGACATTGAAGACGCTGGAGAAAAACAAAGTGGAAATTTTCCGCACGGATCGCGACGGCACGGTCACGGTGACGACGACGGGCAGCGGCGATTTTCAGATTCAAAAGCAGCGGTAAAAAAGAAATGGGGAAGAGCATGGAAATCGAGACATTCATCGATCGGATCGAAGAAAATAAAGTCATTCTGCTGGACGAAGAAGACCGGGAAACCGTCGTGCCGCGCGAATGGATTCCAAACGCTCGTGAAGGCGCGGCGGTGACGCTGACGATTGCGGAAGATCCCGCACGGGAAGCGGCGGCGCGCGCAGAAGCGGAAGCTCTCTTGCAGGATTTGTCATAAGGAGGTATCCGTCTTGGTCGCAGGGCGGGAGTTTTAGCCGGAGGAGGTAGGAGCGGATGAGCGAAACGAAACAATATGAATTGACGATCACGGCGGACCGTCTGGTGTCGACGGATGATCGGTTTCGGGCGGATGATATTCCGTCGGGAAACGGGTATGAGCCTTTCGACGTGTATTTTCAAAGCGAAGCGGGCGGGGAGGAGATTCGCTTTCAGCCGAAACGCGGGGAGGATAAAATCAGCTATCAGACGATGGCGCGGCTGGCGTTTCAACTTTTTGAAGAGCCGATCAAGGCGTTGTCGAAGGAAGCCAGAAACGCGTTTCCCGTGTGTCAATATCGTCCGAATGAGGAGCCGATCCGTGGGATTTTTGATAGTGCCGAAGAGTGGAAAGCCATTTTGAAAGAACGCAGGCAATACGAAAGGGATTTTGATAAAGTACAGTATCATTACGGCCAAAACAAAAGCTTTTTTATTTACAAGAGAAATGTCTTCTCGAATCTTCTTTTCGTGCAGGAATGTCTGAGACGATTCGGAACGCCGGGGAATCGGTTTGTTTTGGTTTATCGGGAAAAACCGGGTAAGCAGGCTGCGGGCGGCGAGGCGGAGGAGAATTCGGGTGAAGCGGCGACGGAATGGCGAAATCCGTTCTCGGCGTGTTTGCTGGCGTCGAAGAATTTGATTTTGCGGGGAGCGCCCGGCACCGGGAAGTCGTATCTGGCGAAACAAATCGCGGCGGACATTGTTTCCGGCGGGACTTGCGAGAAGTACGAAGATTTGAGCGACGAGCAGAAGAAACAGATCGAATTCGTCCAGTTTCATCCGGGATACGATTATTGCGATTTCATGGAAGGGCTGCGGCCGATTTTGCGTGACGACGGAAGCATGGGCTTTGAATTGCGAGACGGGATTTTCAAGACATTTGTGAGCCGGGCGCGGAAGAATTGGAATGATGCGCAAAAATCGGAAGAGGCGGTGGAACGGGAAATTTCCGCCCAAGAGGCGCTGTCGGATTTCTTTGATGGTGTCGCTTTCGGCGAGGACACGTTTCGGACCAGCAACGGGAATGAATTTTCCGTTACGAGCGTGGATGATCGGCACATTTTTATTTCCATTCCGAAAAATGAGGTCGTCGATAAGCTGGCTTTGAATTTGGATGAAATTCGCAAGATGCTTGAGTCTGGGCAGACGTTTCGGAAAGTCAAAGATCTCACAATGTTTTTCGGCAAGGAATTTGCGACGCAGGCCTATTCGTACGATTTTTCTCTCTATCAAGCAATTCGGGCGAAAGCGGATGCAAAAGCGATATCCAAACGGAAACGGCAGCGGGAAATGCGGAAACAGTACGTGATGATCATTGACGAGATCAACCGCGGCGAGATTTCCAAAATTTTGGGAGAGCTTTTCTTTGCAATCGACCCGGATTACCGCGGGGAGGCGGGCGCGGTCTCGACGCAGTACGCCGCGATGCATTCCGATCCGGATGAGAAATTTTACGTCCCGGAGAATGTGTATATCATCGGGACGATGAATGATATCGACCGTTCGGTGGATACGTTTGATTTTGCCATGCGGCGCCGTTTTCGTTTCATCGAGCTCACAGCGGACGCGCGGTGCGATATGCTCTCTGCGCTCGGGCCGCACAGGGCGGAGGCGGAAAAGCGGATGAAAGCGCTGAACCGGGAAATTCTTCGCGTCGAGGATTTGAATCAAAATTATCAGGTAGGGCCGGCGTATTTCCTGAAATTGCCGTCGCTGGATTTTGATTTCGGTCAGCTCTGGAGCGATTATTTGGCGCCGCTTTTGCAGGAATATGTGCGCGGGATGTACGATGAGGCGGGAATGATGAAACGGTTCGGGGCCGCGTACGGTGCGCAAGGGGATGGCGATGAAGAGCGTCCGGATTAAGGATAATTCATTTATCAATCACGATGAATTGGCTCCGATTTCCCGTCTGACGGAGAAAATTCTCGATAAAACGTTGGTGCGGCTGGAGCGGGAAGGATTTTTTGTGTTTTTGGAAACGGACAGGACCGATCTCACGAAAAATCAGATGATTCTTCATCGCGAGGGGGAAGGGTACCGATCCGGAAATGTGATGGGATTGCTGGGTCTCGGCGATGAACGGCTGGTGATTGCATCGCGTTTTGACGAAGCGGGCGATTTCTTTCTGCCCTATTTATTGGAACGTGTGATGGAATTTCCGCATTTTTCGGAATGGAAAACGGATGCGGACAGAGAGAGCCATGTCTTCGATTTTTGGCTGTTTTTGTTTCCTTGGCTTCTCAAGACGGCGATACGAAAAGGAATTTTCAAGACGTATATTTCGCAAAATCAAAATGACGGCCACGCCGAAGGCATCCTCGATGTGCCTCGACATATCCGGGAAAACACGCCGTTTACGGGACAGATCGCGTATCGGCGGAGGGAATTTTCGTGTGACAATTTTTTGACGGAATTGGTGCGACACACGATTGAGTTTCTTAAAAGAAAATCTTACGGGAAACAGGTTTTGCGCGCCGTAAAGGAGGAGGTCCGCTTCGTCACGCAGGCGACGCCGGATTATCGGCCGCAGGACCGGACGAACATCATCGCGCATAATCAAAAGCACCGCGTCCGTCATGCGTATTTCCGGGAATACAGAGAATTGCAGCGGTTGTGCCTCTTGATTCTGCGGCACGAAAAGCATCGGATGGGGCAGGGAGATTGGCGGATGTATGGGATTCTTTTCGATGGCGCTTGGCTCTGGGAGGAGTATATGGGGCGGCTCGTCGGAGAGGCGTTTTATCATCCGCGCAACAAAAGCGGGCAGGGCGCGCAATATTTCTTTGCGGGGCGCCGCGGAGAAATGTATCCGGATTTCATCGGTCGGGATCGAGAGGCGCGGTGCATGGCTGATGCGAAGTATAAACCGATTCAAAATATCGCGGGCCGGGATTTTTGGCAGATGCTGGCGTATATGTTTCGCTTTGAGGCAAAGACCGGATATTTCCTGTATCCGGAGGCGGCCGGGGCGCAGGATGAGGAGCTCTTTTTGAATCGCGGGACGACGTATGAGGAGAATGTGCGGCCGCGTGAGGATGTCAGCGTGGTGAAGCACGGGCTTCGGATTCCGAAGGATGCGACGAGTTATGATGATTTTGTTCGAAAAATGAAGGCGGAAGAGGAGAATTTTTTGCGTATTTTTACGGGAAACTGAGGAGGGAGCCGCTTGTTTTTTGCGTATGGGGAAAAAGAAGTCGAATTTTTGAAACGAAAGGATGCGCAGCTTTCGGCGGTGATCGAGCGCCTCGGGCATATCGATCGGGTTCTTGACGTCGATTTGTTTTCGTCGGTGGTACATCATATCATCGGGCAGCAGATTTCGTCGAAGGCGCAGCATACGATTTGGCAGCGGATGCAGGATGCGCTGGGTGCCGTGACGCCGGAGACAATTCGCGCGGCGGATATGGAAATATTGCAAGCGCTGGGGATGACGTTTCGCAAAGCGTCGTATATCAAAGAGTTTTCGGAAAAGATTCACACGGGCGTTTTCGATTTGGACGCGGTGGCGGAGATGGAAGACGCGGAGGCGATTGCGGCGCTGGTTTCCCTGAAAGGGATCGGTGTGTGGACGGCGGAGATGATTTTGCTCTTCTGTCTGCAGCGGCCGGACATTTTGAGTTATGACGATTTGGCGGTGCAGCGCGGGATGCGGATGGTGTATCGGCATCGGGCGATTGATCGGAAATTGTTTGATAAATATCGCCGTCGTCTCTCGCCGTACGGGAGCGTGGCGGCCATCTATTTCTGGGCGGTCGCGGGTGGCGCAATCCCGGAGCTGACGGATCCCGGCGCGAAGAAATCGGGCGCGCGGACGGAGAAAAAAGAAATAGGGCAGTAGAATTTTTCTGTGAGTCGTAGCGAGATGGTTTCGTAAGCGCCGAAATTAGTTTTGATAAAAAACATAAAACGGTGCATCTGTGCAGAGATAGCAGATGCACCGTTTTGGCATGCGAAAAATTCGTTTTTTTTACAGCAGGTGTCTCGTTTTTCGGAAACGTTTTGACGGGCGATAATATAAGAGCGCGAGGAGAATCAGCACAAGCGTCACGGATAGGCTGATGGGGAAGGCAGCCATCAGGGTCTGAAAATTGTGGCTTTGCGGAAAAATCCAATGAACCCATGCAATTCGGACGCCGCAGACGCCCAGCATGGTCAAAATAGCCGGGACGACCGCGATGCCGAATCCGCGCAGGTAGGCGCTCATGACTTCATAGAGGAGTGTGAAGACGTGAGACAAAAGAACGAGCAAGAGGCGAATGTATCCGATTTTGACGACGGAGTCGTAGTCGGAAAAAAGGGCGATCCACGGTTTCCCGAAACATAAAATGAAGCCGCCGGCGATAGCTAAAAAGATTAGGCCTTCCGTCAGACAGAGGCGGAGGACGGCGCGGCAGCGACGTAAGTTTCCCGCGCCGAAATTTTGTCCGATAAATGTCATGCAGGCTTGCGAAAAGGAATTTAATATATTGTAGGTGATGATTTCGATATTGAACGCGATGGCTGAAGCCGCCATGACGACGGGTCCCAGACTGTTGATGGCATTTTGGATTACGATATTGGAAACGGAGAAAACGGCGCTTGCCAGTCCGGTCGGTATGCCGATGGTGAGAATTTGACGCCATATCTGAAAATCGATTCGTAGCTTTCGCGGGGAGAGGCGAATGAATTTCTTGCTTTTGCACAGAAGGACGCAAAGCGTGAGGGCGCTGAACGTATGCGCGATGACCGTGCCGACAGCTACGCCGTCCACGGAAAGATTGGATTCTTTAACCAGAAATACATCGAGGAGGAGGTTTAAGGCGGCGGAGATAAGCAGCACGGCAAGCGGTGTCTTCGTTTCCCCGACGCTTCGGAAAATGGCGGCTGCAAAGTTGTACAGGATCAGCGCGGGCATTCCGAGCCAATAGACCTGAAGGTAGAGGAGCGCCAAGGGAAATATGTCTTCCGGTACGTCCAAGAGACGCAGCGCCGGTGCGGCAAGCGTTTCTCCGACGAAGATGCTTGGCACGCCACAAAGAAGCGCCCAGAGGATCGAGGTATGGACGGCGCGGCTGACGTCGTTTTCCCGGCCGGCGCCGATGGTGTGGGCAATCACTACATTTGCTCCCAGCGTCATGCCGACGAAGAAATTGATAAAGAGGGCGATCAGGGGCGCGTTCGCTCCTACGGCCGCGACGGCTTCCATCCGATTGGCAGCGGCCAAGTTTCCCACAACCGCGATGTCGGTGGCATTGAAAAATTGTTCCAAAATCGCGGTAATCGCCACGGGCAGGGCAAATCGGGGAATTTGTTTCCAAAGAGGACCGGATAACATATCCGTCTTTTGTTTTTCGTGCAAATCTATTCATCTCCTTTTTCGGCAGTATAGCATTTGTGTGAATGGATAACCAATATCTATAAAACATTCTTTATCATGTTTGTTTTGCATGGTATAATTTTTAAAAAGGAGGACGAAGATGGACATACGGGTATTGCGCTATTTTTTGGCGGTGGCCAAGGCGGAGAATATCACGCGCGCTTCTGAGCTCTTGCACATTTCTCAGCCGTCTTTGTCGCGGCAATTGATGGATTTGGAAGCGGAAATCGGGAAACCGCTCTTTTTACGGGGAAAACGAAAATTGACGCTGACGCAGGCCGGCGTGTTTTTGCGGAAACGGGCGGAAGAAATCGTGGCGCTTTCGGAGAAAACGGAGCAAGAATTGAAGCAGGAGAGCGGAGAGCCGGTAGGGGAGGTAGCTATCGGAGGGAATCCGACAAATTTTCTTTTGCGGTCGCTCACGGATCTTCGTCGTCGCTATCCGGGGTTGCATTTCCGATTTTACAGCAGTGACGCCGATGATATTGCAGAGCGTATCAATCACGGCACTCTGGATTTTGCGGTCTTACTGGCACCTGTTAATGCGGCGAAATACCAATGCATCGCGTTGCCGGATACGACGCATTGGGGATTGCTTTTGCCGGCACATTCCGATTTGGCGAAGAAGCCGGTGCTGACGAGTGAGGATGTCTTGGACGCGCCGCTCATTTTGCATCAAAGGGCCGGGCTCCTGGGCATGATGGCAGATTGGGCCAAGACGGATATCGAGCGCTTTCATATCGTCGCGACGTATAATGTCATCAATGGAGATCCGATGCGATTCGTCCAAAGCGGTCTGGGCTATTTAATGACGACGGAAGACAATTTGTCGCATCCCGTAGACGCGTCGCTTACGTTTCGTTCGTTGTCTCCGTTTTTGGACGTGCGCTACGTGCTGGCGCGGAAACGGCAGGGGGTTTTCACGGAGGCGGCGACCGTATTTTGGGATGATCTAAAAGAGAAAGCAAATGGCGTGCAAGAGTAAACGGGCGCGCGGACGGAGAAAAAGAAGTGATATGACGGATTTTGTTTGGCGCACAGACTCGCCGCTCGGTGGGATTACGATGGCAAGCGACGGGACGCATTTGGTCGGATTGTGGTTCGACGGGCAGGCATTTTTTGCGCGCGGTCTCGCAAAGGAGCACGAAGAAAAAGATTTGCCGATTTTTCAGGAAACGGGGCGCTGGCTTGCTGTTTATTTTTCGGGAAAACGGCCCGATTTTACGCCGCCGCTTCTCTTGCGCGGGACGCCGTTTCAAAAAGAAGTGTGGGCTATATTGCTGACGATTCCGTACGGAGAAACGATGACGTACGGGGAGATCGCCGCACAAATGGCTGTACGAAAAGGCATCGCGAAAATGTCGGCCCAAGCGGTCGGCGGTGCGGTCGGTCACAATCCCGTCACGCTGATTGTCCCTTGTCATCGCGTCGTCGGTGCGAAAGGAAATCTGACGGGCTACGCGGGGGGATTGGAGCGGAAGGTGCGGCTTTTGGAATTGGAGAAAGGAATGGAAGGTGGCGTATGGTTCCGTTATCCGTGAACCGTTAACCGTGCTTGCTTTTCTTTTGTGAATCATAGAGGTGAGTGCTGCGGCTTGAATTTGTCCGGCTTTTTTTCATTCGTGGGAAATGACGGACGGTAAACGGTAAACGGTCGACGGACAATGGTAAAAAGGGCTTAAAAAGGCTTGAAAAGGTTAAACGTGACGGGCATTTGTGCCTTTTTCCGTTCTTGACGGAAGGCTTGGTAAAGGCTTGAAAGGGCTTGATGGATGCTGACCTTTTAAGTCCTTTTTTATTGTTTTGAAAAAGAGATAAAATTTGCAACAGCAAGCTTTTCAAGCCGGGAAGAAGGGAAAAATCGGAAAGGGAGTGAAAGTGTTTCGGTGAAATGGCAAGCCTTTTCAAGCCGAAGTGAAAGAAAAGAATCGGAAAGGAAGGGAAAAGGATTTACTGAAATTTCAAGCTTTTTAAGCCGAGGCAACAGGAAAGAATGCGAAAAGTAGCAGAAGTGCTTTTCCTGTTTCCTTATCTTGACAATGGTACAAAAATAGACTAAAATGAGTTTCAAATAGTACAGAAATATACTTTTAGCGTCGGGAGGAGGCGTGGTTTTTATGAGAGAATTGCGGCCGCTTTTGCGGGATTTATATCAGTCTATGGCATTGGGAACGGCGCTGTATCGGCGTTACGCTGATATGCGGGGCGTTTCCTATCCGGATTTGTCGATTTTGTATGCGCTTTCGGATACGGGAGAATCGACGCAGCGCGAGATCGGCATGTATTACGAGATGAATAAGCAGACGGTGAATGCCGCCGTGCGTCATCTCAAAGAATTGGGCTATGTGACGCTCTCGACGGACGAGGCGGACAAACGACGGCGTGTGTTGCGCCTGACGGAAGCAGGCGAAGCGTATGCCCGGCAGTTTACGGAGGCATTGTTTGCCATGGAAGAGCGGGCGGCCGCGCGTTTGGGCGAAAAAAATTTGGTGCGGGCCAAGAATGTTTTGGACGATTTCAATATTTTGTTTGCAGAGGAGCTGAATCGATTATGACGGCGCGATTTTTCGGATATGTCATTCCGGCTGCGTTCGCCTTGATGCTTTCCGGCGTCTATGCGATTGCGGACGGTTTTTTTGTGGGAAACAGGATGGGCGATATCGGCCTTTCTGCGATCAATTTCGCGTTTCCCGTATCAGAGGTTTTGACGTCGCTCGGCGCCGGAATCGGGATGGGCGGCGCAGTGCATTACGCGATTGAGAAAGGGCGGCGCGCGCAAGATCGGGCAGAAACGTATGCGCGGCTCACGATGGCAATCCTTCTTTTATTGGGACTGGTCGTTTCCTTTTTTGTCTATATCACGGCGGAGCCCCTTTTGGCACTCATGGGGGCGAGTGGCACGCTTCTTTCGCTCGGCGCGGAGTACAATCGTATCATCGCGCTGGGCGGCTGGCTGCAAATCGTCGGCACGGGGATGATTCCTCTGCTCCGGAATATTGTCGGTTCTGCGCCCGCGACGGGCATCATGGTGCTTGGCTTTTCTTTCAATATTTTCCTTGATTGGCTTTTTGTGTGGATTTTTGACTGGGGGATTGCCGGCGCAGCGCTTGCGACCGTCTTGGGACAGGCCGTCGCAGCCGTTTTCGGGATCGGTTTCTTTTGGCGACATATTTCCCTTTTCGGCGCTAAAGAGAAAGCGAATTGTGGAGACATGGCGCAAGATATCGGCCGTGTCGCGCTGGCGCCTTTCGGGATCACGATGACGCCCGTCGTCTCGCTGGCTGTCATGAACGGATTTTGCGCACATTACGGCGGTGCGGAAGCCGTCGCGGTCTATGCGGTCATCGCCTATGTGACCTGCATGGCTTATTTCATATTCCAAGGTATCGGCGAAGGCAGTCAGCCGCTCATGAGTCTGTATTTCGGGAAACGGGATGGTAAAACGCTTGCTAAAATTCGGCGCCTCGCTTTCGGGACGGCGCTGCTGTCCGCTTTCGGCAGCGCGGCGCTGCTGTGGGCGGCCGGGGGTGACCTTTTCCGTATGATGGGCGTTTCTGAAAATGTGGCGCTGTGGGGAGAAGCCATTTTGCCAATCTTTCTTGTCGCATTTCCTTTCATCGCCTACGCGCGCGTCTCGGCCGCTATTTTCTACGCTGTGAAACAAAATCACGCGGCGCAATGTCTGGCGTATGCGGAGCCCTTTCTGCTGTTGGCGTTTCTTTTGATCTTGCCGTCTTTGGCAGGAGAAAATGTCATGGACGGTGTTTGGTGGAGTCTCACGGCGGCTCGCATTGCGACGGCGGCGCTGGCTTTCTGTTTGTTACACCGGCAAAAACGATGGGAATTCGGATCAAGCTATGATGGTGAGCGGAGGAATTTTTCCATTGGCCGTGAGCCGTCGTCCGTTGTCCGTAAACCGTAAACCGCTAACCGCTGTCCGTGAACCGTTAACCGTGCTTGCTTTTCTTTTGTGAATCATAGAGGTGAGTGCTGCGGCTTGAATTTGTCCGGCTTTTGTCATTCGTGGGAAATGACGGACGGTAAACGGTAAACGGACGGCGGATAAACAGCGACTTGACGGCGCGGCGCGTTTCATCGTATTATGAAAAAATAAAGGAGGATACAGCCATGCAAGATGCTAAAGTTTTTTGTTCGAACTTGATTTGTATTTTGAGATTTTTTGTTTCTGTCCTCTCATTTCTGAGTGTGGCGCGTGTGGCCCTGGCACGTGAAAAACGGGCGGAATCGGTGAAGGAATCGGCGAAGATGAAAGAAATCACAATAGGGAAGCGTGATGTTCTCACGCCATTTATTCTTTTCGGTGCGGTGCTCTCGCTTCTCGGTGTGGTGGCGCTGGCGTTCTATCTTTGGCATTCAGGTAAGGAAAAATAAAAATTTTGATAACAGAAAATCTCAATCCGAGCTTCATGATGATTGGGATTTTTTATTGTGCCGAGAATGCGGCTTTTGTTTTTTGTTGAAATTTTGGAGTCGTATACGCTGTAAAAAAGAAGACGAGTTTCTTAACGTTTGTTTTTTTGCGGCGCTGAACAAAACCGAGAGCGGATCACATTTCCTTTTATGTTTTCGATTGCGGTCGATCTTGGTTTTGTGGTATGATATTTGTGTTTCTATAAAAGAAAAAATTGACTGTATTGGTAATGTTTTTATCGGATATCAGGGCGAAAGTTGAGCGTTTCGTCTGCGTGCAAGTTTGGGGTGAAGTTTCTTGGAAAGATTAGTCATACAGGGTGGGACGCCGCTTTCCGGGGTTGTTCGTGTGTCGGCAGCGAAAAATGCGGTGCTGCCGATTATTGTGGCGGCGATGTTGCCGGAGACGCCGGCGACGATTTGCGATGTACCGGATTTGGAGGATGTCCGGACAATCTGTCGTGTGCTTTCGTCTTTGGGCGTAAAAGTGGAAAAGAAGGGGAGCGATCTTGTATTTGACGCGGCGGGGCTTTGCGGAATGGAAGCTTCGTATGAGCTGGTGTCGAAGATGCGGGCTTCTTTTCTTGTCATGGGGCCGCTTTTAGCAAAGATGGGACGGGCGCGAATTGCGCTTCCGGGCGGTTGTATGATCGGAAGTCGGCCGATTGATTTGCATTTGAAAGCGTTTGAAGCGATGGGCGCCGAGATTGAGATCGCGGAGGGTTACGTGGAAGCGCGGGCGCCGAAGGGGCTTTCGGGTGCGAGTATTTATCTGGATTTCCCAAGCGTGGGCGCGACGGAAAATATCATGATGGCAGCCGCTCTGGCCGATGGGCGCACGGTGATTGAGAATGCGGCCGAGGAGCCGGAGATTGTCGATTTGGCGACGTTTTTGTCCGGAATGGGGGCGAAGATCAAAGGGGCCGGGACGAATATCGTCCGCATCGACGGCGTCCGGATGCTGGAAGGGATTTCTCACACGCCGATTCCGGATCGGATCGAAGCGGGGACGTTTATGATGGGCGTGGCGATGACGGGCGGCGACATTGTCGTGGATAATGTGGTGACGGAGCATTTGAAGCCGCTTTTCGCAAAGCTTCGCGAGGCAGGCGTTACGATTGAGTGCGTGGATGTGGATCGGGTGCAGGTCACGGGTACGGGTAAAATCCGCTCGACGGATATCAAGACGCTGCCGTATCCGGGATTTCCGACGGATATGCAGGCGCAATTTATGGCGCTGATGACGTTGGGAAACGGAATCGCCGCGGTGACGGAGACGGTTTTTGAAAATCGTTTCATGCATGTGGATGAGCTGCGTCGGATGGGTGCGGATATTGCCATTGAGGGGCGGCGGGCGTTGGTGCGCGGCGTGCCGTTCTTGCAGGGTGCTTTTGTGCGTGCGACGGATTTGCGTGCGGGCGCGGCCCTTGTCTTAGCGGGATTGGCGGCCAGAGGCGTGACGGAGGTCGGCGAGTTGCATCATATCGATCGCGGCTATAATCATCTGGTGGAAAAATTGAAGGGGCTGGGAGCGGATATCTCCCGTGTGGACGCATGAGCAAGGGAAATTCTGCGGCCGCCGCTTCATCCCCAGCTTTTAATTTTTTGGAGCGGCTGGGATCTTTCGGGGCGGAGGATGTCAGCGTCGATTTGGGCACGTCCTATGTCACTTTGTATGGGAAGAAAAAGAAATCGATTTCGCGTGAGGCGTCGGTCGTGGCACAGCGGGTGCGGACGGGGGAATTTATTGCATTCGGTGCCAAAGCGGCGCTGATGGAAGGGCGCACACCGCAAAACATCCGCATTATTCGTCCGATTGAGCGGGCGAATATCATCGATTATGATGCCGCTGTGTATCTTTTGAAATCGCTCTTGAATGAGTCGTATATGCGGAGTCTTTTTTATCATCTGCGGCTGGTGATTTGTGTGCCGCCGGAGGTGACGGGACTGCAGCGCCGCGCGCTTTTGGAGGCGGCGGTGCAGCTGGATGTGCGGAAAACGGTTTTGATTGAGCAGCCGATTGCGGCAATCATGGGTACAGGTATCGATACGGATCGAATCCAGGGCGCGATGATTTGCGACGTGGGCGGCGGTTCGTTTCATGTATCCGTACTGTCGAAATACAGTGTCATTGTCGCAGATTCCGCGCATGAGGCGTCGCGGGCGATGGACCAGGCGATCATTTCCGTCGTGCGGGATCAGTACCGCGTAGAAATCGGCTGCGGTGTGGCAGAGCGAGTAAAGGAAATGCTGGGTGCGTCGTTCTTTGTGTCCGGGATTCCGGAATTGGCGGAGATCGCTGGCATTTCGCGTGCGACGGGGCTGCCGGTTCATGTGACGGTGACGAGCGAGGATGTGGCGGCGGCGATTGCGCCGATGCTGGAGGTCATGCGCCGAAAGGTTTTGACGGTGCTGCAAAAAACGCCGCCGACGATTTTGGCCGATATCCGCGATCACGGGATTTTGCTTTGCGGCGGCGGCAGTTTGTTGGCGGGCTTGGACGCGCTGATTACGAAATGGACGGGCATCCCGGCGTATGTAGTGGAGAATCCGATGCACGTCAATGCGATTGGTGCGGGGCTGGCATTGGAGTACATGGATTATCTGCGAGACAGTATGGGAGAATTGCGATGATTTGCGCAGCTTGAAGGGACTTGAAAAAGCTTGAAAGGGCTGGATTCCTTTTACTTTTTTGAGTTTAAAGGCGATTGTGAGAAAGGAAACAAAAGCGATTTAGCACTATCAAGCTTTATCAAATTTTGAATAAAAAAATGGAAACGTCAAAAGGAAACGAACATCGTTCACCGCGATCAAGCCTTTTCAAGCATTTGCACTAAAATTAAAAATGGGTAGCAGAAGAGAAAGAGCGTGCCGGCTAAGCATGTTCTTTTTATATGGCAATATGATATAATAAGGAAAATTTATGTTTCGGTTCCGACTTTTTTGACGTGGTGGGGGATATGATCGAAAGCTTCGGGGTTTCAAAAGTTGGGCTCGTGCGGACCGTCAATGAGGATTTTATTTTTTCGGAGGATCGGCCGTTTTTTATTTTGGCAGACGGAATGGGCGGTTATGAAGGCGGGCGGACGGCCAGTCGGCTTGCGGTCCGGACGGTCGCCGATTATTTGAAGACGTTTTCGCCGTCGGCGTATACGGAGGACGTGCTTCGGACGGCGGTGCTTTTTGCCAATCGCGCGTTACTGCGGGCGAAAATTGCCGACAGGTTTTTGGACGGCATGGGGACGACGCTCGTTGTCGCGGCGTTTTTTGAGAATTGGATGTTTTTTGCCAATGTGGGGGACAGTCGAATTTATATGGAGGCGGACGGCGTCCTGACGCAGCTCACGCGGGATCATTCCTTTGTCATGGAGCTTTTTGAGGCAGGAAAAATTTCAAAAGAGGATATGCGAAATCATCCGAAACGAAACGAAGTCACGCGTGCCGTCGGTCTGCAATCGGCGCTTTCCGTCGATACGGGTTCCGTTTCCTTTGGCGGGCCTTCCAAGATTTTGCTTTGTTCGGACGGGATCAGCACGCCTTTGGGCGATGAGATTATTCAGAAGGTTTTGGCGGAAACGGGAAGTCGGGGCGATGAATTGGGGAAAGCGGTCCAACTTCTGACGGATGACGTTTACGAAAAAGGCGCCGGTGACAATTTGTCGGCGATTTTGGTTTCTTATCTTCCGGAAGACGGAGAGGGTATAAATGGAGAAGAGCGGTAATATGGTCGATAGATTGCTGGATAATCGTTATCGGCTCTTGGAAAAAATCGGTTCGGGCGGGATGGCCGATGTGTACAAAGCAAGAGATACGGTGCTGGATCGCGTGGTGGCGGCGAAAGTGCTGCACAGTCAATTTGCCGAGGACCGTGAATTTGTCGCGCGTTTCCGGCATGAGGCGCAAGCGGCGGGGAAACTTTCGCATCCGCACATTGTCGGGATTTACGATGTCGGTCATGATGGGGACACGTATTACATCATCATGGAATATGTCGCCGGGGAGACGCTGAAGGAGTACATCGCCGAGCATGAGCAGATTCCGGTGGATACGGCGATTCGGATTGCGCTGGAGATTGGGAGCGCTTTGCAGGACGCGCACGAAAACGGCATCATTCATTGCGATGTGAAGCCGCACAATATTTTGCTGACGGAGTCGGGGAGCGTCAAAGTGACGGATTTCGGTATCGCGCGCGCTATCAATTCGTCGAATATCACGATACGTGAGTCGGTGCTGGGATCCGTCCACTATCTGTCGCCGGAGCAGGCGGCGGGGGATACAATCACGGAGAAGACGGATATGTATTCGCTCGGGATTGTGCTGTATGAAATGCTGACGAACCGGCTTCCATTCCATGGGAATACGGCGGTGAGTATCGCATTGAAACATATCCAAGAGGATATCACGCCGCCGTCGCGCTACAATCCGTCTATTCCGCCGCTTTTGGAAGAAGCGGTCATGACGGCGCTTCGTCGCGATCCGGAGAAACGGTATGCCTCCATTTCCGAATTTCTGTCCGCGCTCAAAGTGGCACAGGGATTCACGGGGACGGTGTATCGCGCGGCCAAGGCGAATATGACGGGCACGCAGGCGCCGGTGAAAAATCAAAAGAAAAATCGGCGGACAAAGGAAACGGAGCCGCGATTCATGCCCCGGCTTTTGTCACAGGTTTCGACGCGCACCATCGGACTTTGCGCGGCGGCGATTTTTGCGGTGGCGTTCTTCTGGGCGTATTTCAGTTTCGGAAATTTCTGGAGTGCGTATGATATTTCCGTCCCGAATGTCGTCGGGAAATCGGCGCAGGCGGCGCAAGAAATATTGGAAAAGGAAAATTTGCGTGTGTCCGTCGATGAAAGGCCGAGCGACACGGTGCCGGTGGGCTATGTCATTGCGCAGCTTCCGGAAGCGGGGAAAAGCGTGAAGGAGCAGCGCGTGATTCATCTCACGGTGAGCCGCGGCGGCGCGGTCCTTTCCGTGCCGGATCTGAAAGGTCTTTCGGCGGAGGATGCGAAAGCGGTGCTGGAGAAAGCCGGTTTGGCGCTCGGTGCCGTCGAGATGGGAAGCGACGCGAAGAGTCCGTCCGGTGTCATTATTTCCCAAAGTCCGGCTGCCGGTAAAACGGGCGACAAGGGCATGGCGGTCAATATCGTCATCAATAAGAAACAGGCGGTCGTCCCGCATTTGATCGGCATGACGCTGAAAGACGCGAAGGCTGCGCTTTCCGAAGTCGGTCTTTCGGTCGGGAAACTGTCGGGCAAGAGCGGTGGTTTCGATATCCAAGCGGAGACAAATACGGTCTTTTCGCAATTCCCCGATGCGGGAAATCCGGCGGACGGTGTGAAGGCGGTGGATCTCGTCGTCGAGCGCGGCGCGAATGCCAAAGAGAAAAAAGGCACGGTCGCCATTACCTTGCCGCGTGACGGAAAGAGCCGCAAGGTGGAGATCGTCATCGAGGACGACGGCGGGAAACGGACGGTGTACGACTCGACGGCAGCGGCGGGCGCGACAATCGAAAAAGATGTGTCGGGCATGGGCGATACGGTGCGCGTGAAAGTACTGGTCGATTCCGAAGTCGTGCAGGATCGGACACTTTGATGCAAGGCCGGATTCTGAAAAATCAAAATGGATATTTCTCCATTTCCGGGGAGGCGGGGACGTTCTCTTTGTGTCGTTCGCGCGGACGACTCAAGCGGGAAACGGAGATTTTGGTCGGCGATTTCGTGGAATATGAGCCGGATGCGGGAAGCGAGGCGGTGATTACGCGCGTGTTTCCCAGAAAAAATCGGCTGCTCCGCCCGCCCGTTTCCAATATCGACACGTTGGTACTGACGGTGGCGATTCGCACGCCGGATATATCGCGCTATGTCTTGGACACGATGCTTCTTTTGGCGGAGGATGCTGAGATTTCGCCTGTCATTTGCGTCAATAAATGCGATTTGGCGCCCGATGCGGCCGAAGATGTGGCGGCGCTTTATCGGCGCGTCGGCTACCCGGCCTTTTGTACGTCGACGGAGACAGGCGCGGGCATTTCGGAATTGGAAACGGCGCTTTCGTCCGGCGTGATTGCGTTTTCCGGGCCGTCTGGCGTCGGGAAATCCAGTCTTTTGAATCGGCTCTTAGGACGGGAAACTTGCGCGGCGGGGAGCGTGTCCGAAAAGACGGGGCGCGGGAAAAATACGACGCGCCACGCGGAGCTTTTGCCGCACGGCGATGCGTTTTTTATGGATACGCCGGGATACACGAGCCTTTCCGTCGATTCGGTCGCACCGGAGAATGTCGCGTATTTGTTTCGCGAATTTCGTCCTTTCGTCGGCACGTGCCGTTTCCGAAATTGCTGCCATCTGCAGGAGCCGGATTGTCGGATTCGGGCCGCGGTGGAAACGGGAGAAATCGCGCGCTCGCGGTATGATTCGTATTGTAAAATTCTGAAAGAAACGAGGGAGAAACTGCCATGAAAATCGCACCATCGCTGCTGTCTGCCGATTTTTCGAAATTGGCCGAAGAGGTCCGAGACGTCGAGGCAGGCGGCGCGGATTTGTTGCATTTGGATGTCATGGACGGGCATTTTGTCCCGAATCTGACATTCGGCGCGCCGGTCATTCGCACGCTTCGGCCGCACACGGCGCTGCCTTTTGACGTGCATTTGATGACGGAGCATCCGGAGGCGTATTTTGACGCGTTGACGGAAGCGGGCGCCGATTGGATTTCGTTTCACGCGGAAGCCGTCGTCCATCACGACCGTCATATCGCCGATATCCAAAGCCGCGGCATCAAGGCGGGCATCGCGCTGAATCCCGGCTCGCCGCTCGCGCTTGTCGAAGAATTGCTGCCCGTCGTGGATTTTGTGCTGCTCATGAGTGTGAATCCGGGATTCGGCGGGCAACGTTTCATCCCGTATGTATTGGAGAAAGCGCGGCGGCTGCGGAAACTGGCGGAAGCGGCGGGACGGGCGGATTTGGAGATCGAAGTCGACGGCGGCGTCACGGCGGAAAACGCGGCGGCGCTTCGGGAAGCGTGCGTCACGACGGCGGTCGCGGGTTCGTCCGTTTTCGGGAAACCGGACAGAAAAGCGGCGATGGAAGCGTTGCGCCGCTGACGGGTTGTCGCTGGCGGCGCACCCGCTCTTTTATATGAAATCACGCGGGGCGCTTCCCCGCAGAACTCCTGTCGTTTTTCATTCTCTTTCTTCCCCGTGGAAGAAAGA
>CAVEFO010000034.1:0-21688 GCA_963615055.1 Lachnospiraceae bacterium
GGGCCGGAATCTACCATTGCATACTACAAGGGCATTGAATACGGCGTACAGCAGAAATCCGGGTACAGCTTTTTTCCCAACCTGACGATTGAAAGTCTCAGCGTATTTGATGTGCTGGACTTCTGTGAACGGCAGGATTATACAGGATTGACTGAATATCTGCTCAAGGGTATCCGGAATCTGGCGGCGGCCGGAGCCGAATGCGCAGCTTTGACCGGGATTACGCCGCACATTGTCTTTGATATTCTGTCCGAAAATTCGCCCATCCCCATCATCAGTATGATCGATACGGCGCGGGAGCGGGCAGCGGCGAGCGGTTTTCGGAAAATAGCGCTCTTAGGGACGCGCCCCACGATGGAGGGCCGTTTCTTTCAAGATTCCTTTGCGCGGCGCGGCATTGAAGTCGTCACGCCGAATGAAGAAGAGTGTCGGTACATCGGCATGAAAATCGAAACGGAGCTGGAATTTGGAAAAGTGCTTCCGGAAACGCAGCGGGGTTTGTGCAATATTGTCGAACGCTTGGCGAAAGAAGAAGCTACCGAGGCCATCGTTCTGGGCTGCACGGAGCTCCCGCTCGCCTTTCGCGGAATCGATCTGCCGGTGCCGTCTTTGGATGTGATGGGAATTCACATCGAAGCACTGGTGCAAATGATAGCAGAATCAAATTGAAAACAAAATAAATCCCGTTTCCCTTACTTTTCGTCCGTTTATAAGGGAAACGGGATTTTTTATCATCGTCTTCAGTCTTTTTCAAAAACTCCCACGACTTCCACGTGCATGGTCTGGGGGAACATATCGACGGGCGTGACTTCTTTTAGGAAATATCCTCTTTCGCGGAGGCGGGCGGCGTCTCGGGCGAAGGTGGCGGGATTGCAGGAGACGTAGACGATGCGAGCGGGGGCCATTTCGGCGGCGGCCGCCAGAACTTTTTCGGCGCAGCCGGCGCGGACGGGATCCATAACGATGACATCCGGGCGCGTGCCTTCTCCCAAAAGTTTCGGCATAAGTTTCGCCGCGTCGCCCACGAAAAATTCCGCATTTCCTATCCCGTTTCGTTCGGCATTTTTCTTGGCGTCGGCGATGGCGGGCGCGACGATTTCGATCCCGATGACGCGCGCGGCTTGTCTTGCCATGGCAAGCGTGATGGTGCCGGTGCCGCAATAGGCGTCGATGACGGTTTCCGCGCCGGTGAGCTGCGCATAGGAGAGCGCCGTGTCGTACAAAATTTCCGCTTGCTTTGGATTGACTTGAAAGAAGGAGAAAGGGGAAACGGAAAATGTGAGGCCGCAAAGTGTCGCAGTGAGGGTTTCTTCGCCCCAAAGGAGGCGAATTTTTTGGCCCAGAATGACATTTCCGCGCCCCGGCTGCACATTGTGATACATAGAAATGCATTCGGGGACGGCGACGCGGAGCTCTTGCACCCATTCGGTTTCAAAGGGGAGTTCTTCTGTCGCGGTGACGAGGACGGTCATAAGGCGGCCGCTGTCTCCGGTGCGCGCCAAGATGTGACGCACGCTGCCTTTTCCTGTTTTTTCGTTGTATGGCAAGATGGCGTGCCGCGTCATAAAATCTCTTGCAAAATCGAGCAGACGATTGTGCGCGTCTTGCAAGAGGGCACAGGAGGAAACGGGGACGATCTCGTGGCTTCCTTGGCGATAGTAGCCCAAAAGCGGCGCGCCGGTTTTACCGCCGACGGGCACGGCCATTTTATTCCGATAGCCGAAGGGATGCACCGCGGGAAGGACGGGGCGGACGAGCGCGGACGGGTAGCCGCCGATACGGGCGAGGACATCCGCCACGCGCCGCCTTTTGGCCGAAAGTTGCGCGGCATAGGAGATGTGGGACAGCTGGCAGCCGCCGCAAGTCTCATACACCGGACAGGCCGGCGCGACGCGATCGGGCGACGTTTCCGAAATTTCTAAAAGCTTCCCTACCGCATACGCTTTTTTCACCAGCGTGATTTTCGCTGTGACCGTTTCCCCGAAAAGCGCACCCGGGATGAAAACGGTAAAGCCGTCCACACTTCCGATTCCTTCCCCATGCACGCCGAGATCCCGCACATGCGCCGTCACGATATCGCCCACGCAAACGGGCGCTGTTTTTGTTTCTGTAATCATTCTTTTTTACCGCCGCAGAGCTGTCGAAAGGCCCCGACCCAGACACGCAAAACACACGAACATGGCCGCATAGTCCGCCAAAAATACCGGCAAGGTGTCCGCAAAATCAAAGAACGCAAAATGTGCGCGGAGGAGCAAATAGTCCGCAATATCCCGTTTCCAAAATGCCCACGCTCCGTAGACGGAAAGTGCCCAGCCGAGGAGGCGAAGCGCCGGCCACGCACGCGAGGCTTTCCGCCGCATTGTGCCAAGCGCCGCTGCCCCGGAGAATCCCGCATGGATCCCGGCTGTCACAAAGCACCCATACGCCGACGCCAGATGCAGCCGCGCCGCCATTTCGTACCCGCCGTGCGCCGGCAAAGAAAATATGTGCCGCGACAGCAAAATCCCGCTACCGACGACAGCCAAAGCCGAAACGCCGAGAAGTGCCATCAAAAGCACCCGCACCACGCGCGCCGCATCATAGCGTCCGCGAAACAAATTTTTGAAAAAGTATCGATTTTGCGCATGATGCCACACGAAAAGCGCCAAGAAGACCAGTCCCAGCCATTCATGCGCCGCCTCTCCGAAAAGCGCGTAACTCATCAAAAGCAAGAGCGAGACCGTCAGAAAGACGTCCAGCCCGATCCGTTTCCCCATATCTATCCCTCCGCCGTTTCCGTTTACAGAAAAAGTTTCCAATGTAGCGCGTACAAATACGCTTTATTCGAGCGATCGACGACGATGTGCTCCTTTGGGTATTTAGCGAGCCGCGACTTGACAGAACGCGTCGTCAGCCCCAACGCTTCGGCGATTTCTTCCACCGTCAGGCCGACTTGTGAAAAAAGGCCCGCCTGCAGTAAAATAGAGTAGACGGCAAAATCCCCTTCTTTGGGGGCGACGCTTGCCATCTTCGCGGACAATGTCTCCAAAAGTGCTTTCTTTTCCCGCAAAAGCGCATTCACATCGAGAAGGCTGCCCCGGATCAGCTGCAGGAAACCTAAAATAAACGGCGTCAGATCGCCCCGATTTCCGTAGGATTCGGTCGTTTCAAAAAGTTTATAATACGTCTTCTGTGACTTTTTAATTGCAAGCGAGAGCCGGACGCCCACGATGCGATGGTACCATTTCGACAGGAAATACGACGTGATAAATCGCGCCGTCCGCCCGTTTCCGTCATAAAAAGGATGAATGTATCCGAAAAGCCAATGGAAAACAGCGAGGCGCACGAGCTCCGGCATCGATTCGTCCCGCAGCAGGGCCAACGCGCTTTCCATACCGGCCGTGATTTTGTCTTCCGGATAAAGACCGCGGTGCAAGACTTTTCCCGTCGGGGACACGACATCCACCGCTTCTTTCCGAAACAAGACGCCGTCCGGCACCGAAGTCGGGGCATCCGTTTCGATTTCCCGTAAAATAAATTCATCGTAAAATGCCCGCACGTCCCGGCAAGTTTGGAGCGGAATCTCTTCTTCCTTCAAAAGTTGGCTGTACTGATTGACGATGCCCCACAAGCGGACGGAGGCGGCACGCTTGGGATTTTTCTGCTCGTACATCGCAAGCCCGATTTCTTTCCGCGTGCTTCGGACGCCCTCGATATCGCAGCTGGCCCGGATTTCCTCCGCCATGCTTTCCCGTAAAAATTGCTCGATCGCGACAGTCGGCAATGTCGCCGCAAGCGCCGTGAGCGTCGTACATTCCCGCCAAATGTCCTGCAGCAGGCAGACTATCTCTTCCGTGTAAACGAAAAAAGCCGGCTGCGGCGCGGCCTTGGCGGACGGCCACGAAAGCGACAGCGGCAAATGCCTGGCCGTCGGCGACCTGTACAAAGCTTGGTAGGCCGCTTCCCACGCGCTCTCGTCTTGATGAAACAATTTATACAGCGGCGTGTATCCCATCCCGATCCCCTCTTATGGAAATAGGAAACTTTTCCCGTTTCCTTCCTACTTATTATTTTATCTATGAAAAATTTCTGTTTTTCTTCATACTGTCATTGTACCGATTTTTATTTCATTTGGCAAGATTTTTATCAGGAAAGGAGATTTTTATGGAACAGCAAGAACCGATTATCAGACAGAACGCCGCGGGCGGAAAGGGGCACATCGTGGTCCTGCCGCTTTTGACGGATGCGGAAATGCGAGACAAATGCCGCCTCTTTGCCCGCGTGACGATTCCGGCGGGCTCATCGCTCGGCGTCCATCCGCACACGGGCGACGGGGAATGTTACTACATCCTATCGGGCCGCGGGCGCTACACAGAAGACGGAAAAACGCGCGAAGTCGGGCCGGGCGACGTCACGTTCTGCGCCGACGGCCACACGCACGGCATGGAAACCATCGGAGACGAAGATCTCGTCTTCACCGCGCTCATCATTTGTTCGTAATTCTGCTATCAATTATCCGTTGACCGACCGTCACAGGGAGAGAGGCTTGCTAATTTGCGCTTTATGCCCTTTCTGCCTTTCCCATGTTTCATTCGGGGAACACGGCTTGAAAAGGCTTGATTTTGATGCTTCTTCTTTTTTCGACCTTTCCCCTGCCCAGCTTTAGCGTATGGCTTGAAACGCTTGATGTAGGTGTTCTTACTTTTTGGGATTTTAGAAAATCAAAAGTACCGATGCAATTCAAGCCCTTTCAAGCCTTTTCAAGCCTTTTCAAGCCCTTTCAAGCCCCCCTTTTCACACGCACACAAAAAACCGACGCCGAAAATGCGCCGGTTCTTTTATTTCCGTTTCTATCAAATCTGTCCCAAATATTTCAAGATGAATTGCGCGATAATGGCGCTGCCGATGTACGTGCCGACGAAGACCATGATCGCCAGGATCACGAGGCGCCAGCCGGTCTTGGCGAAGTCATCCAGATCTTTCCCGATGGAAACGCCCGCGTAGGCCAGAATCGGCGTGCAGAGGGAGACGAAGCTGACATCTTTCACGTAGTGATGAATGAAATCGGCACCGGGGACACCGGGGATTGTCAGGATACAGCCGAGGGTGACGACCCAGGCAGCTGCCGGAATCCCGCCGGGAATGTATTGCGCAAGCAGCATCCCGATAAAAGCAATGGCCGCCAAAATCAGAAGGCCGGGGATGGATTGGACGATATCGGCCGGGCTCCCCAAAACATTGGAGACCAAGCTCATGAACATGACAATCGCCAAAATGATGAGAGTGTCTTTGATTTTCATTTGTCGTCCCCTCCTTTCTTCGCCGTTTCCGCTTCCGGCGCGACGCCGTATTTCAATTTATAAAATTTCTTGTACAGCCATTCGGTCATCGGAAGCGCGAGCCACACGGACATATAGAGCCCGTCCAGACCGGAGAGCATATTGCTGGCGGCGCCGAATGCGGCGAGCTGATCCGCCATTTCCGGATACATCGCGCAAAGCGATCCGACGGCGGCGGTCATCATGCTGGCCGAGCCCACGCCGGCAGCCATCGCCAGTGCATACGGATGAAACGGGAGGACGGAAGCGGCGACGCTGGCCATGAGGCCGAAGAAAATCGTGCCGAAGACCGTGCCCGCAATGTACACACCCATGACGCCGCGCCCTTCACTGCTGTCGAGACCGAATTTTTCGCCGATGAGCGCCACATTCGGTTCCCGTGCGATGGAATGGGCCGCGCCGATGGTTTCCCGTTTGAGCCCCAGATAGACGGCGACCGGGACGCCCAAGAGGACCGTGCCCAAATTTCCGAATTCCTGCAAAATGAGCGCGGGAGAGGCGGCCAAAATTTTCGGAAGCGTCGGCCCCACAAGCGTCCCGTAGCGCGCCATGAGGAGCATGAGCGTCACGCCGACGAGGCTGCTCGCGTCGAGCATTTCCTTCTTGTGCGACAAATTCAAAAATTTCGGCGTCGTCAAAATGCCGAGCAGCAAGGCATAGAGCATCGGCAAGAGCACGATACGGCCAATCCCGATCTGAATGGTGCACGTGCCGATGAGTTCGGAAATGACGATCAACGCCAAAATAATCGCGTGCAATTTGAAATTTTTCACGTCGGAGCCCTCCTTCTTATTTCTTGAAATAGCTGTCCAGCTTTTCGATGTATTCTTCCTTCGTCAAAATCGGCGTGAAATCCGCCAGAATTTCCTTGGCTTCCTTCGCATCGTCACACAGCAAATCCACCAAAGTCATGGCAAAAGCCTTCGCCGGCAGGATCACCGCCGCCTCAAAATCGACCATGTGGAAATCCGGCGCGTGTAAAAGGCCGTCAGTCCCGCCGATGAATGGATGAATGACCGGCATCAGATGAGATACGTCGCCCATATCGGTCGAAGCGCTGAAATGTCCCGCGTCTTTGATTTCGACATCCGGGTACGCGATTTTCGCATTTTCCACGAAAATCTCATTCATACGCTTATTGCAGGAAAGAGGAAACATTCCCGGCAGCGTCTCGATGACGACTTCGGCGCCCACCGCATCGCCCCCGGCTTTCAGTGCCGCATCCACGCGCGTGTGCGTCTTATCGATTGCCTCCATCGTCTTGGCACGCACATAGAGCTCCATACGCACATCCGACGGCACGGAATTCACGAAATCGCCGCCCTTTGTGATGATGGGATGCACGCGCACGACGTCTTGCTCGCGGAACGTCTCGCGCAGCGCATTGATGCCCATGATTCCGAGACAGGCCGCGTTCAGCGCATTGATTCCCTCGTGCGGCGCATCGGCGGCATGAGCCGTTTTCCCGATATATTGCACCGTTTTTCCGACGAAACCGTTGCTGCTTTCCCCGATGGAAACCGTCGGCTTCGGCGTATTTTTATCGGAATGCATCTGCATCGCCATATCGATATCGTCAAAAGCGCCTTCGTAAATCAACTGCCCCTTGCCGCTCAAAAAATGAATTTTACCGGCTTCGGCAAGTTTTTTGCGATACTCAATCTCGATGTATTCCTCCGCCGGCACCGCAAAGAAAACAATATCACCGGACAATTCTTTCATGACACCGGAGCCCATGATGCCGCAAGCCGCGCCCAGCATCGTGGAAATCTGCATATTATGTCCGCAGGCATGAGCCGCCCCCGTCGTCGGATCCGCTTTCGGATTCGTCGGGCAGCCCACCGCATCCAGCTCGCCCAAGACCGCCGCCGTCGGCCCTGCCTTTCCGCTCGAGACGCGTCCCTTGACGCCATTCACCGCCAAGCCCGTCTCCGGATCAATGCCCAGATTTTTCATGAAATCCGCGACTTTGGCCGCCGTCTTCGTTTCTTTGAAACCCAGTTCCGGCTCGTCATTGATGGAGTCGCAAATCGCCCGAATCTGCTCGGCTCTCTCGTCAATCGCCGCGCATACCCGCTGTTTCAAAATTTCTTTGTCCATTCAGCACCCCCGTTTTTCTGCCTTCTCACGCCCGTCTTCCGTTTACCGCCCTCCTATCATATGAAATACGATGGATTCTCACACGCGATTAACGGTCACACGGGCAACGAATATACCAATTTTATTGTAAAACCCGCGATTACAATTTGCAAGTATATTTTGACATGACGCCGGAAATCTTTCGCATAAAAAATCCGCACCCCTTGTGCAAAGAGATGCGGATTTTGTTGCGCTTCTTATTTTTTTATTTTTCCACCGTCATATCAAAGACGAGCGTCGGATCTTCGAAGAACATGGCATGAATGCTCTGCCGATTGCAGTTGGCGACGACCTGCCAAATGGAATACCAGAGCTGCCCCTCTTTCTTGAGTGTTTCCAATCCCTTGGCTCTTTCGTCTGCCATCGCTTTTCGAATCGCCGCTTCCAAAACCGGACGGTTCTTTTCGTCAAGCGCCTGATCGACGGTCAATCTTTCACCGTCTGCGCCAATCCCCGGGATCTTCACGCCGGTGTATTCCGTGCGCACATCGAAGGCGCAAGTATCCGGATTGAGCGACTGCGAGAACCGCACAAGAGAAATCAATTTCATCATATCTTCTTCCGTCTGCACGGCATCACGCCCGGCTTTGAGCGTCTCATAGCGACCGAAGCCCGCACCGTAGAGCGCGCGATCGCGATTGCCGCGGGACAGGAAGAAATTCGACTGCAGCTGCTCGCCGGGAAGCCAGACAAGCTGATTGTCCACGAGTTCCAAAATGCCGTACTTGCCGGTGGCATCGGCGATATAGATCCCGGCATTCCAATCGAGCGTGCCGGATTTCAGACTGTGCACATCGACCGTCTTGGCCAGTGCCACCGCTTCTTCCACAGAACCTGCGCGCTCTCCGAGGAAACGAATGAGCGCGCCCGGCGACATGCGGTATTCCGCCCCCGGATTCGTGCCGAGGCATTCTTTGAGCCCGGTGAGCTTCACATCCTCCGCGTTTCTCATATTTCCTTCGATATACACACCCTTTTCGTTCATGATATCAATCGTGAAGAAAAGAAGCGGCAACGTATCGATTTTTTTGATGCCCTTTTCTTTGGCTTCGTCAAAATCAGGCCCGCCGAACGGATTGTACGCAAGACCGACCGTTTTGAGGAAACCGGGGACCGCCGTGCGGATGATGTACGCCGGCTTATTCGTCACATTGAGATCCATGGAGCGGCCGATGACCATATCGCCGTTCGGGAGCACTTTCGCGACAGCCGAGCAGCCGTATTTACCGAAATGCTCCGCATCCAGCGCCAGCCCCGCCTCGTAATCGATTTCGGTGAAAACCGGAAGCTCGATGACCTGCTTTCCCAGGACTTTCCCCACAATTCTCTCATCACCGTTTTTCACCGTGATTGCTGCCGGTGCCGCTGCCGGTGCCGACGTGTCCGCCGCCTGCGAAACCCCGCCGAAACCGATTCCCGCCGCCAAGACCGCCGCACTGAGCAATACCTGCCATTTCTTCATTATACTGTTCTCCTTTTCATAAAATATACAAAACAGAATCCTATTTTTCTGCCTTACAATGTAATATCCCGGATCGTTTCCGGATCTTCAAAGAACATCACGTGTATGTTTTTCCGATTGCAATTCGCGACAAGCTGGAAAACGGAAAGCCACTGGGTTCCTTCGTCTTTCAACTGATCAATCGATTTGACGCGTTGGGCTCTGCCGAGTTCGCGAATCTTTTCATACAGAACTTCTCGATTTTTTTCGTCAAGGGCGGCCTTCAGCGTCAATGTGCCGCCAAATTCCGCCAGCGCCGGATGTTCGACATCCGTCGTGAAATCACTGCGCGGATCGAAAGTCCATTCATCTTTCATGATGAGCTGCGAGTAACTGACTTTGCTGATCAAATTCATCATGTCGTCTTCGGTCTTCACATCGCCGATACCGCCCACGATCCGCTCATACCGACCGACACCGCTGCCATACACCTGTTTTTCACGATATTCGGGGGTGAGGAAGAAATTCGTCTGCGCCACCTCCCCGTCACACCAGGAAAGTTTATTGTCGACGAGCTCCAATACGCCGTGATGCCCTGAAGCATCGGCCATATAAAGCGCGCCCGTCCAATTGATGTGATCGGTCTTCATGCCATACACATCGACCGTCTTGGCCAATGCCACCGCTTCTTCCACCGATCCCGCACGTTCCCCGAGGAAACGGATCAGCCCCGCAAAAGACATCCGCCATTCCGCACCCGGATTCGTGCCGGACGAATCGGCGAAACCGGCCTCTTTCGGCTGCCCCGGACGCATATTTCCTTCGATATACAATCCTTTTTCATTCATGATGTCCGTCGTGAAAAAGAGAATCGGAAGGGTATCTTCAGCCGTCAGGCCTTCTTTTTCCACGACGTCAAAAGTTTTCCCGATGAAAGGATTGTACGCAAGCCCCACCGTCTTCAGGTATCCCGGCACCGCCGTGCGGACGATATAAGCCGGTTTATGACTGTAATACAAATCCATGGAGCGACCGACAATCGTATCGCCATTCGAAAGTTTTTTCATAATGGCCGAGCAGCCGTAATGATCGAAAAGCGCACTGTCGAGAGTCAGTCCCTTTTCATAATCGACCTCGGTAAACGTCGGCAGCTCAATCACCTGCTGCGCGAGCACTTTTCCCTTCATGGTCTCGGCCGCCGCATTGTGAGCGGAAACAGAGGAAACTTCGGCTGCGGCAAAGGTTTTCGCCCCTTGCGCCGGTTCCGCTGCCTGAGCCGCTGTGCTAAAGCCGATACCGGCCGCCAACACCGCCGCACTTAAAAATACATGCATTTTCTTCATACTACATACTCCTTTTTTCTTTCTATCATTTCAAAATCCCCATTTGAAAACGATAAAAAATCAAGCACAGTTATTATACCACAGCGGAAAAAGAGTTTGCCGAGAGGAGAACGTCCTTTCACCTGCCACGCAGATGATTTTATAAGATACGCTTCCGTCAGCCGCTTTCCGCCGACCACCCGTCACATCCTTTGCCTCCCCAAACAGTCTCACATGCGACCAACGGTCTTCAGGCAACAAACTGCCGTCCTTATTTCCCTACCGCAAATTTATATGTCGTCTGCGGATTTTCGAAGAACATAACTTGCATCGTTCTTTGATTGCAATTTGCCACGACTTGGAAAACCGATTGCCACTGCACGCCTTCGCGCTTCAGTTGCGCCAAAGACTGAGAGCCTACCGCCGTGGCGTATTGATTGGCCAATTTCCCCATGTATTCGCGATTCTCCTCCGCAAGGGCTTCTCGCATCGTCATTCCGAATGTCTGCAGTCCGGGACTGTCATCGCCCGTGAATTCATCGCGCACATCAAAGGGGCAGGTGTACGGACTCGTGATTTGCGAAAACCGCACTTTTCGGAGCAAAGACTCCATTTGGGCTTCGCTTGTCACGGCGGCAAGCCCTTTTTCCATCACCTCGACGCGGCCATGTCCCGTCCCGTAGAGTGCATGATTCTTATACGCCGGGCTCACGACATAATTCGCCTGCACCGCTTCCCCCTCATTCCAGATGAGGCGATTGTCGACAAGCTCCAAGACGCCGAAACGCCCCGTCGCGTCTACAATCGTCAAAGCCCCCGTCCAATCGATGCGGCCGTCTGAAAGGCCGTGCACGTCGATCGTCTGCGCCAAGGAGACAGCTTCCGCGACGCTCCCCGCGCGTTCCCCGAGATACCGCACGAGCGCCAAAATCGACATCCTTTCCGCCGCGCCCGGTTTCGTCCCGCGCGATTTTTTTATCCCGTAAAACTCCGGCTCCCCCGGACGCATATTGAATTCAACGTAAAGCCCTTTTTCATTCAAAATATCCGTTGTCGTAAAAAGGAGCGGCCACAATTCTTTTTCGGAAATCCCGTCTCGTGCGACTTTGGCAAAATCCGGACCGACATACGGATTGTACGAAAGTCCCACCGTCTTCAGATGTCCCGGCACCGCCGTACGCAAAATATAGCCCGGACGCATACTGTAGAAAGAGTCCATGGAATGCGCGACCAAGACGTCACCGGACGGAAGTCGTTTCACCGCCGTCGTGCAGCCGAGTTTCCCATACTGTTTCTCGTCCGCCGCCAACCCCGCTTTTTCATCTACCTTTGTCAAAGTCGGAAGGTCAATGACGAAATCGCCCAGCACCCGTCCCCGAATATTCGACGATGTCGACGAAACCACAGGCGGCAACGCCGAAATAAGGGGCCCCGCCGCTTCCGCCGCGCCCCCCGCAGAAAATCCAATCCCCAACGCCAAAACGGCCGCACCGATTATCTTGCTGATTTTTTTCATATTTCTACCTCTTTCTAATAATCTTTGCGGCATTTTGTCACGTATCTGCCGCCAGCCGTCCATCAAACGACCAACCGATAACCCATAGATATCGGCCTCTACCATCTCGACCTCTATGAGACGCTAACTGCTAACTGCTAACTGTTCATTGCTCACTGCTCTTTGCAATCGCCGCTTCCACAAAACCGCGAAACAGCGGATGTGGGCGCGTCGGGCGGGACTTGAATTCCGGATGCGCCTGCGTCGCGACGAAGAAGGGATGGTCGGCCAGCTCGATCATTTCCACCAGACGCCCGTCCGGACTCGTGCCGGAAATGACGAGGCCTTTATCCGCCATATCCTGCCGAAATTCATTGCTCACCTCATAGCGGTGGCGATGGCGTTCGTAAACGATTTCTTCGCCGCCGTAGAGTCGCCGCGCCAATGTCCCCGCTGCCAACTTGCAGGGATAAATACCGAGGCGCATCGTGCCGCCCTTGTCCGTCACATCTTCCTGATCGGGCATGAGATCGATGACGGGATAGCGACCTTCCGGTGAAAATTCACTCGAATCTGCGCCTTCCATCCCACAGACGTCACGCGCAAATTCAATCACGGCGCATTGCATCCCCAGGCACAGCCCCAAGAACGGAATATTATTTTCGCGCGCATAGCGAATCGCCGCAATTTTCCCTTCCGTCCCGCGCACGCCGAAACCGCCGGGCACGACGATACCGGAAACGCCCGAAAGGGCCTCCGGCAGCGTTTCCAAATGATCTTCCAGCTCCTCCGAATTCACCCAGCGAATCTTGATATTTGTCCCGAAAGCGAAACCGGCATGCGAAAGCGCCTCCGCGACGGACAGATACGCATCGTGAAGCTCCACGTATTTCCCGACGAGCGCCACTTCCACCGTCTTTTCCGCACCGAGGATTTTACCGACCATTTCCATCCATTCCGTCATGTCGCACGGACGATCTTCGAGCCCCAATTTCTCCAGCGCGATCCGGTCAAGACCTTCCTCCTGCAAGAGGAGCGGCACTTCGTAAATCGAGCGGCAAGTCATATTGGAAATCACCGCTTCCGGATCGACGTCGCAGAAGAGGGCGATTTTCTTTTTCATATCATCGGAAATTTCCTTTTCCGTCCGGCACACGATGATATCCGGCTGAATCCCGATGCCGCGGAGCTCTTTCACGCTGTGCTGCGTCGGTTTCGTCTTAAGCTCGCCCGCCGCAGAAATATACGGAATGAGCGTCACATGGACGTAGAGTACGTCATTTTTATTCGGCACATCTTTGCGCACTTGGCGGATGGCTTCCAGAAACGGCTGCGACTCGATATCGCCCACCGTTCCGCCGATTTCCGTGATCACGATGTCCGCATTGTCCTCACGCCCCACGCGCAGCACCCGATTCTTGATTTCATTCGTGATATGCGGAATGACCTGGATTGTCGAGCCGAGGTACTCGCCCTTGCGTTCCTTATTGATGACCGCTTGGTAAATTTTCCCCGTCGTTACATTCGACGCCTTCGACAGATTCATATCGATGAAACGCTCGTAATGCCCCAGATCGAGATCCGTCTCCGCGCCGTCGTCCGTCACAAAGACTTCGCCGTGCTGATACGGACTCATCGTGCCGGGATCGATATTGATATACGGATCGAATTTCTGAATTGTCACCTTGTAGCCGCGATTTTTCAAAAGACGCCCCAAGGAAGCCGCCGTAATGCCTTTCCCCAGAGAAGAAACCACACCGCCCGTCACAAAAATGTACTTGCTCATAAAAGCCTCCTCACATATGCTCCGGCGCCGATACGCCCAAAATCGTCATCGCGTGCACCAAGACCGACTGCACCGCCGAAATCAAAGCCAGCCGCGCCTGAACCGTCGCATCGGCCTCGCCCAAAATCCGACATTCCCGATAGAAATGGTGGAACAGCCCCGCCAACTCATACGCATACCGCGCAATCCGGTGCGGCGCCCGCTCCTTGGCCGCCTGCGCGATGAGCTCGTGATACCCCTCCATCTTCTTGATCAGATCCAGCTCGCACTCCTCGGAAAGCTGCGTGAAATCCGTTTCCGCAATCCCCTTCCAAGAAATACCCGCCTCCCGTGCCTGCGCCAGAAGACTCACAATTCTGGCATTTGCATACTGAATATAGTACACCGGATTTTCCGACGATTCCTTCTTTGCCAGATCGATATCAAATTCCATCTGGCTGTCCAGCGTCCGCGACGTGAAGAAATATCGCGCCGCATCACGCCCGACTTCTTCCAAAAGCTCCGCCAACGTCACCGCCTGCCCCGTCCGTTTCGACATCTTCACCGCCTCGCCGCCGCGAAGAAGCGTCACCATTTGGAGCAAATCCACTTTGAACGCATCGGGATCATAACCCAAAAACTTCATCGCCGTCTTCAGCCGCACGATGTAGCCATGATGATCCGCGCCCCAGATATCCACCAGCGTCTTGAATCCACGCTCAAATTTATCCTTTGCATACGCGATATCCGAGCAGAAATACGTCGGCTCCCCATTGGCCCGAATCACGACGCGATCCTTGTCATCTCCGTTCTCCGTCGTCTTGAGCCACCAGGCGCCGCCCTCTTCGTACAGTTTCCCGTCCTTTTTCAAGACGGCGAGCGCCTCGTCCACCTTCTCCGGATACAGCGTCCGCTCGCTGAACCAGCGGTCAAACGTCACACCGAAATCTTCCAAATCTTTTTGGAGACCGGCGAGTTTCTCCGAAAGCGCCACATCCTTGAAAGCCTCGATGCGCTCCGCTTCCGTCATCGAGAGATATTTATCGCCGTCCCGATCCACGATATGCTGCGCCGTTTCCACGATATCCGCGCCGTGATACCCATCCTCCGGCACCTCGGCGTCCTGCCCCAAAAGCTGCAAATACCGCGCGTTCACCGACTCCGCCAAGTGCAAAATCTGGCTCCCCGCATCATTGATGTAGTACTCCGAAGCCACCGCGTACCCGGCCGCGCGATACAGCCGCACCATCGAGTCCCCGTACGCCGCCCCGCGCGCGTGCCCGATATGAAGTTTCCCCGTCGGATTCGCCGACACATACTCCACCAGTACCGTATCCTCCGGGCGTTTCGGCAAATCCCCGTAAGACGCGCCCACTTCCAAAATCTTGACAAGCTCCGCGTACACCGTTTCCTTCGTCAGATAAAAATTGATGAAACCGGCGCCCGCGATCTCCATTTTGGAAACGAGGGGCGATGTGATTTCAGCCGTCAAAATTTCCGCAATCTGCCGCGGCGCCTTGTGCGCTACTTTTGCCCATTGCATCGCCGCATTCGACGAAAAATCGCCGAACTCCTTCTTCGGCGGCACCTCCAGCCGCTGCGGCGCCGGGTACTCGCCCTCCGGCAATTTCCCCGCCGCGACCGCCGCCCGCCGCGCCGCCTCAATCACTCTTTGCAACTCTTCCTTAATGTCCATGAACCCCCGCAACCTCCGAAACTTCAATCTCTAGCTCATTCTCATGACAAAAAAGCCCCTCGGCCTCCATCGTATACAATATCCGAAGACGCCCCGCGCCGCCGACGATTTCATTCTCCAACCGCATGACCCGCGCGCGCAAAAGAATCGTCCCCAGATTCGTCCGATACGACCCCTCACTCACCCGATCCGGCACAAGAGAAAGCCGCATGGACACCGCACCCGTCCGCACGAGCCGCGCCGCGCCGTCTGAAAAGAACAGCGTCGTCCGCGTCCCCAAAAGCCCGGACACCTCCGGCTCCTCATACGTCAAAAATTTCTCGCCGCCCCGCGCCCCGAACCGTCCCGCCGCCGCATAAGACAGACAAATCTCCTCGCCCGCCTCATCCCGCTGCCGACAGGAAACGCGAATTTCGACTGATTTCTCCTGCAATTCGCCTCCGAAAACATTCATTTCTTCTTTATTATAAAAATCCAAAACATACAAAATTATTATACCACACGCCCCGCCCAAGCGCGCCCATTTTCGCAATAAAAAAGCGGAAACTTTTCCCCGCCGCTCATTCGCCGCTTACCGTTTACCGCTTATAAAAATCGCACAAAGCAACACTCGTCAAAATACAACTTTCTCGTCAGACGCAAAATAGCTATTAGCTATTAGCTATTAGCCGTCAGCTGTCAGTTTTCATCGCTGTCGCCCGGCGACAACTATAAAATGCGGCGAAGCCGCCACCTGCACTGCTAATTGCTCACTGCTCACTGCTCACTGCCGGCAACTATCTTGCGCCTGACAAAAAAGCAGAACCCCATCGAGCGAAACCCCGATCACTCCGTTTCCGAAAAAAACTCCGCCCAATACGGATTTTCCCGATCAAAAATCTCCTTCTCCTCCGCCGAAAGTGTCTCCGGGTAATCCCGAAACAAAGAAAAAATCCGCTTCTTATCAAAACTGAAAAGAAAATCCCCCACCGTATCCGACTCCTGCCACCAGATTTGATCCTCCGGCCGCCTCTTGTACCAGATTGCGCCCTCACTTAACACGTCCGCCGACCCCCTTTTGCTCCGCGCCCACATTCGTATTGAAATACTCCGACAATTTTTCAAATTCCGGATTCCACGCGAAAGACTCCACATCCATCACCAAGACGCGCTCCGAGAGAATCCGCCCGCCATCTGAAACCGGCTCCGTTTTGCACCCGAAACGGCGGGCGAGCCCTTCAGCGATTTCCTCCTGCGCCCGCCCCAAGACCTTCCAGCCGTTTCCCGACACCTTCGGACTCTGCAACTCCAGATACTCCGCGCCGCGATCCGTATTTCTCACAATCGCCGCATGACGGCCGGTCACAAAATAATACTCCCGATCCCGCGGAAGCGCCGTCAAAAGATTCGCACTCTCCGCCGCCTCCCGCTCGACCGTATACTCCGCCATCCGGATATCGCCGAGCCCTGCGACTGCCTTGATAGCCGCATAGCGACAAAACGCCTCCCGACTCTCACCGCCGCGAAAATCCAACACATCCAGTCCCATCTTATTCGCGATATACGCAAACCCGACAGACACGCACGAACCGCCCGTCTTATCCCCGCCGGAAATACGTCGAATGATTTCCTCCTCCGTCAGCCGGATTTCATGCCGCGTCGCCGTGACGGAATCCACATGTTTTTCCGCCAATATTTTCTGTAAATACTGCCAATCGGACGAAACGAACAAAAAGCCCTTCTCTTTCGCCTCAAAATCGGCTGCGGCCAATGCCTCTGTCGCTTTTTTATACGCACTGTCCGTCGCTAAAAAGGCGTGATACTTTTGCGTATTCTCCCGCTCCGCTTCCCATTCCCGAAGCGCCGCACTGTAACGCGAAAAAGCCTCCGCCCGTACCGCCGCCAAATACGCGATGCGCTCCGCCGCTTTCTCCCGTTCCTCCGAAAAAGACAGCGGCGAGACTTCTTCCAAATTCTCCGGCCTCGCTCCCCGAAGCCGCTCATACACCGGAGCAATCCCCGCCGCAATCTCCCGAGCCTCATCCGATCCCGAGAGGTTCGTTTTGTCAGGAAACATTTCATCGTCTTGTTTACTCTCTAATCTTCCCTCCCTGTCGGATACCGGAAATTCCGAAACCGCTCCGAGAACATCTTCTTTGATTTGCGAACTTTCCCACGTCCTTCCACACACAGACTCGACAAGATACGAACAATTCGGCCAATCGCAAAACACGCTCCTCCCCTCCTTTCGGACGAAATTTTTCGTTTTTCAAATTATAATTTTCTGGGAAATCCCCGTCCAATAGATAAATCCTATCCATCCTCATGCTTTCGTTGTATGAATGAAACGAAAGCTTGCTTGTCTTTTGCGTCAGACGCAAGACAGTTATTCGCCCTTGCTGTCAGCGGTCAATTTTCATCGGTGTCGCCCCCGGCGACAATATAAAATGCGGCGAAGCCGCCACCTGCACTGCTAATTGCTAACTGCTCACTACTAACTGCCCACTGCCCACTGCTCACGTCACGATTTGACAAAACGTTCCTTCCGTGATATCATCTCCCCAATTCCATATCGATTCATCAAGAGCGTCGGAGGGACTGGCCCAAAGATGACGCGGCAACCTTCGGTTTTCCGAAAGGTGCCAAATCCAGCGAGAATTTCTCGAGAGATGAGTACCGTGCGTTTCCTATCTTTCGGGTAGGAAATTTTTTATTTCTTCCCGACGCGCTGATGAATCTTTTTTAGGGAAACAAAATTCCCAAAGGAGGTTTCTCATGAAATTTACAAAGATTTTAGCCGGTGCCCTTTGCGCAGCGGCCTTTCTGGGACTGGCGGCCGGTTGCGGCGGCGAAGAAAAGAAACCGGCCGCCACGGAAAAAACAGAAATTACAGTCGGCACGACGGCAGGCGATCCGGAAAAAATTCTGGAATTTGTCACCCAAGAAGCGGCCAAGCAGGGGCTCACCGTGAAAGTCCAAGTCTTCTCAGACTACGTCACGCCGGATCAGGCACTCGCCTCGGGTGACATCGATCTCAACTCGATGCAGCACGGCCCCTTCCTCGACGCCTTCAATGAAAAGAGCGGCACGGACCTTGTTTCCATCGGAAGCACCTACCTCGCCCCGCTCCGCATCTATTCGCACAAGATTCAAAACATCGCAGACCTTCCCGAAGGCGCCACCGTCGGCATCCCGAACGATCCGTCAAACGGCGGCCGTGCCCTTCTTCTCCTGCAGAAACAGGGTCTGATCAAGATTGCCGAAGGCGTCTCCGCCACTAAGGCAACGCCGCTCGACATTACGGAAAACAAGCTCAATCTCCAAATCATCGAGCTCGAAGCCCCGCAGCTTCCGCGCTCGCTGGATGACACAACGATTTCCGTCATCAACGCGGGTTACGCCAGCTCCGCCGGTCTCGATTCCAAGACAGCCCTCGCCGTCGAAGACAACACGAGCCCGTACGTAAATATCATCGCGTCCCGCAAAACGGACAAAGACAACCCGACGTATCAAAAATTCGTCAAAATTTTCCAATCCGAAGCAGTCAAAAAATACATCAACGAAACCTGCCGCGGCGATCTCATCCCGGCGTTCTGAAAAGAAAAGAGATGAGAGGCGTAGCTCGGTAGCGATTTTCCGAAAGAGGCAAAATGGCTGGAAAGCTTTGTGCCGATAGAAATGAGGAGCCAAATTTCGGCTCTTCTTTTTTATTGGCGGCAAACGCAAGACCGTTGTTCGCTTCCAGCTTCTAGGCAAAAGCGATTCACGCTTCGCGCGCTTTCAAAAAGCGGCCGCAGGCCGCCACCGGTCAAGCCCTCTTTTGAAAGAGGGTGGCCCGTAGGGCCGGGAGATAGACGGCACCATGTGAGAGAAAAATTTTCCACCGCAGGCCGCCACCGGTCAAGCCCTCTTTTGAGAGGGTGTCGCAAAGCGACCGGAGATAGACGGCACTATGCGCCAAAAAGTCTCTCATCAAAGGCCGCTTTAAAATCGTCGCCGAAGGCGACACCTGCACGACCGATTGCGCCCTTCTCACTGCTTTCCCCCAATCCTCAATTCCACTTTTAATGATAGGACGCGAATGTGAAAATATGCTTTTCATTTCCTTTTTGCCACAATTCCGCAACACAAAAGGGGAACAGCTGCTGCGCCGTTCCCCTTACCTGTTTCAAATATAAAAATTCAACGATTTTCGACTTTCGCCAAAAGTGCCGCCACCTGCGCTTCCAGTCTCTCAATCTTCTCCGCTTGCAGGCGGCTGTCATTCAAAAGACGACTGTTATCCGCACGAAGCGCATTCACTTCCTGCACCAGCTGCGAATTGGAGGCATTCTGCGAAAGTCTCGCACTGCGACGACCGAGCTTGAAAGAAACGCCGGCATTCAGCATCGGATCCCCGTTTCCAATCGTCCCGCCGATCGAAACCGTCGTATCCAAATTCGGCTTATAGAAAGCGCCGAGTGCTCCCGCATTCGCGTTTTTATAATGCCCGTAGCCGACCGCGAAGCTCCATTTATCCGCCGGATCGAATCCTTCCGGACGAAGCGCGGCAAGCGCCGCAGCCCCCGCGCCGACCTTATGAATATCATTCGACAGACTGCTCACCTTGTCATTTACGGAAAGAATGCTGTCCGTCACCGTATCACCGAGACCCGCATCGACAAGTTTTTGGGTATCACCCAAATCCGTGCCGCTCGTCTCCAATCCCGTGATGGTAAAAGCCGTCTCCCCGCCGTTCGTTTTGATTTCCACTTTTCCGTGTGCCGCCGCATACTCTTTGTTCGCGGCAAGGGCCTTGTACACTGCATCGCCCGTCACCAATTCCGTTTCTCCGGAGCCGACCGCTCCCGTTTTGACGGAAATAGCATTCCCCGTCAAATCGATATGATCACCCGCGCTATACGTCGTGCCGCCACCGCCGCTGCCGCCGCTGATTCCGGTGACAGTGAAAGCGTCCGCGCCATTTTTGTCTTTGAAAGTAATCGTGCCGTCGCTATAGGTGCCGCTTGCCAAAAGTTGCCCGACCGTCGCCGCATCCGTATTCGATGTCCCCTTTGCCACATGGACAATTCTCCTCGTGACCTCCGCCACCTCGACGTCCGTGCCATCCTCATTTTTTGTCGTAGCCGCCGCACCGACGGAAACCGTATTCGCTTCCTCCGAAGTCGATCCGTTTCCAATCACGACAGAATTATCAGCGACCGTCGAAATATCGGAGCCTAAAACAATTGCGTTATTGGCCGCCGTCTTGACCAGAGAGCCAAACACAAAAGTATTTTCCCCTTTGCCGGGCGTGTCCTCTTCAGATAATGCAGTATATTCACCGATGACATTTCCCATCCCGAAAGCAGCACTTTGTTTACCGGTGATTTTATTGTTAACCCCTACGCTCACACTTGTATGTGCATAAACCAAATTAGTCATTCCAATCCCTTGCGCATTGGCGGCCGTCACTGTATTCGTCACGCCCAAAGCAGATGCACCGGGCGCTTCCGCTCGGTTTGAAACCCCGCCCACAACAGCATCATCAAATACCGTCAATGTTCCATCGGATTTCGATCCTTTCATCCATGCTGAGCCGTCAAGCACTAGACCATCATGCGAGCACATGCAATCGGCGGCAGATACCCCCCCCCACTGGAGAAATCGCAGAAACCAGCGCCAGAAGCACCGCTGCGGACAGCATACCGAATTTCTTGTTCGTTTTCATGATACATTCCCCCATTCTGAAAAAAGGATGGAAACGGGAAGACGTGCGTACCGGATTCAAACATTTTCCCCGACACGTTTCCCTCATGTCAGTAGTGTACCAATAAATCAACGGCAAAGGAAGAAGAAAATTTCAATATGGGTTCATGATTTTTTCTATAGGGCTATGAGAGGGGCAAAATGACTATCTTTTTCAGCCTTCGGAGGCGTTTGCGGCGATGACTTTGGGAAGATAGGGATGAGGGGCATGACGATTGGCTTTCTCAGCTTTCGGAGGCATTTGCGGTGATGACTTTGGGAAGATAGGGGTGAGGGGCATGACGATTGGTTTTCTCGGATTTCGGAAGCATTTGCGGTGATGACTTTGGCAAGATAGAAATGAGGAGGCGGCCTGCGATGAAAAGCTATTTCTCTCACATTGTGCCGTCTATCTCCCGTCGCTTCGCGACACCCTCTTTCAAAAGAGGGCTAAGCGGCGGCGGCCTGCGGCCGCATTTTTATATCATCGCCGAAGGCGATACCGCTTAAAACTAACAGCCAAAAGCTAATCACTAACAACTATCTTGCGCGTGACAAAAAAGCCCCGCGCCCATTCTATCCGACAGCTGACCGTCTTCCGTTGACCGTTAACCGTGCGTCACATGATAGCAAAGACTTAATAAAACCTTCTCAAGCCCTCCACCCCACAAAGAGGTTCAATCAGCCGCATTATTAAAATGTCGCGAAGCGACACCGCTTAAAACTAACAGCTAAAAGCCAAAAACCAATCACTAACAACTATCTTGCGCATGACAAAAAAGCCCCACAAGCCTATTCAAGCCTAT
>CAVEFO010000035.1:0-20694 GCA_963615055.1 Lachnospiraceae bacterium
TTGCATAATTATGCTTATCACAAAATAAGATAACGATTTAATCAGCGCTTCCTTAAAAGAAATATTCTCGGAGGGAAATATGGCGGGCAGACGAAAAGTGACCAAGCGGCCGGTTGTCAGGAAAAGCGGCGGGCATCGGCTTTTGTATTCGTTTTTGTTCTTCGTTTTCGCGTGCGTGCTGGCTTCGTGGATCGGGATGCAAGCGCCGAAGGAGGAAACGGGGGCGGAGACGGGACGCGAGGAAACGGGAATTGTACAGATGGTCCGAGATACGTTTTCGGATGATGACGTCGAAGAGAAAATAAAGCAGAAGGAGCCGGTTTCTTCCGATAAAACGGAGGGGACGAAAGAGAAGCGTGCGGATGTAAAAGAGAAACCGTCGGCGAAGAAGACGGAAACGAAAGGGGCGCGGCTGGCGGTCGTGATTGATGACGGCGGGCGCGATTTGGAGACGCAGCGAATTTATGAAAAAATGGGGATTCCACTGACGCTTGCGGTCATGCCGAATCAGTCTCATACGAAGGAAGCGGCGGCAAATTGGGCGGCGGCAGGGCTTCCGGTCATGATTCATCAGCCGATGGAAAGTGTGTCGGGGAAGGGGATGGAGCCGGTCGTGCTGCTGACGTCGATGACGGCGGAGGAAATGCGAGGCGTGCTCCAAAAATCGTTTGCGCAAATCCCGCAGGCGGTCGGGATGAATAATCATCAGGGCTCGAAGGCGACGGTTCACCGGCCGACGATGAATGTGGTGGCGAAGGAACTTGCCGCGCGCGGGATGTGGTTTCTGGACAGTGCGACGAATACGACGACGGCAGCGGATGCGGCGTGTGCGGCGTATGGCGTGCCGTATGTACGAAATGAACTTTTCGTGGACAATGAGGCGGATGTGGAAGCGATTAAAGCGATGATCCGAAAAGGGGCGACGCTCGCCAAGGAGCGCGGTCATGCGGTGATCATCGGGCATTGTCGGCCGAAGACGGCGGAAGCGTTTCGTCAAATTGTGCCGGAATTGCGGCGGGACGGTATCGTGTTTGTGTATGTATCGGAGCTTTTGAAATAAATGGAAACGAAAGTGGTGGTCATTTCCGGCGGGACGTCGGGGATCGGAGAGGCCGCGGCGGCGTGCCTTGTGCGTGATGGATATACGTGTGTGCTCTTGGGGCGCGATGCGGCGCGGGGGGCGTCGGCGGAAGAAAAAATCGCCGGCAGTCGTTTCGTTTCCTGCGACGTCACGGAGGCAGCGGCGTGCGCGCGTGCGATGGAAGAGGCGGCGACAATCGGGAATGTCGTCGGGCTGGTGACGTCGGCAGGCGTGTATGCGGAAGGCCTTTTGGAAGAAATGACGGAGGATGAAATGCGTCGCGTCTTTGATGTAAATGTCTTCGGCACGATGTTTCTCGTCCGCGCCGCGATTCCGTACTTGCGAAAGGCGAAGGGGAGCATTGTGACGGTCGCCTCGGACGCCGCACTCATCGGAAATGTGCAGGGAAGTCTCTACGGCGCGACGAAGGCGGCGGTCTTAGGATTTACGAAATCGGTGGCTTTGGAGCTGGCGGTGGATGGGATTCGCGCGAATTGCGTCTGTCCGGGCGATATCGACACGCCGCTTTTGCAAAAACAGATCGAGGCGGGTGCGACGGTTTCAGATATGGCGATGCAGTACCCGCTGGGTCGCATCGGACGGGCGGAAGAAATCGGCGAAGTCATCGCGTTTCTCATTTCCGAAAAATCGTCCTTCGTGACAGGCGCGGCGGTCCCGGCAGACGGAGGATTGACGGCATGGTAATGGGTTTGGTTTCCTGTTTTCGTTTCCGAAAATGGGGAAATTTAGTATAATAAGAAAAGAAGGCAAAATAGGATTTATATTTTTCGTGCGGCTTTTTTAGGTAAAGATTGAAGAGGCTTGCTACGCTAAAAAAAGGTTGTGCTGTTCGGGTGGCGCGTAAAAACGATTGTGCTACGCAAGATTTACCGCGTGGTAAATAGAAACCGGAGAGTGGATATTTCATAGTTCTTTGTCAATACAGAGGATTCCGAATTGTGAAGGAGGAGATAGCATGGAAGAGGAGAAGAAACTGCAGAGCGCGGAAGAGACGGTCGTCGAGGAGTTGCCGACGGAAGAGGTGACGGAGTTTCCGGAAGAGAATGTGGAAACGCTGCCGCCGGCGGTCTGCGAGGACGAGCTTCCGGTCGAGATTTTGGAAGAGGAAACGGCGGAAGGGCCGGAGGCGGCTTATGAAGTGGAGCTGCAGGATGATCGCGATAAGGAGGCCGATTCGCTCATTCATTGGGCAGCGGCGCGCGCGGGTGCCATCGTGGTGCTGCCTTTTGTCGGTACGTTGACGCTCATGGCGAATGAAGTGTACATGATTGTAAAAATCGGGAGAGTCTACGATGTGGAGCTCGTCGATAAAGCGGCCATGTCGTTTATCGGCGCACTGGGCGGCACAGTGACGGGGACGCTGGCAGCGACGTTGATTCCGATTCCTTTGATGCAGCTGCCGATTGCCGTCGGCGTCACGTACGGCGTGGGGAAGGCGGCCAAGCAGTGGATCAAGGACGGGATGCCCGATGATATGCGGCCGTATCGGGAAGTTTTTGAAACGGCTAAAAAGGAAGGCGAAGCGCAGGCGGAGGAAATCGAGACGGATCCGAAAAAGGATACGCCGCTCGGCGATGAGAATGCCGATTTCGGAATCCGGGATCGCGTGTATCCGGCCGGCGCCCATGCGGCTTTTGAGAAACTCACGAAGAATCTGACAGCAGCGGCGGGGGCGGCCGGAGAAACGATTGCGGACGTCCTGCGGGCGGTCGGCGTAAAAGATGAGCAGATTGAGAACGCGAAATATACGATTCTGGGCGCCGGAGATGTCGCGAAAGAGGAAGGCGGCCGTGCGGCAAAAGCGTTGCACGCCAAAGCAAAAGTGAAATCGGCGGAATGGAAGGAAACGGCGAAGCAAAAATCGGCGGATCTCAGTGAAGAGGCCAAGGTGAAGATGGAGGCTCTTCGCGGGAAAGCGGAGCAACTTCGCTATGAGGCGGATCTTCGTATGGCGCAGGCGGAGCTCGCGGCGGAAAAGGCAAAAGCGGAAGCGCGCATCCGTATGAGTGAGGCAAAAGTCAAAGCGCAGATTGCCAAAGCGGAAGCGGCCGTCCGTGCCGAAGAAGTGAAGGCCAAAGCGGCGGCGCACGCGGAAACGATGCAGGGACGTGCCCGCAATATGAAAGAAAATGCGGCAAAGGCTGCGGCAAGCGTGGCCGGTAACTTTCGTGACACTGTGGACGACCTTAAAGCAAAAACTATGGAGCGAGCCGCTGAGAGAAGGAGAGAACAAAGTGTCTCTCTCCCTGCCGGAGCCGCTCCCGCCGCAGACGATGCTGCTTCTTCTGCGAAAGCAAATGAAGTGGAGCCGAAAGAGCTGGAAACGAAGGAATAAAAGAAGATAAGAGATGGGGAGCCAAGGTTTTGGCTCTTCTTTTTTTGTGGCGGTTGTGATGATTTTTTTTGCTGATAGAGATGAGGGAAGCAGGAAAAAAGTTTCAAAAATTTCTTTTTAACAGATTGAATCCGACTCAATAATCTGATAAACTTATATAAAGAGAAGTATCTCTTTAGAGGCGCGGAAGAAAGATGGCGCCTCGGCTCCTGTTTCTTGTCCGGAAATGCCGAAGTGATCGGGATTTCCTTTGCCGGCAGAATCCGGCTTATGCAAAGGAGGAAAATACTATGGGATTGATTAAAGCGGGTCTGGGCGCCGTCGGCGGCGTGCTTGGCGATCAATGGAAGGAATTTTTCTATTGTGATTCGATTGATGCAAATACGCTCATGGTCAAAGGGCAGAAACGGTTGAGCTCGGAGGGAAGAAGTTCGAATACGAGCGGCGAGGACAATATTATTTCCAACGGTTCGCGCATCGCGGTGAATAACGGCCAGTGCATGATCATCGTGGAGCAGGGGCGCGTCGTCGAGGTTTGCAATGAGCCGGGCGAATATGTGTACGATACGTCGACGGAGCCGTCTATTTTCACGGGGGATCTCAAGACGGGTGTTTCCGATGCGTGGAAGAAGATTAAGGAACGTTTCACGATGGGCGGCGATCCCGGTAAGGATCAGCGCGTGTATTATTTCAATATGAAGGAAATTCTGGGAAATAAATACGGGACGCCGTCGGAGGTGCCGTTCAAATCTTTTGATAATGTGACGGGGCAGGTGCTGACGATGCGGATTCGCTGCTTCGGGGAGTACAGCTATCACATCATGGATCCGTTGCTCTTTTATACGAATGTGGCGGGAAATGCGGCGGATTGCTACACGCGTGACAATATCGACAGCATGCTTAGGACGGAGCTTCGCACGGCGCTGCAGCCGGCATTTGCGAAGTTGTCCGCGCTCAAGATCGATTACACGGAGCTTCCGGGGCACACGATGGAGCTGGCGGATGCTTTGAATGAGGTGCTCTCGCAGAAATGGAGAGAGCTGCGCGGGATTGAAATTGTTTCTTTCGGTGTGGACAGCATCAAGGCGAATGAGGATGATGAAGCGAAGCTGCAGAAGGTGCAGATGGCACATTCGATGGCGAATCCGAATTTGGCGATGGGCGCGATGGCGGATTCGACGAGTGATGCGATGCGTATGGCTGCGCAGAATGAAGGCGGTATGGGCGCGATGGGCGCTTTCATGGGGATGAATATGGCCGGCGGTGCCGGGACGGCGATGTATGGGCAGATGGCCGCGGCGCAGCAAGCCCAAGCCGCGCAGCAGGCTGCGCAACCGCAAGCAGTTCCTGCGACGGAGGGATGGACTTGCGCGTGTGGGAAGACGGGAAATACTGGCAAGTTCTGCGCGGAATGTGGGAAACCGAAGCCGGAGGAGCCGTCTGCTTGGACTTGTGCGTGCGGTACGCAGAACACGGGAAAATTCTGTATGAATTGCGGGAAACCGAAACCGGAGGCGGCGCCGTCTTTTAAGTGCAGCAAATGCGGATGGGTGCCGGAGGATCCGACCCATCCGCCGAAGTTCTGCCCGCAGTGCGGCGATCCTTTTGACGATGCGGATAAAACATAAAGCTCGGATGATTTTCTGATTTCATCATTGGCGGGGGCGCGGTGAGAGCTTGCGTTTCCTGAAACAGAACAGAATGAGGTGAAAATATGGCAGATACATCCGTCAGTTACAAATGCCCGAATTGCGGCGGGCCGCTTGATTTCGATCCCGGCGCCGCCAAGGTCGTCTGTCCGTATTGTGATGCGGAATTTGACACGGCGACCGTCGAGGCTCTTTTCGCTAAAGCGCAGGAGAAAGCGGTGCGCGCCGAGGCGGCGAAGGAAGCCAAGTGGAAGACGGAGGAGGCCGGCGGGCGGTGGAGTGCCGAAGAGGCGGCGATGATGAGAGTCGTCACGTGCTCGTCTTGCGGGGCGGAAATTGTCAGCGATGAAAATACGATGGCGACGGAATGTTGCTATTGCGGCAATCCGACGATGTTGCCCGCGAAGTTTGAGGGCGTGCTCCGGCCCGATTATGTGATTCCTTTTAAGAAGACGAAAGAGGATGCCGTCGCGGCGCTCAAGGACTTTTATAAGGGGAAACTGCTTTTGCCGGCGGCGTTTACGGCGAATAATCGTGTCGAGGCCATTCAGCCGATGTATGTGCCGTTTTGGCTTTTCGATTCCGATGTGGCGGCCGATGCGGTGTTCCGCGCGGAGAATGACAGTGTCACGGAGACGTCGGACGAAGTCATCACGACGACAACTGTGTATCGGTGTGATCGGACGGGCGAGATGCATTTCTCAAAAATTCCGGTCGACGGTTCCTCAAAGATTGATGATACGTACATGGAAAGCATCGAGCCTTTCGATTACAGCGAGATGGTCCCGTTTTCCGCCGCGTACCTTACGGGTTTCCTTGCGGATAAATACGATGTGAATGCGGAATCGTCCGTGCCGCGGGCCGATGCGCGTGTCGAAAACAGCGCTGTCGGCGTCTTGGAAGAGACGGTCACGGGGTATATGCGCTGCGATTGTCAAGATTACAGCGTCGAGAAAAGGGGAGGAAACGTGGCCTACGCGATGGCGCCGGTATGGATTTTGACCACGCGATACAACGGCACGCCATACACCTTCATGATGAATGGGCAGACGGGGAAAGTCGTCGGCTCGCTCCCGTATGACAATCAAAAATCCATGATGTACATGGGCGGTGTCGCTTGCGTCTTGACGCCGATTCTCTACTTTGTCGTGAAAGCGTTTTTGGGATAAGGAGGGAAGAAGCATGAAAGCAGTGATGAAATGTCTGGCGGCAGTCTTGGCGGCGATGCTCCTCCTGTGCGGCGCGCAAGCTTTGGCGTCGGCCCCCTCGCTTTTGGACGGGGCGGGGATTTTGACGGAAAGCGAGCAGACGAGCTTGCAAAAGGAAATCCAAGCAATCGAGGCGAAGCATAAAATTCGTGTCGGCGTCGTCACGGTGCAGAAAGTGAATACATCGGCCGCACAATACGCCGATCAGATTTTGGATCGCGTCTTCACGGACGGGGAAAACGGAAACATGGTTCTCGTGCTCTCGATGGCGGAGCGTGATTGGTATGTGGCGACGGACGTGAAAATGAAAGCGCAGATTGTCGACGGGGAAGGCATCACATATCTGTCGGAAGCGTTTTTGCCGGCGCTGGGTGACGGTCGCTATGCGGAAGGGTTTGGAAATTATGCCCGTCGCGTCGATGAGATGGTGACGTATTACGAAGAGGAGGGCGAGCCATACCTGCCGTCCGAGCAATTCAATCCACTTGCGCTCGGCGTCGCGGCGCTATTGGCTGTCTTGGCGGGCTTTGGTGTCCGGAGCGTCCTCATTCGGCAGATGAGCAATGTCATGCCCGAACCGGCGGCATCCGCGTATTTGGATCGCGAATCGTTCCACCTGACGGAGAAGGATGACACGTATCTTTACACGAATGTCACGCGGCGGCCGAAACCGAAAGCCAATTCCAACTCCAATTCCGGCGGCGGTGGCGGATCAAGCAGCGGCCATGGCGGCGGTGGCGGAAAATTCTGACGGTGGGGAATTAACAATGAAACGAATTTTCGGAAAAGCCCTCGTTGCGGCGCTCTTGGCACTCTCTGTTCCGGCGGCGGCGTGGGCCGATGTTGTCATTTTGCATACGAATGATATTCATTGCGGCGCGGATCGAAATTTTGGCCTCGCTCGTGTCGCGCAGTATAAAAAAGATTTGGCGAAAGCGTATCCGGCGGTCTTTTTGGTGGAGAACGGCGATTCCGTCCAGGGCGGCGCCATTGGGAAATTTTCTCAAGGGCAGGATATGATCGCGCTCCTAAATGCGACTGATTATGATTTCGCCACGCCCGGCAATCATGATTTCGATTATGGGATGACGCGCTTCTTTGAATTGGAGAGGCAGCTCTCCTGTGGATATTTCAGTGCGAATTTCATAGATCTCACGACGGGGAAGACAGTATTTCCCGCGTACAAGATGGTGGAAGCGGACGGAAAGAAAATCGCTTTCATCGGGGTGACGACGCCGGAGACGCTGGTATCCTCCACGCCGACATTTTTCCAAAATGAGGCCGGCGATTACGTGTACGGTTTTCGGGAAGATGAGACAGGCGCAGCGCTCTATGCGGCCATCCAAAAAACGGTGGATGAGGTGCGGGCGAAGGGGGCGGATTTCGTCATTTTGGTCGCCCATCTCGGCTCGCGCAACACGACTCCCGTCTGGAGCAGTGCGACGGTCGTGCGGGCGACGCGAGGCATCGATGCGGTGGTTGACGGCCATTCGCATGAAATGTATATCCGTGAAGACGGGAATGCGGACGGGAAACCGGTGCTTGTCGCGCAGACGGGCACGCAGCTCGAGAGCCTCGGGCAGATGATTCTGCATGATGACGGGACCATTTCCGCCACACTCTTGGAAGCGCTTCCCGAGACGAAGGAGGAGCCGACCGTCGCGGCGCTTTTGCGGAAAGCGAAAGAGAAAGCAGAGCGCGAGCTGGCCGTGGAGATCGGCACAGCGACGGTCGATTTCACCGACACTTTGGACGGCGTCTGGGCCGTGCGCCACGCGGAAACGAATTTGGGCGATTTGGCGGCGGACGCAGCGCGTGAATATTATCACGCCGACGTTGCGCTTTTGAATGCCGGCAGCCTGCAAGCGCCGCTTCCCCAAGGAATCGTCACATACGGGTCGCTGATGAAGGTATTTCCTTTCGGAAACGGGATGGCGCTTCGCGATGTCACCGGTCAGCAGATTTTGGATGCGCTTGAAATGGGTGCGCGTGAATTTCCGACGGACGACGGCGCGTTCTTTCAAGTTTCCGGTCTTACGTATACCATCGATGCGGCCGTGCCGTCCTCGGTCGAAGTCGATGCCAAAGGAAATTTCGTATCCGTCCGCGGTCAGCGTCGCGTAAAAGACGTGAAAGTCGGCGGGGAGCCGATCAATCCGCAAGGTGATTATCGCGTCTGCGGCAGCGCGTTCATTTTGAAATTCGGCGGTGACGGGATGACCATGTTCCATGATTCCGTCTTGCTGCGCGACGAAGATGCCATCGATGCGGACACGCTTCGCGCCTTCATCGAGAAACGCGGCGGTGTCATCGGAGAAGGATATGAGAGGCCGGAAGGTGAGGGGAGAATTGTTGTTCGTAATTTGTAGTAATCCGTGGGCCGTGGACCGTTTACTGTGTGCGAGTATTTCGGATTCTCACGGGATGTGAAGAACGGTTGACGGTGAACGGCGGGCGCTTTCCCGGATACAGGATCCGGTTTATATATTTTCCTATTTCCCTCGTATTTTGAGTTTCGAAGAAAAGAAAGGAAGATGTATCATGAAAATGACGAAATGGATGGCAGTTTTGGCGGCGACGGCGCTCTTTGCCGCACCGGTTTTCACAGCGGATGCGTTCAGCCTCGGCGGGCTGGTGGAAAATGTCGTGAAAGAAAAAGCGGGCGGAAATTCCGGCGGCTCTGCGAACACCGGGAACAGCGGCGGGCAGCCTGCCGTTTATTCGGGCGCTGAAAGTTCGCGTCAGCAGGCACCGCAGCAGATGCCCGATATTTCCGGGCGCATTCTCGTGAATGGCGTGCCGGTCAAAGATGCCAGAGTGGCGGGCTGCAAAGATATGGTCATCGAAAGAGGATATAGAAATCGCTTGGATCTCCGTCAGTATGAAGGGACGCCCGGCGGGAAAATCGGAGTGGAACACACGGGTAGCGACGGAACATTCCGCGTCCGGGCAGCGGCCGGTATTCCCTACAGAATGATTTTCTGGATCGAAGGGTATGAACCGATTGTCATGGATAACGTCATGGCGCCGATCAATTTGGGCGACATCAATTTGACGCAGCCGAATAACGATATTCCGGGTATCATGTGGGGTCTGGAAATCGAAGACGAGTGATACCGGCACAGCACACGCAAAGACAGCTTTCCTTTTTTGGGAGAGCTGTTTTTATATGAGGAAACGAATCAGGCGCAGCGCAGTTTTCCCGTTGTCCGTGTTATAATGGGAAAAATTTTTGAAAATCCGATAAACGGCAGAGAAGAAAGGGAAACGATGACGGCATTTCGCATTTGGGTGACGGGGCGCGTGCAGGGCGTGGGATTTCGTCCTTTTGTCGTGCGTCGGGCACGGGCGGCGGGGCTTTGCGGCACCGTGGCGAATGTGGGCGGCATCGTGGAAATTTTTGTCGAGGGATCACGTGAAACGATTTTAGCTTTCACGGAGGAACTTCGAAATGCGGCGCTGCCGATTTTCGTCGAGACGCTTCGGATGGAGGAAACGGCGCCCGTCGGCGGCTCTGATTTCCTTGCGATTGAAAGTCATGGCACACCGCAGGCGCCGCTCTTTCCGGCGGACATCGGGATTTGCGACGATTGCCGCCGTGAGCTTTTCGATTCGTCCGACCGTCATTATCGCTATCCGTTTCTTTCGTGTACGGCGTGTGGGCCGCGTTACACGATTGTGGGACATCTTCCGTATGATCGTGAGCGGACGACGATGGCGCCTTTTTTACTGTGTGAAGATTGCGCGCGAGAGTACAAGGACCCAGCGAATCGGCGTTGTCACGGGGAAACGATTGCGTGCCCCCGCTGCGGGCCGTTTCTTTCGGGAAAAACACGTGGCGGCGCATTTTCAAAAGAGGCGGCGGTCGCAGAAGCGGTCCGTCTTTTGCGAAGCGGCGCGATTCTGCTTGTGAAAGCGATGGGTGGTTATCAGCTTCTTTGTCGCGGCGACGATGAGGAGGCGGTGCGTCGGCTGCGGCGCTTGAAACACCGCGCCGGGAAGCCTTTCGCGCTCTTATTTCCGGACGTACCGACGGCGGCGGAATGGGTGGACTTGGATGTGGCGGAAATCGAATGTCTTGCCTCGCCCGTGCGGCCGATTTTGCTCAGCCGGCCCAAGCGCGTCGTTTTGCCGGAGGTGTGTGAGGGCGTGCCGCGTCTCGGCGTCATGCTCCCATCAACGGGGCTGTATGCGTTGCTTTCCGAAGCGATTTCACCGCTTGTCGTCACGAGTGCGAATTTGTCCGGGGAACCGATTTTGTATCGCGATGCGGAAGCGGAAAGTTTTTTTGAAACACATGAAGAGATAGCGGGATTGTTTTCCTATAATCGAGACATTCTCCGACCGGCGGATGACAGTGTCGTCAAAGTGACGGCGGGGCGGGTACAAGTCCTCCGTCGCGTGCGCGGTTTTCTTCCGGAGCCGATTTCCATTTCAGGAAACGTGCCACCTATCTTGGCGGCCGGTGCCGACACGGATCCCGGTTTTTGTTTGGCTGCCAAAGGGCGGCTGTATCCGGCGCAAATTCCCTGTCGGTGGGAGAATGAGCGGGCAGCGTCGGCTGTGGAAGCGGCGGAGGCCGATTGGGAGGTCATTCTGGGGATGGCGCCTGCGGTCGTCGTGGTGGATCGCCATCCCGGTTATTTTTCGTCCGCGTGGGGATGGGCGCTTGCAGAGAAACGAAATCTTCCGCTTCTCACCGTGCAGCACCATCACGCGCACGCACTTTCCGTCATGGCCGAGCACAGCCTTTGCGGTCCGGCGTTGGCGTTCGTTTTCGATGGCAGCGGCTATGGGGACGACGGCACGATTTGGGGCAGCGAAATTTTGCTCTGCGAAGGCGCTTCCGTGCGGCGCGTGGGACATTTGCGAACCATTCCGATGTTGGGTGGCGATGGATCGATTCGGCAAGCGTGGAAAAGCGCTTTTTGCCACTTACACGCGGCGGGTATGACGACAGACGATCCGCGCTTTGCGCTCGTTTCCGCGGCTCTCTCCGCCGGGGTGAATACGATAGGAAACTCCGGCATGGGACGTCTTTTCGATGCGGCAGCGGCGCTGCTCTTGGGAAAGGAAGAAAATCGTTTCAAAGGCGAATGTCCTATGGCGCTGGAGGCCGCGGCGACGGCAGCCAAGGACGCCCCGTTTCTTTGCTGGGAACCGGAGGAAACCAAAGAGGGGCTTCTTTGGGACGGCGCTGCGCTTTTGCGCTCTCTTCTTGCCGCGAAAGGAACGCCGGAAGAAAAAGCACGGGCGTTTCATCGCGCCATCATCGAGATGGTCGTCCGAAGCGCCAAGCACTTTGGGATTTCGGATGTGCTTTTGAGCGGCGGCTGCTTTGCCAATCATATTTTGTCAGCCGGCTGTCGAAAAGAATTGGAAGCGGCGCATTTTCACGTGTATACCAATGAAAAAATCCCGTGCGGAGATGGGGGAATAGCGGTCGGGCAAGCTTATTATGCCGCGACTATATAAGCAAGACAAAAGCTGGGATTCTCATCTCTGTCTTGCAAAAGGTTTTGCCGTAAATGCCGCAAAAGCGATTGCCGACAAAGCATTGCGCCTCATCTATCATCTCAGCATTTCCAAGGAGTTTCTTATGAATAAAACTGTTTTCCGCCGTTTCCTTTGGCTGACCGCATTCATTGTGCCGATTCCGGCAGGTGCGTATGCCGTGCACACGCCGGATTCCATTTTGATTGCGGCCGGCGTGTTCTTTTTGCTATCGCTCATTTTGCCTTGCGTGTGGCCGCCGGTTTCCGGGCCGGAGGGGAAGGTCATGGCGGCGGCGCATCCCGTGTGCGCGGTTTGTTTGAATTTTTGGCTGGATTTGTCTGTTTTCCTTTTGCTGCTGTCGACGGAGAAACTGTCGGGCGGGACGAATGTGGTCGCGCAGGGGATTTTGGGGCTAGTCGGATTTACGGCGGCGCTCTTGGCGATGTTTCTTTTGGATGCCGCCTGCGCATTTTTGTATCGACGGCTCAAAGCGTCGTGGCCGCGGCAGGTGGAGTGGATGGTGTTCGCTTTTTATTCCGGCATGATTCCGGGGACTGTCTTGACGATGATTGCGATTTTGTCATTTGCCGGCGCGGATCACGGGTATGCGGCGGTCTTTTTCCTCGTTTCCGGCATGGTCATCATGTTGTATTTGAAAATCGTCTTGGCAATGCTGGCCGTTGCGCTCTATCTTTTCTTGGGAAGTACGGGAAATAAATGGAAACGGCTGACACGCGCGGCGTTTACCGGTTTCTTCTGGCTCGCGCTTGTGTACGCATCACTGTCGCTCTCTGTCGCATGGGAGGAAGGACCGGGATTTTTGGCTTGGTTCGACAGCTCTTATTTCTCCGCGTTTCCGTATTTGGCGGATTTGGCCGATGTGACGCTTCCGTTTTTGTCGCCGAGCTACTGGGTGATTTTTCCGTATCTTTCCGATTTGTGGCTCGCCTTCGTGGCGCTGTATCTGGGGACGCGCGTCACGGAATGGATTTGGAGCGGTTGACAGATGTGGCGTCTTGAGTATAATAGGCGCATGAAACGGATTCCCGTTTCCGACACGGAGAGCCGAGACGTTTCCATTTGCCGATATCTGCGGAATCGGACGGAGAAACGGGGGCGGCTTTCGGATATTTCGACTTATATCTCGCAAGGAGAATAAGAACGGAGGGATTTTTCATGGAAAATATCAATCATGTACCGGCACACACGTTTCTGAATATTCGTCAGCTTACGGTGGCCGGTTTTTTGGCGGCCATCACCATTTTCCTCGGTATCACGGGGTACGGATTCGTGCCGCTTGTCTTTATGCACGCGACGATTTTGCATATACCGACTATCATCGGCGCCATTGCGGCCGGGCCTCGTGTCGGGATGCTCGTCGGGCTCATGTTCGGGCTCTTCTCCTTTATCCAATCTATTCGTGCGCCCAGTCTGCTTTTGCAATTCGCTGCGTCGTACAATATCGGCTATGACGCTGCCGTGTGCATTTTGCCGCGCGTCTTGATCGGGCTCATCGCGTATCTTATTTACACGCATTTGAAGACGAAGGATTTCATTCGTGTCGCGGTCTCCGCGGTACTGACGACAGTGCTTCACACGGTGATGTTCCTGGGACTCCTCTTTCTGCTCGTCGGCGCGCCCTATGCCGCCGCGCAGGGCATTTCCGTCTCCGCTGTCGGAAACTTGTTCCTCGGGATCACGATTGCAAACGGTATTCCGGAAGCGATTGTGTCCGGCGTCATCGTTACGCCCATCATTTTGGCGCTGAAGCGGTCGGGATGGAAAATTTAACGGAATATAGTTTTCCGTTATCCGTATAACCGTTTACCGTGCGAGAGGCATTTTGTTTGTCATTCTACGTGACGAGCGGTAAGCGGATCGCGGATTGCGGGCACAAGATTTATCAAAGAACCGGGAAGCGATATAATGCATTGCGCCGGTTCTTTTTGTTTGTCGAAAAGCAAACGGTCGCCGCTTTTGCTTCCGTCGCCGCTGTGTTACAATATAATTTACTAAAAAGGTTTTCATCAGCGGAGGTGTGCGATGCAATATGTGAGTACGAGGAGCGGCGAGACAGTCACGGCGGCGGAAGCTTTGCTGCGCGGATTGGCGGAGGACGGCGGGCTGTATGTGCCGAAGGAAATTCCCGCGCCGTTCATTTCCTATGACGCGATAAAAGATTTTTCTTATCAGGAAACGGCGGTCTTTGTACTGCGGCGTTTCTTTACAGATATTCCGGAAGAAAAATTGGCGGAATTTGTGCGCTTGGCGTATGAGGGGACGTTTTCAAAAGAAGAAATCGTGCCGGTCGTCCGCGTGGGCGAAGCGTTTTCCGTGGCGGAAATGTTCCACGGCCGGACGTGTGCGTTCAAGGATCTCGCGCTCTCCCTGTTTCCGTATCTTTTGCAGTGGGCGAAGGCGGAGCGGGAAGAGGCGCGGCGCGTGCTCATTCTGACGGCGACGTCGGGCGATACGGGGAAGGCGGCGCTCGAAGGGTTCCGCGACGTGGACGGGATGAATATTTGCGTTTTCTATCCGTCACACGGGGTCTCGCCGCTGCAGAAAGACCAGATGCAAAAGCAGGCGGGGGACAATGTGCGCGTGTGCGGGATTGAAGGAAATTTTGACGATGCACAGTCCGCCGTGAAAGCTATTTTTTCAAAGGCAGCGACGGAGACGGATGCGGACGTCGTCTTTTCGTCGGCCAATTCCATCAATATCGGCCGTCTTTTCCCGCAGGTGGTCTATTACGTCTGGATTTGGAAGGAACTTTTGCGCGCCGGGACGATAGCGGAAGGGGAAAGCTTCAATATTGCGGTCCCGACGGGAAATTTCGGAAACATTTTGGCGGCGTGGTACGCGAAACAGTTGGGCGTGCCGATAGATCGCTTGGTTTGCGCGTCAAATGACAATCACATTTTGGCGGATTTCTTTGAAACGGGCGTTTACGACAAGAATCGTGAATTTTATCTGACGGAATCGCCGTCGATGGATATTTTGATTTCATCGAATTTCGAGCGTTTCCTGTATTACATGACGGATTCGCGGGACGAGGTCGTATCGGCGATGGCCGATTTGTCGGCGAAAGGGCGCTATGAAGTCTCGGCGGCGGCCAAGGCGCGTATCGCGGCGAATATGCTGGGCGGCTGGGCAAACGGAGACACGGTGCAACAAGCGATTGCCGGCGTGTGGGAATCCTATGATTATCTGCTGGATCCGCATACGGCGGTGGCCTACGCGGTGTATCATGATTTGCGTCGCCGTGGGAAATTGGCGCGTGGCACGCACACGGTCATTGCGGCGACGGCGCATCCGTATAAATTCCCGCCGGCCATGGCGCACGCTTTGGGCATCGCCCCGGCGGAAAATCCGTATGATACGCTGCGCGCGATTGAGTCGATGACGGGCGTGGCGATGCCGGAGAAACTCTCGGCGCTTGAGCACGCTTCCGTGCGCTTTGCGGATGTCATTCCGCGCGAGAATATGCCGGACTATGTGGCGGCGTATCGGGCGTCTATTGCGGCGGAAACGAAATGAGATCTTGGAACGGCGATGAGAAAGCGGAGCGCCGTTGCCGTCTGGGGCTTTTGGCGCTGATGGTCGCGGCCGTTTTCTCCATTCAGCTTTTTGCGCCGGATTTCTATCCGACGGTGCTGCGCCTGACGCAGGAACATGACTTGAAAGGGCTCATTGACTACTTACAAAGTTTCGGTGTCTGGGCCGTCTTCGTGAGCTTTTTCATCGACGTCATGATCAATGTCGTCGGCTTTTTGCCGTCCATTTTTATTTCCACGGCAAACGGTCTCATCTTCGGCCTTTTCTGGGGCACGGTCATTTCGTGGCTTGCGGAAACGACGGGCGTCGTCATTTCCTTCTGGGCCATGCGCGTCCTCTTTCGCCAAATGGCGGCGAATGTCATTGCGAAAAATAAGAAACTCGCGTCGCTCAAACAATACGAAACATGGCAAGCGGTCGCCGTCGCCCGCGCGATTCCGTATATGCCAAATGGTCTCGTCACAGCAGTCTCCGCACTCTCCTCCATGCCGTTTCACCGGCATCTTATCGGCAGCCTCGTCGGAAAACTTCCCTCGACGGCGCTTGAAGTCTGCCTCGGCCACGACATGGTCCTCATTGATCAAAACGCGATGCGTCTCACCCTCATCGTGATTGGGGTTTCCCTCGTGTACGGCGGTATATGGTGGTACGGACGGCGCAAAAAAGTACGCTAAGCCATGCCTCTCATCTCCATCGGCAGAAGACTTCCGGCGCTGCTGCCGCTCCAAAGGAAGAAGGTCCACAATTTTGTATCCCCTTATCTTTTTCTTGATATAGTTTCTATGCATACCGCAAATACATTTTGCATATGTTGCTATATCCCCTGCACGGGTCTATAATGGCTATCGTTTGAGGCGAGAGGTTTCTTCTCGTCAAGGTCGCAAGTGACACTGCATCCGCTTTGGCGGGGATTGTCGGCGGTGCCGGTCGGCATTGAGGAATGGGTGGGACTATTCCGGATTGTGGGGACAAAATGGAACAAGATCGGGAAATGCAGGAAAACCTGGAGCGCGGCTTGAAGAATCGCCACATCCAGCTCATTGGGCTGGGCGGAGCGATTGGGGTCGGGCTCTTTTTGGGTTCGGCGACGGCGATTGAGCTGGCCGGGCCCTCTGTGCTTTTGACGTATGTCATCGGCGGGATTGCGATTTATTTCATCATGCGAGCGCTCGGGGAGCTCTCCGTCGCGTATCCCGTTTCCGGTGCCTTCAGCGCGCATGCGGCGAAATTTCTGGGACCGAAATGGGGGTATCTGACCGGCTGGACGTATTGGTACATGTGGATTGTGACGTGTATGGCCGAGCTCACGGCCGTCGGGATTTATATGAATTTCTGGTATCCCGACTTGCCGCAATGGCTATCGGCGCTTGCGGCACTTATTATCATGACGAGCGTCAATTTCATCGCCGTGTCCGCGTACGGTGAATTTGAATTTTGGTTCGCACTGGTCAAGATTCTGACGATTATTTTCATGATTATTTCCGGCGGGTGCATGATTTTCTTCGGCCTCGGAAACGGGGGTATCGCGACCGGGATTGCCAATCTTTGGGCGAACGGCGGTTTCTTCCCCAATGGTATCGAAGGCACGCTGATGGCGCTCGTCATGGTCATGTATTCGTATCTGGGGATCGAAATCATTGGCGTCACGGCCGGCGAAGCGCATGATCCGCGTTCGACGATCAAAAAAGCGATTGACGAAGTCTTCTGGCGTATCCTGATTTTCTACGTCCTGTCGCTCGGCGTTATCATGTCGATTTATCCGTGGAACGAAATCGGCCATATGGGCAGTCCTTTCGTCGTGACATTTGAGAAACTGGGCATCAAGGGCGCAGCCGATATTATCAATATCGTCGTCATTACCGCCGTCCTCTCGTCTTGCAATTCCGGCATTTTCAGCTCGGGGCGTATGCTCTACAATCTGTCGCTCCAAGGGAAAGCGCCGCGTTGCTTCCAGACGCTGAATCGCCATCGTCTGCCATGGGTCGGCATTCTCTTCTCCGCCGGCATTTTGCTCTTTGCCGTCGGACTCAATTATGTCATGCCGTCTGAAGTTTTTGTCTACGTCACGTCTGTCAGCTCCTTCGGTGCGTTGTGGACTTGGTTCGTCATTCTGCGCACGCAGCAAAAATTCCGCGCGTCGCTTTCTAAGGAAGAAGTCGCGAAACTGTCGTACAAAATGCCGTTTGCGCCGTACAGCGGTTACCTCACGATGCTGTTTCTTTTGGCCGTTGTCGTCGCGTCCGGTTTCCGGGAAGATACGCGCGTCGCGCTCTACATCACGCCGATTTGGTTCTGTCTGCTCTTGATCGGTTATGAATTCATCAAGAGACGTAAGCCGCAGGACGGTGAAAAAATCGCGCGCTACGCCTTTGAAAAAGAATAAGGAAACGAAAGCTCTCGCCTGTCGGGAGCTTTTTCTTCGTGGTATAATGACAAAAAACAGAAAGGGAGGTTTGCGATGGAGACAATGCATGACAGACTCATCGTCGCGCTCGATGTAAAAACGCTTTCGGAGATGAAGGCGCTCGTCGAGACGCTGGGCGATGCCGTTTCCTTTTACAAGGTCGGCATGGAGCTCTACTACAGCGCGGGCGAAGAGGCTGTGACATATCTCAAGAGCCGCGGGAAATCCGTGTTTCTGGATTTGAAACTCTACGACATTCCAAATACGGTGGGCGAGGCGACGGCGGCGGTGGCGCGGCTTGGCGCGACGTTTTTGACCGTTCATGCGTCCGGCGGGCGGGCGATGATGGAAGCGGCGGTGCGGCGCGCGAGGGAAACGGCGGAAGCGGCGGGCGTTTCCCGGACGAAAATTTTGGCCGTGACGGTGCTCACATCTTTTGATGAGGCGGCATGGGAGGAAACGGGCGGCCGGACGCCGATTGCCGGCGAAGTCCTGCGGCTGGCGCGGCTGGCGAAGGAATCCGGTGCGGCCGGCGTCGTCGCGTCCCCCGAAGAGGCGGAACTGCTGCGAAACGAATTGGGGGATAATTTTGAGATTGTGACGCCGGGCGTGCGGCCCGCTTTTGCGGCAGCCGATGATCAGCGCCGCACGAAGACGCCGGCGGATGCTTTGCGGGCGGGAGCGAGTCGCCTTGTCATCGGGCGTCCCATTACGCGTGCGGCCGATCCGGCTGCGGCAGCCAAGTTGATTTTGGAAGAAATGAAGGAGATTTGACATGACGGAACAAGAAGTCGAAGCACTGCTTCGGGAAACAAAAGCCATTTTGGAAGGCCATTTCCTTTTGACGTCGGGCCTCCACAGTCCGCTTTATGTGGAGAAATTCAATGTACTCCAGCATCCGGAATACACGAAGAAACTCTGCGAAGAATTTGCGGCGTATTTTGCGGGGAAAGGCATTCAGACGGTCGTGGGTCCGGCGACGGGCGGTATCATTCTTTCGCAAGTCACGGCGGGGCTCTTGGGCGTTCGCTCCATTTTCACTGAACGTGAAAACGGCGTCATGACGCTTCGTCGCGGTTTCACGCTCGCGCCCGGAGAAAAGATTTTGATCGTCGAGGACATCGTGACGACGGGCGGTTCGATCAAAGAAGTCGTGGACGTCGCGAATCGCTGCGGCGCGGAGATTGTCGGAATAGGCCTCTTCGTCGATCGCTCCGGCGGCACAGCCGATTTCGGCGTCCCGAAAGAAAAAGTCCATCCGCTTTTGCACTTGGCGGTGGAAACATACAAGCCGGAAGATTGCCCGCTCTGCCAAAAAGGCGTCCCAATCACGGAACGCGGCAGCCATCATTTGAAATGATAAAAAAGAAACGGTTTCTCGTCGGAGGAGCCGTTTTTTCGTGTAAAAGATTCTTGTGCGCATGTCGGCGCTGTCCGTGCAACCGTAGGCTTTGCACCGAGCGTGAGGACTTGGTCCGGCATTGGAATGTTGACGTGCGGTTAACGGTCAAAGGATGGCGGATATCGGCTGATATGATATAATCAGAGGCAAAAGAACGGAGGGAAAGCATGAAAATTTTGCTGGCGGACTTTCGTCGTTTCATCGGAAAGCGAACGCAAATTTCGGCGAGGCTTCCACGGATGGCGGCGGCGCTTTCGGATATGGGCTGCGAGGTCGCTTGTGTCTTGGCCGATGAGAAGAAGACCGGTACGCCGGCTTTTTCGGTGCCGGAAACGGTTTCCCTTTATAATTTGTATTATGTCAAAGGGGAAATGGTCGTGCGGCCGAGCGTGCTTTTGAAAGCATTGAAATTTTGTCTGTCACCCCTTTCCAAAGCGGCGGCACGGGATCAGGATTATCGTATGGTGCGCGCGGCGAAGACGCCCCTTTTGCGCCTTTTGAAAGATACGGCGCCCGATGTCGTGATTTCTTTTCATGAAACGACGAGTCGCTTGCTCTTGGCCGGCATCGATGCGGACGTGCCGGTCGTGACGTGGCTTTCGGCCGATCCCGATACGCTTTTTGCCGACGCGCCGTATTACGAGCGGCATGATATGGAGAAAAGCGCGTGCATTTTGGCGGATACGGAAGAGGCAGCGGCGCGGGCGAAGTCGTATCTGGCGTGCGAACGTTTTGCGGCGCTTCCCGCGATTGATGAGGACGGCGCGCAAGAGACATGGCGGGCATTTTTGGAAAACCTGGTCGAAACGTACCAAGAAGAGCTGGCCAAGCGCGGTCCGAAACCGGCGGAGACGCCCTTCAGCTTCTTCCGGAACAACTGGTGACGATATGGGAAATAAGACACTGGGAAACGAGGGCGAGCAAATTGCGCGTCGGCATTTGGAAAGCTGCGGAATGCGTTTCATCTGTGCGAATTATTACCGTCGGTACGGTGAAGTGGACATCATCATGGAGGATGGCGCGGAAACAGTCTTCGTCGAGGTGAAAACGCGTCGCAGTTTCCGCTACGGTGCCCCGGCCGAAGCGGTCACGCCGACAAAACAAAAACACCTCCGCTACTGCGCTGAGGTGTATTTCGCCGAAAAAGGACAGGAATCGTATCGCGCGCGCTTTGATGTCGTGGAAGTGCTGTTGCTTCCCGGCCGTACGCCGCTGGTGCACCATATAAAAAATGCGTTTTGAGTGTTATCGGGCTCGATAAAGGTTTGAGGCGCGGTGCCGTGTTTTTTCTGTATTTCTTCTGTTTTGCTTTGGATGGATGGCTTGCAAGGGCTAAAAAAGTTTGAAAAGGCTAAATGGCGGAACATGGTGCTGACGGCCGTTATCCGTAAACCGTTAACCGTGCGGGATAAAACTTTTTCTTACATAGCGTCGGCTGTTACCCTGCATTTTATTTCTGCGATTGTGCATAAAAAGGACTGTGAGAATGTGTACCGACCCCCAAAAGTTAGACCTAAATTCTAACGATTGGAGGTCGGTATTT
>CAVEFO010000036.1:0-20355 GCA_963615055.1 Lachnospiraceae bacterium
GCAACCTGCTGTTCTGGGGCCTCTCGATGTCCGTCGTGGGCGCTGTCGTCTGCTACGTAGCATTCGGCCTCTTGGGACTTTAATTCTCGGATGCACTTGACCTGAAAGGGCATATGACATCATAAAGGAAACGAAAAAGCAGTCTGAAGTTTTTGGCTTCGGGCTGTTTTTTTGTTGGGGAAGGACGAGGGGCGGGGCTTTGGGGATGGTTGGTTTTGCGGCGTTTGCGCCATTCCGTTTCATTAAAAAATTATTTATAGCAGCTGATATAAAAAATCTATAGCGGGAACGGTTATTATTTCTCTTGATTTTCATATCATATGTGCTATAATGACGACAGCGGAAAAGAGAAGGCACAAGAATGTGCTCCGCAGAGTGCATGATGTTGGCGGAAGCGATTTTGAAAGACGCTTTCGCGGGAGGCGCGGAAGATGAGTGCCTCCGAAAAAGAAAGGAGATTTTATTATGGCAAAACCGTTGGAAGGACTCGTCGTATTGGATTTGTCCCGTGTGTTGGCAGCTCCGTATACCGGCATGATTTTGGCCGATATGGGCGCGAATGTCATTAAAGTCGAGGCGCGCGGCAAGGGGGATGACTCCCGTGCGTACGGCCCGTACGTGAATGGTGAATCCGCTTACTACATGAGCCTCAATCGTGGCAAACGCTCCATGACGCTCAATCTGAAAAGTCCGGACGGTAAACAGATTTTGAAAGATCTCGTCAAGAAAGCGGACGTCCTTTTGGAAAACTTCCGCGGCGGCACGATGGACAAATTGGGACTCGGCTACGATGTGCTCCATGAAATCAATCCGCGTCTCATTTACTCCGCCTGCACCGGCTTCGGCATGACCGGCCCGTACAAGACGGATCCGGCGTATGACGTCATCGTCCAGGGCATGGGCGGCATCATGTCCATCACCGGACAGGCCGGCGGCGAACCGACGAAATGCGGCGCGTCCATCGGCGACATCACGGCGGGGCTTTTCTCCGCGATTGGTGTCATGATGGCGCTCTACAGCCGCGAAAAGACAGGCAAAGGCCAGCTCGTCGACGTTTCCATGCTCGATTGCCAGGTCGCCATTTTGGAAAATGCCATTGCGCGCTATACAAATGCGGGCGTTTCCCCGAAACCCATCGGAAACCGTCACGCTTCCATCACGCCGTTCCAGGCTCTGCCCTGCAGCGACGGCTATGTCATTGTCGCTGTCGGAAACGACAATCTTTGGCATAAATTCTGCCAAGTCATCGAGCGCCCGGATTTGGATGCCGATGAACGCTTCAAGACAAATCCGCTCCGCACGGACAATGTCGAGGCGCTCACCGTCGAGCTCAATAAGACCTTCAAGACGAAGACGATGGATGAATGGCTCCACCTGATTAAGGAAGCCGGCATCCCGGTCGGCCCGATCAATGATGTCGCCCGCGTCGTCAAAGATCCGGCCGTCATCGCCCGCAACATGATCGTCACGACGCATCACCCGGTCGCAGGCGACGTCGAAATGGCCGGCGTGCCGATTAAACTCTCCGAAACCCCGGGCTCCGTCGATGCTCCGGCTCCGACGCTCGGCCAGCACACGAGAGAAATCCTCAAAGAACAACTCGGTATGGACGATGCCAAGATTGACGCGCTCTATGCGAATGAAACACTGTAATTCTTGTTCATGAAATGAAAAGCACGACAGCTTCGGTTGCCGTGCTTTTTGTTTGCATCGAAAGCTTTCCTTATCGGAAGAGGGGGCTCCGAAGGGGCGGGAGAAAGAGTGCCTCGCAGCGGTATAGAGATGATATGTGGCGTCGGTAAAAAATTTTTATAATGAAAAAAATTATAGCGAGAAGGATTAACAAGACGGCATGGATGTGCTAAAATAGGGACATATCGCGAAAGGATTTTTGCGACGGAGATACGGAAACGGGCGGGATCCGCGGCGGAGCGAAAAAGGATGGCGTCGCCGAGATGGGTTTGTCGTCAAATATGGTATGGGGGGGGTGTGGCATCCACAAGAAATCGGAGATTTTTGAAATCTGCGATTTTTTTTAGTGGTGTTAGGCCGAAGGTGACAAGTCGGAAAGTACGGTCCGGTATCCGGGACAAATCGATGGGGATTTTTTGGCAGGTTTGTTTGCCCTTTCGTAAGAAGGGCGGACGAGATATAGGAGGAGTGGTTTTATGAAAAAACGTACATTACAATCTGCTGTGCTGGCGGTGTTGCTCTGTGGCGTAGCGGGGTATGCGGGAGCGACGATACCGTATACCGAGGATAATGTTATTGTCAAGCCGACGTATTCAACTGATGGAGGGACGCGTACCGATACGGAAGTCACAAATCTTGATACGGACAAAGTGCTTGGTGATGAGAATACGGTTATCGGATTGCACAATCAGGTCGGTGAAAAGATAAGTGAGGACACGACTCATTACACTGACCAAAATACGGTGATTGGGTATCGGAATTTTTTGGCGCCGCCCAATGATGCGGATGGCAGCAGCGTCATTGGCAGTCAGAATAAAGTCGGCTCATCGGAATCGGTGGTCATTGGTTTGCAAAATAAAGTCGCGCATGACGGTAGCAGCGTGCAGAATCCCGGAACCGGCGGGTATCGCTACAATATTGCGCTGGGGTACCAGAATTCTATCAGTGAAGCAAGCTACGGCATTGCCCTCGGGCAGCAATCGGAAGTCACGCAGAATTACGGAGTTGCCATTGGGTATTTGGCTCGTGCCAATGCGAAATCTTCGATGGCTATCGGCTTCCGGGCTTATACCGATGCGACCGCTGATGCCATGACGTACGACAGTGAGACAAAGACTTGGATTTCGGCAGTGTCTTTCGGCAGTATAGCGTCGCAAAACGATAACAAAAACATATATTTGGCGCGGCTGAGAAATATTGCAGCCGGGGTGAAGGACACCGATGCTGTGAATGTCAAGCAAATGAATACGGCGATCAGTACCGCTATTGATGGGATTACGATTCCGGACTGCATTGTTACGCATGATGATAGCAATTACTGGCTTGATGTCGCTTGGAATTCATCGACGACGACGACGACGCGGGGGAAAGAGAGTGTGGCTTATGGGTACGGAGCCAATGCGCAGACCAACTACAGTGTCGCAATCGGCTCCAGTGCCAAAACGGTGAGAAGCGAAAATGGGGTGACAGCTACTACCGGGCAAAATGTCGCCATCGGGCGCAGTGCCAAGACGTTGGCGGATTATTCTATTGCCATCGGTGCCAGCAGCCAAGCGACGCAAACGCAAGGGATTGCGATTGGATATCAAAGCAAAGGGTCCGGCAAGTATTCCACTGCGATTGGGCAGAATGCGGCGGCGAATAGCGCTGGCGCCATCGCCATTGGGCTTAACGTCAATCAAAATACGACGGCCGGGGATTATGCAGTGGCGATCGGAATGAATGCGAAGTCGGCCGGTGACGATGCGGTGGCTATTGGGGATGGGGCCAAAGCGTCGGCCCAAGATTCTGTGGCGATTGGGCATAACAGTACCGCAAACGAGGCTAATACTGTTTCCGTGGGACGGGCACAGGCCGGAAGCTTGTCGGCAATCAATCGGAAGATTGTGTATGTCGCAGCCGGTATGGCGGATACGGATGCGGTGAATTTTTCGCAAATTAAGACGGTGGCGAGCACGACGCAAAATGGGACGTATATCCAGTCCAGCCTGATGAATGTAATCATCGAAGATGAACAAACTACTGCATTGAATCCGAATGGGACTGTCGGGGCCAATATCGCGGCGTTGGATGCGAAAGCGGTCGCGGCGTATGCGCATGATACGGATACGACCGGAAAGGTGAATGAGATTAATTTGTCCGGTGCGGCGCGAAGTGCGGCGGCGACGTCCAAGAAGGGGAATACGAATGAGCTCATTGCCAATGACGGCACGGTGTTGGCGACGTTTACGGTCGGCAGTATTGCGGACGGGAATTACGGATTTATTTCCGGGGATACGGTCTATGAGTATGTCAAGCCTGTCGCCAAGAGCGGTACTTCATTAAAAACGATCAGCGCAGCCAATTCGACCGGGGTCAATCTCGGTCTGCTCGATGCGGCCATCGAAGAGGCCAAGGTTTCGTCGGCTTATACGGGGAGTGATACGATTACCATCGACGAGGACAAGACGCTTCATGTCACGAATATGGCGATGAGCACAATGTGGACGGATGTGCCTGGGGCAAGTGCGACGGGAAATTATGCGTTTGCTATCGGCGGCGGTGCCAAAGCGTCCGGGATAGGTGCCGTGGCGCTGGGCGTCTGGGCGGAGGCTTTGTCCAATCCCGATGCGACGGAGGATCCGAAAAGTGTGGGTGCTACGGTGGCCATCGGGCTGAAGGCGAAAGCGTACGGAAACGGTGCGGCTGTCATCGGCGCGAATGCGAAGGCTACGGGAGAGGAAGGAATTGCCATCGGAAGCTTGACCGTGTCGACAGGGTATGAAGCCACGGCTGTCGGGAGCGGCGCCAATGCCAAAGAGGGATCAACGACGGCTATCGGTGCCAAAACAGAAGCATCCGGCGTGGGGGCTTCGGCTTTCGGGTTCTTAAGCAAGGCGACCGAAGTGGCGGCGCTTGCGTCCGGTTTCGGCAGTGAAGCATCCGGCGCGGCAGCGGCAGCTTATGGGGCGTATTCCCAAGCGGCGGGCACCGGTGCGGTCGCTTTCGGGTATCAGAGTCACGCGACGAAAGACGGTGCATCGGCGTATGGCTACAACAGTGCAGCCACCGGTACGAAATCCACCGCCATCGGCTTCCAAGCGGTCGCGGACACGGATATCGCGACAGAGGACGGAAAGAAAGTGACGACGGTTTCCTTCGGTCATCAGAATGGGGATTCGTATTGGTATGTCGATCAAAGCGGAAACCATGTTTCGGCTACGTACAATGATGTGCTCCTTGCTCGGTTGACGAATATCGCAGACGGTAAATCGAATACGGACGCGGCGACGTATGGGCAGCTCGTAAATGCGCAGGAACAGGGAAATGGCACGTATACGGCGTATGAATTCGGAACGGATGGCGTGGCCACGATACTGAATAATGCCGGTGGGACGGCTTTCAAGCTGAAAATGGCGGCGAGCGGCTCTGTCGCTGCTACGGACGCGGGCTATGTGACCGGCAGTACGGTTTATAAGTATGTGACGCCGGCCGATGCCCAAGGAGTGGCCAAAGACGGGACCTATGTGAAACAAGATATGACCACCGGGCAGAATCTCTATGCGTTGGATACGCAAGTAAATAAAAATACGGATGCTATCGCTGCAATTCAGGGAAATATTTCTTCCATTGAAACGAATGTGGGGACCGTTTCCGGCAAAGTGAATGATTTGGATTCTCGTATCGGTACGCTGAATAATACGACATATAATGTGATTTCTTACGGCAATACGGTTTCTCAGAATTTGGCCGCGTTGGATGGTGCCATTACGGGGGCGGTGATGCCGGATATTTCTCATTTGAAAGATATCACGAGATCGGATGGCGCGACGGCCGAGGGGACGGATTCACTGGCGCTTGGAAATGACAGCCATGCGGATGCGACGAATTCCATCTCTTTCGGGACGGGCTCCAAGGTGACGGGGGAAGGATCGATTGCTATCGGGAGCGGGTCTACCGTGACAGGCACGAATTCCATCGCTGTCGGTACCGATCACACGGTCTGCGGAGCGAATTCCGGTGCTTTCGGCGATCCGAATAATGTGCATGGACATGACAGCTATGCCTTTGGGAATGACATTACGATCGGCAATCATGAAAGAGATGGCGAGGTCGGGAATAATACTTTCGTGCTGGGAAACAAAGTGACGACGACAGCCAGTAATGCAGTGATTCTCGGCAATGAATCGACTGCGGAAGAGGACCATGTCGTTTCTGTCGGCAGCGAAGGCGGAGAGAGAAAAATTATTCATGTCAAAGCCGGTGAGAATGATACGGATGCGGTGAATGTCAGTCAGCTCAAGCAAAGTGTCTCGGCCATATCCGGCGATATCAATAAAGTCGGCGCCGGGGCAGCCGCTCTGGCGGCGCTTCATCCGGAAGGATACGATCCGGCGGATAAATGGAGTTTTGCTGTCGGCTACGGGCATTACAAGAATGCGAATGCCGGCGCTTTGGGCGCTTTCTATAAGCCGAATTTCGATACGACGCTTTCTTTCGGCGGGACAATCGGAAACGGGGATGCGATGCTGAATGCCGGCGTTTCCTTCAAGCTCGGCAGCCGCGGAAAGACGCTCATGACGAATGCGTCCAATGCGGATCTTGTGCGTGAGGTGAATCAGCTGCGGGCGCAGAATGCTCGCAGTGAGGAAAAGAATGTGCGTTATGAAGAAAAAATCGATGCGCAGGATAAGAGAATCAAAGCGCTCGAAGCGCAAATGCAAAAATTGCTGGAAGCGGTCGGGAAAGCGTAAACAGGAAATCCGGTTTTCCTAAGCTTTATTCGTAAATTTTCATGGTAGAATTGTCGGGACTGTGGGCGTGCGGCGGATTGTCGTCACATATCCGGGATCCGGCATTTCTATATACTCCAATGTCGAAAACGACAGCGAAAGGGGGCAGATTTTTGGAATCTGTTCCCTTTTGCGTGGAAGTGGCAGGTATTTCGCTGCCCGCTTCCGTTTCTCATTCGTCGCCTAGTGTGTGGCGCGATAGACATTACGCGAGGATTATGATCTCCCGGATAGCGGATAATGACGGGGAATGCTGAGCATGCATGACCGTTTCCGTCATAGATTTTATCTATGCATCTCATAAAAAGTAAAAAATTTTCTTGACAAACCCCAAAGAGTGGGGTATCATGGCCGAAAATAAATGCTGGGAACGCAAAAAAGTTTCGCGGTAGGCGGCAGAGAGCCGGTGGGTGGTGAAAATCGGTGCCGAGGCGGGATGGCTCATTGCGGGAGCAGGGCGGCGGTCGCAAGCCGTCTCGGGGCGTCCACGTTACGGGCGGCGTATTGGCTTTTGGAATACGCATGAGTGATAAAACAAGGTGGTACCGCGCGATAGGGCGCCCTTGTCGGAGCAATCCGGCGAGGGCTTTTTTGTTTCCCGAAAGGAGGAAACCATGGCATACGAAATCAAAAAACATATCGAGAAATGCAAGGCGCTCGTGGCGCGTGACGAGAAAGTCATCGCGCGTTGCCAGCATTTGTCGTACTATCCTTTTGCCGTCGAGAGCGGCGCGGGTGAAATGCTGCGCGACGCGGACGGAAACGAATACATCGATTTTCTGACGAGTGCATCGTCTTTGAATCTGGGGAGCTCGCATCCCGTTCTGACGGCGGCGATTGCGGCGCAGCTGGAAAAATGCACGCAATACACGGCGGCCTACAGCTACAATGAGCCGATGATTGCCTACGCCGAGCGCCTCACGTCTGTTTTCCCCGGCGGCGGGGCGGCGAAGATTTGTTTCGGAAACTGTGGCTCGGACGGAAACGATGCGGCGGTAAAATTTGCTCGCGCCTACACGGGGCGGACGAAAATCATCACGTTCATCAATGGCTATCACGGAAATACCTTCGGCAGCGCTTCCATGACGAGCTGCACGACGAGAATGCGCGCGAAGATGGGGCCGTTTCTGCCGGAGATTTATCATTTCCCCTTTTACGGCGAAGATGTGCCGGATGATGTAGTCGAGCGCGAATGTCTGCGGGACATCGAGACGGCATTTTCCCATTATCTCCCGGCGGATGACGTCGCGGCGGTCATCATCGAGCCGATCCAGGGCGACGCGGGGATTTTGCCGGCGCATCCGATTTTTATGCAAAAATTGTACGCGCTTTGCAAGGCGCACGGCATTCTCTTCATTTCCGAAGAGGTACAGCAGGGCTTCTGGCGCGCGGGGCATTTCTTTGCGATCGAAAATTATCCCGGCATCATTCCCGACGGCATTATTATGGGGAAATCCATCGGCGCGGGTCTCACACTCGGCGCTTTCATGGCGCGGACGGAGATCATGGACACGCTTCCGGCGCCGGCCCATCTTTTCACCCTCGGCGGAAATGCGATTGCCTGCGCGGCGGGCTGTGCTGCTTTCGACTATTACCAAACGGAAGAATTTCAAAAAATCTACGCGGAAAATCAGAAACAATTCCGCGAAGAGCTCACGGCGCTCCAAGAAAAGCACCCGGACACCGTTTCCTTCTTCCGCGGCCGCGGCATGTCGTATGCGATTGGAATCGTCAAGAAAGACGGGTCGGGAAACAGCGTCCCGGATGCGGACGGCGTCTTCAAAATTTGTTTCCGCGCTTACGAAAAAGGGCTCATCATCATCACGCTCGGCGAAAACATTCTTCGCTGCCAGCCGCCGCTCAATATTCGAAGCGAGAAACTCCACCGCGCTTTTGCAATTCTGGACGAGGCAATCAGTGAGCTCGAAGCGGGAGAAATTTCAGACGACGTGCTCTCGTATCGGAATGGGTGGTAACAGTTAGCAATTGGCAGTTAGCAATTTCCGGTGCTTTCAGTGCCGTTTACATACAGTTTCATTCATTTCACCCAAGTGTGGCAAGCACGGGAGGGGGACTTGATTTCTCCACTGCAAAGAAAGAAAGGTGATCAAAATGGAGAAAGGTTTTTTTGACGGCGCGATTGGGAAATATTTGCTTCCCGGCATTATTCTCCAGTCCGTGCTGATCGGCGGCGGCTATGCGACAGGCCGCGAAATCATGGAGTACGGCGGGAAATTCGGCGCGCTCGGCTGGTGGTCGGGTCTGGCGACATTCATCGGATTTGCGCTCGTTTCGGCGCTGTCCTTTGAGCTCGTCCGTCTCTACAAATTGTACAATTTCAAATCCTTCATTCAGGCCATTGCCGGCCCCTTCTACCGGCTCTTTGACATTGTGTACGTCTTCTTCATGGTCATTATCATCGCCGTCATGGCATCGGCGACGGGCGCTTGCGTCGAAGAAGTCACGGGGCTCAATTACTGGTACGGCGTCGTCGGCATTACCGTCATCGTCGGCATTCTGAATTTCTACGGCGAAAAGATGATTTCCTATTTTGAAACCATCGGCACCGTCGGCCTCTACATCGGATATATTTGCTTCTCGGCGCTCGTCATCAGTCGCCATTCCGACAATATCGGTCGCGTCATTGCGCAGACGGATTTCTCCTACACGCCCGACGCCACGATCGGATTGGCGCTCTGGACCGGCATTCTCTATATGGCGTACAACCTCGTCGTCTTTCCGGCCTCCTTCTTCACCATTCGCCGCCAGACCAGCCGCCGCCAATCCATCATCAGCGGCCTCATCGCCGGCCTCCTCATGACCATTCCTTGGTTCCTCACCTACTACGCGATTCTGGGCTACTACCCGCAGAAAGAAGTCGTCGAAGCGCAAGTGCCGTGGGTGTACATGATGATGAATTGCGACGCCCCCGGCTGGATGCTCATCCTCTTCAGCGTCGTCATGGGCTGGACGCTGATTGAAACGTCGACCGGCATCATCCATGCCATGCTCGATCGTATCAATCACGGCCTCGTCGAAAAAGGGAAACAAGAACTCACGCGCGGCCGTCGCGGCCTGATCACCGTGGTGATCCTCGTGACCTCGATTCTCTTTGCCAAATTCGGCATCATCGCGCTGATCGCACAAGCCTACAACGCATTGGCCTACGCCTTCATCGCCCTCTTCCTCCTGCCGCTTCTGACCGTCGGCGTCTACAAGATTATCAATTACGGAAAAACGGAAAAGACGCCCGATATTCCGAACGCGACCAAAGCGGGGTAAAGGCTCCGTCGGCCGCTATCCGTTCGATACAATTGTATGTGGCGCGATGGTTCTCATACGCGGTTCATGGCGACATGGACAACGGACAAGGACCGCAAACCGAAAAAAGAGCTGTGAATAAAAGTTTCACAGCTCTTTTTGTGTGCTATAATGAGGAAAACGGGAGAGAAATCCGATCGTATTTTCCAAAAGGAGGAACGAAATGAAATTTCCGGGAAAAATCCTGCTCGCGGCTCTGCTTCTGGCGGCAGCGGCCACGCCGGCACAAGCCATGATGGCGGCCGTGACAAAACATGCGCCCGGCTTCGTCGGGGAAGAACAAGAAGTGGGCCGCGCCAAGCTGCGCTATCCGAAAATGGCGGAAGGCACCGCACTCGCGCGTTTCCGCATCAATGCCGCCGTCGAGGGCGCTATCGCGCATTTTCAAAAAAGCATCGCGACACACGAAGACGCCTCCGGCTGGACGCAATGGTACATCGGCTGCGCGGATTCGGACGCCGTCAGCATTCTGCTCCCCGAAAGCCTCTATTACGACCGCGCCGCCCATCCCATGACATACGTCCGCTGCCTGAATTTTGACGGAAACGGAAATCCGATTTCACGGGAAGACATTTTGAAAAAAGTAGAAACCGATCCGGTAGAGATGAAAAATAAAATCTTCGAGCAGACAAAGGCGCGCGAAATTCCCATTTTCAATAGCAGCGTCCTCGACCTCACCGAATGGCCGAAAGAATGGTACATCGGAAATGACCGGACGATTTATTTCATTTTCCAGCAATACGAGATCGCGCCGTATTCCTCCGGATGGATCGAGATCGCGGCGGGGACATATTGAGCGGCTGCTATAGATAAATGAGCCGAGAGCGGTTTTTATCGCGGGACTGTAAAAAATCGAAATATTTTCGGCGCGAAGCTATCATCCTTGCCATCATCGGATTTTGGGTATATAATGGCATTAGAAAGGGTACCGGTGCGACGAGTTGCACTCCCTAATTTTTAAGATCAGAAAGACAGCCGCGCATTTTCGGACAAAGGGCGGCTGTTTTTCTGTATTAACACTTGATGGCTAATATGATAACCAGAAGAAGAATCATGAAAATAATGATAAATTCCATGGCCATCACCTCCCTTCCAAGAAGGGAGCGAATCAAAGCAACCCGTCGCCTAGGTACCCAATAAAATAGTATCAAAAACTTGCTATTTTGTCCATATTTTGTGGACACCGTAAAAGAGGCTGCGAAGAAAACGCATGATGTTTTTTCACAGCCCCTTTTTTTATTTTGCCCCGTTTCATTTCCTCCCGCGTCGAATTGTTATATAATGGGAAAAAACAAATTGAAACGAAAATTTTTTAGCAAAGGAGGCAGGCGGCATGGACGTGATTGACAAAAAGAATATGAGCGAAGAAGACATCAAGCTTCGTTTCATCACACCGTCCTAACGGCCACTGAAAACCGTCCGCCGGACGCTTTTCTCCCGAAGAGGGCTGGCAGGTGGTGGCCTTTGGCCGCATTTTTTACAGCAAAAAAGACAGCCGTCAAGAGCTGTCTTTTCGTTTGGTTTCCTTACATCACTTCTCCCGTGATATCATCTCGATACAGGACAATATTTCCTTCGGCGAGCGTTTTTGGGATGTCGATGACGCGTTGATTGGCCGAGCCGCGGAAGCGGAGGCGGGGATTTCTGAGGGCGGCGACGAAGGGGCCGTCGACGAGGACGTCGCAGGTTTCGAGGAGCGCCTTTTTATCCGGATCGGCCAAAATTTCTTCCAGAAGGTAGCCGCTGTAGACCCAGATGGATTTCGGGCTCTTCTCTTTGACGGTGCGGGCGAGCGCCGTGAGGCCTTCCGTATTTTGCATGGGTTCGCCGCCCAAAAGCGTGAGGCCTTCGACGTTGTCATCGGCGAGGTATTCAAGGATCATCGCCGTTTCCGCATCCGTCCACGGTTTCCCGGCTTGGAAATCTTGGTATTCTTCATTGAAGCAATCGGGGCAACGGCGTGTGCAGCCGGTGACGAAGACGCTGGTGCGGATGCCGACGCCGTTTGCGATGTCGTATTTTCGGATTTGTCCGTAGTTCATCAGATGTGCACCACCCTTGTCTTGATTTCTTTCGTGCGGCCTTCGTTCCAGAAGTTTTCGCCCAGATACCCGCAGGTGCGGCGGATGACGGTCAGGAGATTGCGGTCTTTGTTGTGGCAATTCGGGCATTCCCATTCGTTGTCGTCATTGCAGATGATTTCGCCGTCGAAGCCGCAGACGTGGCAGTAGTCGGATTTCGTATTGAATTCGCCGTAGCAGATGTTGTCGTAGATGAAACGGATCATCGTGAGGATGGCTTCGATATTGTTTGTCATATTCGGGATTTCGACGTAGGAAATGCAGCCGCCGGTCGAGATTTCTTGGAATTGCGATTCGAAGCGGAATTTATCGAAGACATTGATCGGCTCGCGGACGTCGACATGGTAGCTATTCGTGTAGTAGCCTTTGTCGGTCACGTCGGGGATATCGCCGAAGCGGGCGCGATCGAGGACGCAGAAACGGTTCGTGAGGGATTCGGCCGGGGTGCCGTAGAGGGCAAAGCCGAGGCCGTTTTCTTTTCTCCAGTCGACGACGGCTTGTTTCAGGCGGCGGATGATCTTGAGCGCAAATTCTTCGCCTTCCGGGGTCGTGTGGGAGACGCCTTTCACGAGGATGGAGGCTTCGTAAATGCCGATGTAGCCGAGGGAGAGCGTCGCGTATCCGTTTTGCAAAAGGTCGAAAATTTTTGCGCCTTTCGGCAGGCGGGCAATGGCGCCGTATTGCCAATGAATCGGGGACACGTCGCTCGTGACGTCTTTCAAGAGGTCGTAGCGAAGGAGGAGCGCTTTATGGCAGAGCTCGAGGCGCTTATCGAGAATTTGGAAGAATTTTTCTTCGTTTCCGCGCGCCAAAATGCCGATCTGCGGGAGATTGAGCGAGACGACGCCCATATTGAAACGGCCGTCCCAGACGTAGTTTCCGTTCTGATCTTTCCAAGGTGAGAGGAAGGAGCGGCAACCCATCGGGCTGAAGACGTTTCCTTCATAAATTTCACGCATTTTCTTCGCGGAAATATAGTCGGGATACATGCGTTTGGCTGTGCATTTCGCGGCGAGCTCCGTCAGGTAATAGTAGGGGCTGTCCGGCTTCACATTGTGCTCGTCCAAGACGTAAATGAGCTTCGGGAAGGCCGGTGTCACGTAGACGTCCTGCTCGTTTTTGATGCCCTGCCAGCGCTGCTCGAGGATTTCTTCGTCGATCATCGCCGCTTCTTTCGCGTATTCGAAATCCGGCGTGAAATACATGAAGAGCGTCACGAAGGGCGCTTGGCCGTTCGTCGTCATGAGGGTATTGATCTGGTACTGGATGGTCTGGATGCCGTCTTTGACTTCTTTGCGCGTCCGTTTCCACGCGATTTCTTCGGCTTTTTCCATATCGGGCTCGATGCCGTAGATTTCCTTTTGTTCTTCGAGGACGCCCGCCAAAATTTTATCGTGGGATTTGCGGACGTAGGGCGCCAGAATCCGGTCGATGCCGTTGATGCTCTGGCCGCCGTACTGGCCGCTGGCGACTTGCGCGATGATTTGCGTCGTCACGGTGCAAGCGACTTGGAAGGATTTCGGCGTGTCGATTTTCTTGCCGTTGATGACGGTCCCGTTCGTCAGCATGTCTTCCAAATTGATGAGGCAGCAGTTGAACATCGGCTGGATGATGTAATCCATATCGTGGAAATGGATTGCGCCGCAGTCGTGTGCCTGGACGATATCGAGCGGAATGAGCTTGCGGCGGGCGACGTCTTTGGACACTTCACCGGCGATGAGATCGCGCTGGGTCGAGACGACTTGCGAATTTTTATTGGAATTTTCGTCCATGACTTCCACATTCGTCTTGCGGATGAGGCCGATGATGTTTTCGTCCGTCGTATTGATGTGGCGCTTGAAGGCCTGCATCGCTTTGTAATTTTCGTACGAACGCGCCGTCGCCGGATTGTCGTTTTCCAAAAGTTTGTAGTAGACCTGATCTTCGATGGAATAAATCGTCATGGAATGGCCGAGATTTTCGGCGTATTCTTCGATCTCGTCGGCGATTTTCTGTGCGACGCCTTCTTGGTAAATGCCGCTCGCGCTGTGCATGGCCGCTTCGATGGCCGCCGCGATTTTTTCCTTTTGAAACGGGACTTTTTTCCCGTCGCGCTTAATGACTTCCATACTTCCTTCTTTCTGCGGGAAACGAAATATTTCCTGCAAAAACCAACCGAAAAGAAACAGCAGTGTAAGAAACCGGAGCAAAGACTTCGCTGTATTTCCGGAAATACAGGATGCGTTTGCCGCCGGAAATAAAACGGATGCGAGTGCCGATGGGATATCGGACTCGGAGACCTTACGATTGAAATTGTACAGGAAAAAGCAGTGCGTTGCAAGTGTGAAAATAATGGTAAAAATCGCAATATGTTGTGTTCGCAAAATGAGTTTATAGAACTATTCTTTTCGGGAATCGCAAAAAGCTCTTTTTTCGAGAGGTCCATACCTTGAAAATGTCCCTAGGGTAAGAAGTTTTTCGGGGGCTGTTTGAAGGGCGCTTCGCACGATTGTAGCCTCTTAAGAATAATAAAATAGCTTCAATCGTTGTGTTATTAAGAATTTGGAGACCGGCATATAAATGAATTTTATAAGTGCGGTGAAAAAAAGAAATTTTTCGCTATTTCTCCAAGGAAAGCAGGGCTCGGACACAACAAAAGCGCATCTCATACAAGACGCGCTTTTGTTACCCGGGTCGAAAAAAGGCACAAGAATTTTGCATTCGTCATCCGGGCTTCGTATCGATGTGACAAAACAGCCCTCACGCACGGAGAACGGTCAACGGACAACGGCCAACGGACATCGTGCGCCTGCCGCAAAAAAAGAGGAGCTAAAGCCCGGCTCCTCTTCCCGCAAGTCTGTTTTATTTCTGCACTCCGAACCAAGTTTCCGAAATCTTGGCAATCGTGCCGTCTTCCTTAAGCGCTTTGAGCGCCGCATTGATTTCTTTCTGCAGATCGGTATTTCCTTTTTTCATCGCGACGGCAATCGGACGGCCCGTCGGTTTCTCTTCGCCGACGATCTTGAATTGGCTGTCCTTGCGGCCCGCATAGTAGCGTGCGACCGGGCTGTCAATCACGACGGCTTCCACTTCGCCGGACAAAAGTCCTTTCAGCACGTTTTCTTTCTGGTTGAAAGCGTGAATGCGTTCCGCGCCGATATCGATGGATTCCTTCGTCTGGCGCGTGCCGTCCTGTGTGCCGACGACTTTGCCGGCCAAATCTTTCCAGTCATGGATCGTCGTGTCGTCTTTCTTGACGAGGATGGAGTAGCCCGGATTTTCAATGTAAGGATCGCTGAACGTGAGATCTTTCTTGCGTTCGTCCGTCACTTCAAAGTCCGCCATGATGGCATCAATCTTGCCGTCGACGGCCGCCTGCTTCAAATCGGAGAACGTGACGTCCTTGATTTCAAGCTTCGCGCCCATCTTATCGGCGATGGCATGTGCCAAATCAATTTCAAATCCGACGACCTTGCCGGCCTCATCTTTGAATTCCATCGGCGGATAGGCGATATCTGTCCCGACGCGCAGCACTTTCTCCGGTGTCTCGGCTTTCGGCGCCGGTTTGGCGGTATCGCCGCAGCCGCTCGCCAGTCCCAAAGCCAGAAGCCCCGCGAATGCCAAAGCCCATTTCATTTTTTTCATTTGGTGTCACCTCATTAAGGAAACAATAAAAAACGGTGTACATTATTATATGCACCGCCGCCTTTTTTGACTATACTTTTGAGGTATGAAATTTTTAGAAAGTTCCGAAAGAAGTATAGAATGAAAGTTATGGGGAAAGCGTTCGGCGTCGGTTTTGTTTGCGCAATTTACGGCGGGCAGGGCAGCGGATGAGGAAGGGAGCCGAGAGGCGCCGGCCGGGAAATGTTTCTCGGAATCACAATCAGAGGAAATGGTTTTTGAGAGATATAGGCCTTTATGATAAAATGATATTGTGCAAAGGATGTCTTTTGCTTTGCGCGAAGGAAGGAACGGGAATTCCGCATGAGGAAACAAGGCAACTCCTGCGAGTGTTTCTCGGACATTCCGAATGTTTCCGAAAATACATTCAAAAAAGGAGCGCTTTTTACAATGAAGAAAATCCTTGCTATGGCAGCGGTGGCTGCTCTGGCGGCCGGTGCATCCGCTTACGCCGCGAATCCGTTTTCCGATGTTTCCGCTTCCGACTGGGCGTATCAGGCCGTCTCCGATCTCTCCGATCGCGGCTTGATTGATGGCTATCCGGACGGCACGTTCAAAGGCCGGCAGAACATCACGCGTTATGAAATGGCGCAGATCGTCGCTCGCCTGATGGCGAAAGAAGACCGGATGGATGCGGAAACTCGTGCGACCATTGATCGCCTCGCTTCCGAATACGGCGCCGAACTCCAAAATCTCGGCGTCCGCGTCGGCAATCTCGAAAAGAAAGTCGGAAACATTCGTTTGTCCGGCGATGCGCGGATGCGTGTCGGCAAAACGTCGGGCGGGGACTCCCTCTATGACAGTCGTATCCGTCTCCACGTGCAGGCGACGGTCAACGACACGACCTATGTCCATGGATGTATGAGCTCCGGTGAAGTCGATCTCAGAGACGGCGGAAGCGCCGAAGTCCTGATGGAGGGGTTCTATTTCCATCATCAATTAGGAAAACTCGGCGCGAAATTCGGTCGATATGAATTCGATCTGGGACAGCAGCTCAACGGCTGGCTTTACGGGAATGCATTCGACGGCATCGAACTCGCCGCTCCGATCGGGAAAAAAGTCAATCTTTCTCTCGGCTATGGTCGTATGAAAGACGCCGCGGATACCATAGAGGGCGTAGATGGAGTCGGTCATTCACGGAAAACGGGAAGCACGTTTTCCAAATCGGAAGTTTTCTATGCACAGGCGAAAGCCGATCTCAGATTTGCGAAGCTCGGCCTTGATTATTTCCGGACCGGCTCGTATGAATACATCGATGGCGGAACCCATTTTGATGCCGGCAAGAAATCTGTCTGGGGTGTCCATTTTCTCGTTCCGGTGAAGAATTTCCGCGTGTTCGGCGATTACTATGCCAATGCGAAGGAGACTCTTGTAGAGAATACCAAAGGACGCGCATGGCAGAAAGGCAAGATTTGGACAATCGGCCTCGGCTATGGCAAAATGGATTCGAAGAAACCCGGCTCCTTCATGCTGGATCTGGCGTACTACAAAGTCAAGGCCGGTCTGTATGAGGCGGGCATGACAAGCGTCGAAGCGCCGACCTGTGACGCGCTGTTTGCGACCGACGGTCATTTCTGGCTCGCGTCCGGAGAAGTCGCCATTGCGAAGAATACCTATCTCCACGGGGAATATGCATTCGGTACGAAGAAAGAGGACAATGCGAAATACAATACATTCGATTCTTATGCCGATTCGTGGATTTTATCTTTGAATTACGAGTTCTGAAATGGATCAAGCAAAAAGGAAACTCTCACACGAGGGTTTCCTTTTTTTTTGGTGTAGAAATGATGCGGTTGGCGGTTGTTGCCGGAGGGAAGGACAGAGCGGTAAGGTGAGACGCAAAAGAGAAGAAACAGGCTTTGTATATTTTATAAAATCGTAGCTGATAAGCGACACCGCTCTATCAGGGATAAGTTTCCTTTCCCATGCCTGCTAAGCAAAGAAGACAACAGCCGGCCTCTCATCCCTCATCTCAATCAGCAGAAAAGCGTTCCTTGCTTATGCCTGCCAAGCAAAGCAGACAACAGTCGGCCCCCCATCCCTCATCTCAATCAGCAGAAAAGCGTTCCTTGCTTATGCCTGCCAAGCAAAGCAGACAACAGTCGGCCCCCCATCCCTCATCTCAATCAGCAGAAAAGCGTTCCTTGCTTATGCCTGCCAAGCAAAGCAGACAACAGTCGGCCCCCCATCCCTCATCTCAATCAGCAGAAAAGCGTTCCTTGCTTATGCCTGCCAAGCAAAGCAGACAACAGTCGGCCCCCCATCCCTCATCTCAATCAGCAGAAAAGCGTTCCTTGCTTATGCCTGCCAAGCAAAGCAGACAACAGTCGGCCCCCCATCCCTCATCTCAATCAGCAGAAAAGCGTTCCTTGCTTATGCCTGCTAAGCAAAGCAGACAATAGTAGGGCCCCTCATCCCTCATCTCTATCAGCAGAAAAGCGTTCCCTACCCATGCCTGCTAAGCAAAGAATAGAGCAGTCCGGCCCCTCATCCCTCATCCCCGCTTTGTTCCAATTTCTCCATAAAAAATTTCGTATTCTCATACAGATCGGGGCCTTGGGTTTGGAGGGCGCCGCCGACGAGGAGGAGGGTGTCTTGGCCGTAAGTTTTCAGAATGTCCGGGAAGAGTTGCCATTTCATGCCGCCGGCCGGTGCGGGGAAGATGGGGCGGATCGGTCCCATGTCCGCTTCGGTGGCGGCGGCGATGAGGCGGCAATCTTCTCTGGACGGGGAGAAACGGCCGCCGAAGCTCGTGAAGATGACGGCGTCGGCTCCGGCGAGGCGACTGAGTTGGCCGTAGTAGCAATAGGGCGACATGCCGGAGTTTCGTTCGAGGACGGCGCCGCCGGAAAAGCTGGGATGGAGGAAAATCGGGAGCCGGAAATCGGGCGATTCGGCCAGCTCACGGACGAGAGAAAATCCCGTAAGGCCCGGTGCGACCATGATGCCGCCCGCACCGAGTTCCTGTGCTTCCAAAGCGCGGCGCAAAAGAGCGGTGCCGTCGGCGGTGCAATTCGGCACGTAGAGCGTGTGGCCGCCGGTCTTGGCATTGGCTTCTTGCACGGCTTCCACGCAGCGGGTGACGCGTTCGGTGAAGGGGGCGTAGCGTTGGTCGCAGAGGCTGTGATCGTCTTTGATGATGGGGCAGCCGCCGCGCGCCAAATCGTAAGCCATGCGGGCGAGGCCTTTCGCATCGGTGCCGAGCGGCTTGATGACGGACATGAGGATGGGACCTTTTTCGATTCCGCAAAGGTTCCGAATGCCGCTTCGTCCGTATTTCGGCCCGGCAAATTCGCCGTATTGGCTGCGTCCGAGGGTAAAGGAAAGCAGACGGACGCCGGCCGTGAGGCTCGTGTTTCCGAAAATCATATTCAAAAACTCGGTGAATTCGCCGCCGACGGCTTCCGGACTGTAGGAAATTGTCGCGACATAGGCGCCGGGTTCTTTTTCTTTGATGTCTTCGATGCGGCCGACGATGCGATCGGCGATCCAAGTGCCGTCGACGAGTTCATACGGGCATTCCACCGTCTGCTCCACGGCGACGGAAAAGGCGCGTTCTTTGGCTTCTTCGTAGGATGCGGCGACGATGCGATAGGTGACCGTGAAGCGTTCCTCGGCTTCGACGGCTTCGGAAAGTTCGCGAAAAATGGAGCTGGCAAAAAAATCCTCTTGCACTTCGTCAAAAGGATTCCAATCGGTTTCTTTCATTTCATTCTCCTTTTTTATCGGCGGTGTCGCTCGCAATCCAATAGAGCGGGCGCTGCTGCGTTTCCTTGAAAATCCGGCTGATGTATTCGCCCACGATGCCGAGGGAAACGAGGTTCAGGCTGCCGAAGAGGGACACGATGATGACCATGGTCGACCAGCCGGGGACGGCGTAGTCCATGAGATAGCAGAAGAGGGCGTGCGCGATGAGGGCGAGGCCGAAAAGTCCGGCCAGGACGCCGATGTAAAAGGCCATCCGAAGCGGCGCGGTGCTGTTCGTCAAAATGCCGTCCATGGCAAAGTGCAGCATTTTCCGCATGGAAAATTTGGAAACGCCGGCATGGCGCGGCGGCGCGACGAATTCGACGACAGTCTGCTGGTAGCCGAGGTTTCCGACGATGCCGCGGATGAAACGGCTGTGTTCGCGGAATTTCCGGAACGTCAAAATGGCCTTGCGGTCCATGAGGCGGAAATCGCTGCCGCCGGGGCGAATCGGGCTGTCGGAAATCGAATTGATAAAGGCGTAGTAGCCGGATGAGGTGATGCGTTTCACAAAGCCGGCGTCTTCGGTCGCGGTGCGGATGGTCTGCACGATATCGTAGCCTTCGCGCCATTTTTCGACGAGCGTCGGGATGAGCGCCGGCGGATGCTGCAGATCGCCGTCCATCGTAATGACGGCATCGCCATCGGCCAAATCCATGCCGCAGGTAATCGCGATCTGGTGCCCGAAATTCCGCGCGAAATGGATGGCGCGGACGTGAGGATCGGCCTCGGCAAGCGCCGTCAAAATTTCTTCACTCCGATCTCGCGAGCCGTCATTGACGAAAAGAATTTCATAATCCTCTCCGAGTTCTCGCATGACGCGGGTGACTTCGTCGTGGAAATATTGGATGTTTTCTTCCTCGTTGTACACGGGGGTGACGATGGATATCATAATGTCTCCTTTTTTGTTTTACGCTTTTTATTATAGCACAATGGCGAAGGGAAGGAGGAAATAAAAAGGAGCTGTGAGGAAACATTTTTGCGTTTTCTCGCAGCTCTTTTTTTGTAAAATCACGCGGGGCGGTTCCCCGCAGAACTCCTGTCGTTCTTCATTTCCTTTCTTTTCCGAAAAAGAAAGG
>CAVEFO010000037.1:0-19974 GCA_963615055.1 Lachnospiraceae bacterium
CCCGGCCCAATATCGGCTCAAGCTCATGGCTAAATAAAATTAGCGAGACAGTAAAAGTGTCTCGCTAACAAAGTCTAACTTTTGGGGGTCACAACAAATGCCTCCCTTTTCTGATTCTTTCTTTTTGCGGCAAAGATGTCAAAAAGCTTTCTGCCGATAGAGATGAGGTACACGTTTTTTGTTTTGGATCTGTCAAGGCCAAACTTCTGAAAGGCTTGCCGAAATAGAGAAGAAGCTCCTTCTCATAGTACCTGCCGCAAACGCCGCAAAAGAGACGAGCTAAAAAGTTATGCCCCTCATCTCACTTACAAAAATTCACTTCCATATTCTCCTTCGCCGGCCGCTTCCGCGCTGCCATTTTCGCATGACCCAAGACCAAGCCGCACATCGGGACATCCTCTTTCGGAATTCCGGCCGCTTCCTGCCAAGTTTTCTCCTCGCGAATCGTCCGAATCATGCCATGAATGTAGCAAGAGCCCAACCCCACATTCGTCGCGGCCAAATGCATATTCTCAATGATACACGCGCAATCGTATTTCCGCACCACATCCGACGCTTCCGGCGTCACCGACACAATGATGAAAACCGGTGCCCCATACGATGGATCGTCTTGCCGTCCGCTCACCTCCGCAAACGTCTTCCGCATAAGCGCCAAGACGTCCGCGTTTTCAATCACCGTCAGCCGATACCCCGCATAATTGTGATGCCCGACCGGCGAACGCTGCGCCGCCTCCAACACCGCTGCGACATCCTCCGCCGAAACCGCCGCTTCCGTATACGCCCGTGCCGAGCACCGATAGGCCAATACATCCGTAAATTCCATAATAACCTCCTTATTTGTGCAACGCTGATCATTTCTCTTATTGTACACCGACTACAGCTTTTTCGCGAACCCGAAGCTCACCACATATATCTGATTTTATGTCCCACAAAAAGCAAAAAGGTAGTGGATAAAGCCTGCCACTACACACTTCACACATTTTATACAGCGCCCGACGCTACCGTGAGACCAATCACTTTTATCGCGCCGGCGCGGCGGAGTTCTCGGGCCGCCGTTTCCATCGTCGTGCCGGTCGTATAAATATCGTCCACGAGCAAGATTCGTTTGCCTCGGATGTCTTTTCCTTTGTTGATATGAAACGCCATCTCCAGATTTTTTTCGCGTTCCTCTTTCTTAAGGAGCGATTGCTTCGGCGTGTTACGAATACGAACGAGAGCGTCGGGATCGTAGGGGATTCCCTTTTCTTGCAAAATATCCCGGAAGAGTAAATCGGTCTGGTTGTAGCCCCTTTCTTTTCGTCGTACGGCCGAAAGCGGAATCGGAACGGCCAAATCGGTCTCTGCGGCAAGTCTTTCCCACCACGGAAACGCATCCAGAATCGGATAGAGTGCTTTGGCCAGCTGCGGTTTTTGATTGTATTTGAGGCCGATGATGAGTTTCCGCACGCTGCCTTCGTAGCGCGCCGCCGTGTAGCACGCCGCCAGATGCGGATGGCTGTTTCGCTGAATTTGATGCCCATCCCATTCTTTTTTTAGGCAATTATCACACCAAAGCGTGTCGCGTCCCGTGTAAGTGCCGCAGGAGGGACAGCATCTGGGAAAAATCAAATCGAGCGCCTGTTTCCACCAATTCATAGCTTGGCCTCGCCGGTCAACAGCGGCAAAAAGAGCGTGCAGCGAAGCGCCGTCTTGTCATTGGCGACGGCGCGGGAAAGCGCTCCCTTCGTCGTGACGAGAATTGTGTGGCGGCCGGCGCGCGTGATGCCGGTGTAAAGAAGATTGCGTTGCAGCATCGGACATCGCGAGGACAGCAGCACGAGGATGACGCGCTCATATTCGCTTCCCTGGCTCTTGTGCACGGTGACGGCGTACGCCAGCTGCAATTCATCCGTTTCCGGAAAATCATACACAATTTCTTGCTCCGGGAAACGGACGAAGACTTTCTTAATAGCGCGCGGCGCGTCTTCTTTCTCGTCGTCGACCGGCTCGATATCTGCAGAAACGGGGGAAACCAATTCTGCTTCCGGCATTTCCGTCCGCGCCTCCGGTTCCGATGATTCCGTTTCTTCGTCTGCTTCCGTTTCCTTTCGTCCTTCCCAATTCACCGCCCAGACGGTGCCGATATCGCCGTTGTAGACTTCTTTTTCATAATTGTTTCGCCGCTGCATGACTTTATCGCCGCAGCGAAACGGCGCCCGACTCTCCGTTTCTTCGCGCACGGCTTCTTGGATACCGGCATTCAATTTATCTACGCCGCACGCACCGCGATACATCGGTGACAAAACTTGCATATTCCACAGCGTCGTCTCGTCTTTGCCGTAATCGTATTTTTCGCAGAGCTGCATGACGGCCCGATACGCTTCCTCGTCATTCTCGACGTACACAATGTCCATGCCGTTTTCGGAAACGGGAAGCTCGCCCGCCAAAATTCGCGCGGCATTTGTGATGATCCCGCTGCCTTCGGATTGACGGAAAATTTGCGAAAGACGCACGACGGGAATGTCACCCCAAGCGATGAGATCTTTGAGCGGATTTCCGGGACCGACGGGCGGAAGCTGATCGATGTCGCCGACCAAAATGAGCCGCGCTTTGTCTTTGACGGCGCAAAGAAGATGATAAAAAAGCGGGATGTCGAGCATGGACGCTTCATCCACAATGATGAGATCCTCGTCGAGCGGCGCGGATTCATCCACCATAAAAAGCGTCTTGCCGCGCGCCATTTCCGCTTCCAGCGCGCGATGAATCGTTTCCGCCGGTTTTCCGGACGCCGTCGCGAGGCGTTTGGCTGCGCGTCCCGTTGGCGCCACGAGCCGCACCGTCACACCGTATTGCTCCGCGGCGGTGATGATGGCGCGAATAAGCGTCGTTTTTCCCGTGCCGGGGCCGCCCGTAATGACGAGAATGCCGGATTTCATCGCTTGCTCCACCGCCTCCCGTTGCTCAGCGGCAAGCTTGATTCCGTGTTCTTTTTCAAATGCTTCGATGGCCAACTTCGGATTTCCTATTTCCGTCGCTTTTCGGAGGCGCCGAATGTGCACGGCGGCTTCCGTTTCCGCCTCATAGAGCACCGGCGTGTAGAGATAATAACATTCACCGAAGAAAACGGCTTGGATGTCCCCATCGCTGACCGCATCGGAAACGGCGGTGCGCACGGTCGATTTTTCCAAATCCAAAAGAGATGTCACGTTCTCAATGACCTGCCACGCAGGAAGGCACGTATGCCCGTTTTCCGAAAATTGATACAGCACATAAAAAACGGCGGCCCGAATGCGCTCGACATCGCAGGGATCGACCCCTTCCTCCATGGCGAGTCGATCCACCGAAGGAAATCCCAATCCCGGAATATCACGCGCCATACGATACGGCTCCGTCGCCAGGATCGTGTCCAGCGAATCGCCGTACGTCTTTTCTAAAATCGCAGCAAAACGCGCGGGGATCCCGGCTCTCTGCAGGCGCAAAATCAGATTCCGCAACCGATTGGACGCTTGCCACGATGTGCGAATGGCCTCCAATTTCTTTTTCCCGATCCCCGGAATCGAAAGCAGCGCCTCGGGGCGGCTGTCCAAAATCTCTATGGTTTCCTTTCCGAAATGATTCACAATCGTCTTGGCCAACTGCGGACCGATGCCGCGAATTTGTCCCGACGCCAAATAATTTTCAATCTCTGCTGCCGTCGTCGGGCGTCGTTCCGTCATCGTCTCGGCGCGAAACTGTTTCCCGTAGCGCGGATGTACCTGCCAGCGGCCGCGGACCTCCACCGTCCGCTCTTCCGTCGGGACGCCCACATCGCCCGTCACGGTGACGCGTTTTTCGGAATGTTCCAAGCACAACAAAAAGACGGCGTATGTCTCGTCGTCACTGGTGAAAATGACTCGCTCGACCGTACCCGTCAATTGTTCCGTCATGATTTTTTGTCCCGTATTTCCTGCTGACGCACCTTGGACGCATCCATGAGCAGCCGATACCATTTGCGAAACAGAGGGCGATTGGCGGCATCGGAAAGGAAACCGCAAAGCGTTTCAATATTTTTCTCTTCACGCGCAGCGTCGTAAATCGGTAAATTCTTCCGGATTTTCACTTGGGCGACAGACGCGGAAACGGCCATTCTCTTCTCAAAAAGAGCGGCCAATTCCGTGTCGATTCCCCGAATCTCCTCCCGAAGCGCCTCCAATTCGTCCATTCTGTCTCCTCTTAAAATCCAGTGGCAGTGTTTTTTCTTTCTTGCCTTTTGTAGCATTTGGGCCGAATACTTTTGCAAGATAGAAATGAGGAGCTAAGCCATTTCTTTTCTTACACTCTGTGGCGTTTGTGCCAATCACTTTTGCACAATAAGCACAATCCCGAAAATCTCCGCTCCTCATCTCTGTCAGCGAAAAACGCTCAGCTCCTGTGCCTCAAAAGACCGGAATACCAAAAGCTCCGCCCCTCATCTCTGTCAGCGAAAAACGCTCAGCTCCCGTGCCTCAAAAGACCGGAATACCAAAAGCTCCGCCCCTCATCTCTCTTTACGCATTCTCCGCAAACAATTTCGCTAAAAGTTCCGTCACTTTCTCTTTACATTCTTCTATCGGGACTTCGATTGTTTCGCCCGTTCTGCGGAGACGGACTTCTGCGCGGCCCGTTTCCAGGAAATTCTTGCCCAGCGTCACGCGCACCGGATAGCCGATGAGATCCGCGTCTTTGAATTTGATCCCGGCGCGTTCGTTTCGATCGTCCAGAACGACTTCATCTGCGATTTCTTCAAACGATTCATACAGATTTCTCGCCGCTGCCATCACTTGCTCATCTTTGTTGTTCGCCGGGACGATGACCACCTGATACGGCGCAATCGCGACCGGCCAGATGATGCCGTCATCGTCGTGGCTCTGCTCAATCGCCGCCGCCATCGTGCGCGATACACCGATCCCGTAGCTGCCCATGACCATCGGCTGCGATTTTCCGTTCTGATCCAAATACGTGCAGCCGAGCGCCGCGCTGTATTTCGTACCCAACTTGAAGACCTGCCCGACTTCGATGCCCTTTTTGATTTCAATCTCGCCGCCGCATTGCGGGCAGACGTCCTTTTCCGTGATCATGCGAATCGTCGCGACACGCACATCGCCGAAATCCCGCGCCGGATTCACATGGATATAGTGCATATCTTTTTCGTTTCCGCCGCAGCACGCATCCTGCATTTCCATGACCGACGCATCGACGACGATATCGAAATCCTCGACTTTTTTGAGCCCGATGGGACTGATATACCCGGCGACGAGCCCGCAACGCGCTAAATCTTCTTCGGAGGCCATCACGACCGTTTCTGCTTCATACAAATGCTGCAGGAGCACTTCATTCACTTCGTGATCGCCGCGCACCATCGCGAGCACCACCGTGTCGTCCAATTTGTACACGACCGCTTTCACCGACTGCGTGACCGGCGATTTCAAATAATCGCACACCATCTCAATCGTATGCTGCCCCGGCGTCGCCACCAGCTCTTTTTCTTTCGTATTCACAATGCCTTCGGAAACCGTCTTCGGCACCGCCGCTTCCGTATTCGCCGCAAAATCGCAATGTTTGCAATACACGATATCCGCTTCTCCACTCTCGGCGAGCGCCTCAAATTCATGCGTAAGACTGTTTCCTATCGCGCCGCCGTCAGCCAAAACCGGACGGAAATGCAGACCGCAACGTGTGAAAATCCGCACGTACGCATCGTACATCGTCCAATACTGCCGGTCGAGCCCCTCATCATCCGCATCAAACGTGTAGCAATCCTTCATGATAAATTCACGGCCGCGCATGAGGCCGAAACGCGGACGCAGCTCGTCGCGATATTTATTGGCAATCTGATACAGGGAAACCGGGAGCTGCTTATACGACGACGTGTCCATATGCACGAGCATCGTCACCAGCTCCTCATGCGTCGGCCCCATGCAATATTCGCGCCCGTGCCGATCCTTCAGACGAAACATCTCGTCGCCGTACACCGTCCAACGGCCCGTTTCCTTCCAAATTTCCGACGGCTGCACAATCGGCATCGCAATCTCCTGCGCGCCCGTCTGATTCATTTCCTCGCGAATAATGGAAGAAATTTTTTGCAGCGTCCGCCACGCGAGCGGCATATACACATAGACACCGCTGGCGATTTTACGGATCATCCCCGCCTTCAACATATAAATATGGCTGGCCACCACGGCCTCCGCCGGAATCTCCCGCAATGTGGGGCTGTACAATCTGGATGCTAACATCATATCCTCCCGTTCTCCGAACAAAAATTTGTTTCATTATAAAGCTTTTGGAGCGATAAAGCAAAAAAACAGAATTGAGGGGCATTGCTTTTCTTCTTCTTCACTTTCGTGGCGTTTATGCCAAAAGCTTTTGCAAGGCAGAGATGAGGAGCATAACTTTTGTCCGGCTTTACTTTTGTGGCGTTTATGCCAAAAACTTTTGCAAGACAGAGATGAGGAGCACGGCTTTTGCCTGATTTTGCTTTCGCGGCATTTGCTGTAAATGCCTCCCAAAATGCAAAACGCCTTAAGCTTCGCCCCCTCATCTCTATCCCCGGAAATTTTTTCCGCACAATTGCCGCCAAATGCAAAACGCCTTAAGCTTCGCCCCCTCATCTCTATCAGCACTTCCGTATTCCGCAATTTTGCCGCCAAAATTAAAAATCACAAAAAATTCGCCCCTGATTTTTATACTGGTAATTTCTCCTCGCTCTATGTACAATAAAAGAAAACATTTTTATAGCGGAGGACTTCCATGGATCGCGTTGCCATTATCGATTTAGGCTCCAATTCCATCCGTTTCATCATCATGCAGATTGCGGAAAACGGCGCCTACAAACTCATGTACCAAGAAAAAAAGACATTGCGCCTCTCCGAAAGCATGACGAAAAAGACGCCGTACCTCACGGAAGAGGCGCAAAAGCGCGCTCTGGATTGCCTTTCCGTATACGCGCACGCCGCCAAAGTCCTCTCCGTCACGCGCATCCGGGCCGTTGCCACCGCTGCCGTCCGAAACGCGAAAAACGGCTCCGATTTCCTTCGGCGCGTCGCCGAGACGACCGGCATCCCCATGACCGTCATCAGCGGACGAAAAGAAGCCGCGCTCGGATTTTCCGGCGTCATTCACACCATCGACCAAAACGATTTTCTCCTCTTTGACCTCGGCGGCGCCAGCGTCGAAATTTCCCTCGTCAAAAACAAAGAACGCCTCCACTCCGTCAGCATTCCCATCGGCGCCGTGACCCTGACCGAAAATTTCGGCTCCCGCGACGTCGTGAATCCGGAGAAACGCGCACAAATTTCCGCTTTTATCCGAAAGAAACTCGCAGCTGTCCCCTGGTTTCCCAAAAAATCCATCCCCGTCATCGGCATCGGCGGCACCGTCCGCAATCTGGCGAAAATGCACCAGCGCCGCACCGGCTATCCCCTGCCCAAGCTCCACAATTACAGCCTGCCCACCGCCGACCTTTACCCGATGACCGACGAACTCTGCGAAAAAACGCTCGCCGAACGGAAACACATTTCCGGCCTCTCCTCCGAACGCGCGGACATCATCATCGCCGGCGCCCTCGTCGTTTCCGCTGTCACACAAATGGCCTCCGCCAAGACACTCACCGTCTCCGGCTGCGGCATTCGCGAAGGACTCTTTTTCTACGATTACGAGAAACAATACGGCGCGCTGCCCGTGACCGATATGCTCCGCGCCTCCACGGAAAATTACTACCACACCCTTCCGACCGACGACGAAGCGCACGTCGCCTATATGACATCGATGGCCCTTTCCCTTTTCGACGGCTGGCGCGGCTTCCACGGCCTCTCGCTGCGCGACCGCGAACTTCTTTTGGCGACCGGCATTCTCCACGACATCGGGATGCTCGTCAATTACTACAGCCACGCGCGCCACAGCGGCTACATGATCGTGAACGCCCACCTCTTCGGCCTCACCCATCGCGAGCAATGCATCTGCGCCTTGGCCGCCGCTTGCCACCGCGGAAACCCGGGCAAAATCCTCCGCACAAACGCCATCCTCCGCCTCATGACGGAAGATGACATTCTCCGCGCGAAAAAAATCGCCGCGCTCCTTTCCATCGCCGAAGCTTTGGATGAAACGGAAGAACAAAGCATCACGCGCCTCATCTGCCACGTCACCCCCGGCACCGCCGAGCTCCGCGTCTTCCTAAGCAGTGAAACTTGCGACGTCCAGCGCCACGCCACCGCCCCGCTCCTCCGAAATTTTGCGAAACTTTTCAAGAAACCTTTACAAATCCAATGGTTCCCCGGCAGCACAAAACCGTCTTCTTTTGCGACGGATTTTGAAAAATTGAGATAAGTAGGAAGAGCACCATGATTTCGTGCTCTGCCTACTGATCACGCGCAAGATCGTTATCCGTTGTCCGCTGTTTGCTATATACGCAATTCGCGCCGCCGGCGACCATCCGCCGAAAGGATCGCCTCTCGGATAAAAGCCAACCATTCATTTCCACACAAAAAAGCGCCCTCGCGAGAGGACGCTTTTGGATTGTACGACTTTAATATTCTTCGTACAGCGGATATTTTTGACAAATCGCTGCGACGCGAGCGGCCGCTTTGGCTTTGACGGCGCTGTCTTCCGGCGCTTTGAGGACGCTTGTGATGATGTCGGCGATGTCTTTGAAATCTTCTTCCTTGAGGCCGCGGGTCGTCAGAGCCGGGGAGCCCAAGCGGATGCCGCTCGTGACGAAGGGAGAGAGTTTCTCAAAGGGAATCGTATTTTTATTGCAGGTGATGCCGACTTCGTCCAGGACCGTCTGGGCGATTTTGCCCGTGATGCCGAGTTTCGTCACATCGGCCAAGAGAACGTGGGTGTCAGTGCCGCCGGAAACGACGCGAATGTCGTTTTTCTGCAATTCATCGGAGAGAACTTTTTCGTTCTTCACGATTTGTTTCGCGTAGTCTTTGAAAGCCGGTTCGAGGTCTTCGCCGAAGGCCGCCGCTTTGGCCGCAATGACGTGCATGAGGGGACCGCCCTGCATACCGGGGAAAACGGCTTTGTTGATGGCTTGCGCGTATTGTTCTTTGCAGAGAATGATACCGCCGCGCGGGCCGCGAAGGGTTTTGTGCGTCGTGGATGTCACGATGTCGGCGTAGGGCACCGGGCTCGGATATTCGCCGCCGGCGACGAGACCGGCGAAATGCGCCATGTCGACCATGAAAAGGGCGCCGACTTCGTGCGCGATGGCCGCCATGCGTTCAAAATCGATGATGCGCGAGTAGGCGCTCGTGCCGCCGATGATGAGCTTCGGATTCGTTTCCTTCGCCAGTTTCTCCAGCGCGTCGTAATCCAAGAGTTCATTGTCTTCGCGCACGCCGTAGGGCAGGACTTTGAAATAGTTTCCGGAAATATTGACGGGGCTGCCGTGCGAAAGGTGACCGCCGTCGGTGAGATTCATGCCGAGCATCGTGTCGCCCGGTTTCAAAAGCGCGTAGTAGACGGCCATATTCGCCTGCGAGCCGGAATGGGGCTGCACATTGGCGTGCTCGGCGCCGAAGAGTTCTTTCGCGCGGTCGATGGCCAGCTGCTCGACTTTGTCGACGTATTCGCAGCCGCCGTAGTAGCGCTTGCCGGGATAGCCTTCGGCGTACTTATTCGTGAGCACGCTCCCCTGCGCTTCCATGACCGCGTAGCTGACGATATTTTCAGACGCAATCATTTCCAATTTGTCGCGCTGCCGTCCCAATTCCTCTTGAATGGCGCTGTAGAGTGCTTTGTCTTCCTGCAGATGTTTCATGTTCGGTTCCCCTCTCTGAAAAATACGGAAATATCCTCTCTGTTGCGATTTATTGGTACCGGGCCCGTTCGCCGCCGATGAGCGGAGGACGGGTGCGCGCCGCCGTGACGAGGGCGCTGCCGATTTTATTATTTTGGAGCCGCACGGGGACGGCCACGCGTTTCAAATGCATCCCGATCAATGTCTGCCCGATATCGAGTCCTCCCGCTGCCGCCACTTTTTCGACGACGACGGGCGCATCCATCCGGTGATACGCATTCGTCGCAAAAGCGCCGCCGGCATGGAGCCACGGCACGACGCTGACCTCTTCCAAACCGAAACGATCCTTATCGGCTCTTTCGATGACAAGCGCGCGATTCAAATGTTCGCAGCATTGAAAGGCCAAGGAAATATCGTGCTCTTTGGCGACGGCCGAAAGCGTTTCCACCATGGCCGCGCCCACTTCGTCCGAGCTGTCCTTTCCAATCGTGCCGCCGACGATTTCACTCGACGACGCGCCGATGACCAAAAGACTGCCGCGCGGAAATTTTGCGGCGGCGATCAATTCTTCCAGCGCCGCCCGCGCTTGTTTCGTCCATTCTTCAATCATGGCACGCGCTCTCCTCGATGGCCGCGATTTTTTCAATACGCCGCGTATGGCGACCGCCCTCGAAAGGCGTTTTCAGAAATTCATCCAAAATCATTTCCGCCAGTCCCGGCCCCACGACGCGCGCGCCGAGGCAAAGGACATTTGCGTCATTGTGCGCGCGGGTAAAATGCGCAGAAAAAACATCCCCGCAAAGTGCCGCGCGGATGCCTTTCATTTTATTGGCGGCCATACTCATGCCGATGCCCGTGCCGCAGACGAGGACAGCCAAATCCGCCTCTTTTTGCTGCACGGCCGTACACGCTTTTTGCGCAAAATCCGGATAATCGCAAGACGTCTCATCGTGCGTGCCGCAGTCCGTGAAAGCGACGCCCCCCGCTTCCAAATGTGCCTTGAGCGCTTCTTTCAAAGAAAATCCGCCGTGATCGCTCGCTATCGCAATCTTCATCCTATCGCCGCCTATTCGTTTTGAAATTGATTAAGAAACGGTTCCAAGTATCCGTTTCCGTATTCTTCATAATGATATGATATCCCGTGGCCTTCGTCAAGCGATTCATGATGGCAAAACCCATCCCCGTCATGCCCGTTCCCTCGCCGTAAATCGCCTCGACGGGGACGGTATCGAAATAGTGGAGACCGGCGAAAAGACGCCGCGCCATGGTCGCATCGTCGCCGCGCCGCCCCCAGATGAAAACGGGGAGACCCGCCGGCAAAAGAGCCGCCGTTTCCTCGCTCACAAAAAATCCGATATTCCTCTTTTCTATGGCCAAGGAAACTAAAATCGATTGCACGCTTTCGGCGTCGCCCGCGTAGACCGTCATCGGCGCCCTCGGCGCGTAATGGCGATATTTCATGCCGGGCGCTTTCGGAGCCGCCGACGCATCCGCTTTTCCCAAAAGGGCGGGATCGACGGAAACGGGCGCAAAAGCTTCGAGCATTTCAGTCGTCACGGCTCCCGGCCGATACAGCGTGATGACACCGTCCGCACAGGAAACAATCGTCGATTCCAATCCAATCTCGCACGGTCCGCCGTCGATGACCGCTTCGATGCGCCCGGAGAGATCCGCCAAGACGTCCGCCGCCGTCGTCGGGCTCGGTTTCCCGGACAAATTCGCCGACGGGCCCGCAATCGGCACGCCTGCCGCGCGCAAGAGGGCCTGCGTCGCCGGGTGCGCCGGAGAGCGAATCGCGACCGTCGAAAGGCCGCCCGATGTCTCCGGCGGGATGATATCGCTTTTCGGGCACACGAGCGTGAGCGGCCCCGGCCAAAACGTTTCCATCAATTTCTCTTCGAGCGGCGAGAGGGATTTCACGAGCGTCCTTGCCTGCGCGATATCCGCGACGTGCACGATGAGCGGATTGTCGGACGGGCGCCCCTTGGCCGCGTAAATTTTTCGCGCCGATTCGGCCGAGAGCGCGTTTCCTCCCAGGCCGTACACCGTCTCCGTCGGAAACGCGACAAGCCCGCCCTCGCGCAGAATTTGTCCGAGTTCTTTCACCCGCTTGGCAAAATCGGGCGCTCCCGCATCGACACAGATTGTTTTCATGCCGTCACCTTTCTCACGCAGACCGCGCGCTCGATGCCGCCGTAATCACAGAGAATTTCCGCCGCCGACAGTGCGGGATTTTCGGCAAAAAGCGCCGCGACAGCCGGTGCCTCGCCCGCGCCGACCTCGACGGCCAAGAGTCCCCCTTCCTTCAAATGCGCCGCCGCGTCCTTCGCTAAAATGCGATAGAAATCCAGCCCGTCCGCGCCGCCGTCCAGCGCTGTTTTCGGCTCGTGCCGGACTTCCGGCGCCAATGTTTCAATCTCCGCGCTCGGAATGTAGGGCGGATTGGAAAGAATCACGTCAAACATTTCCTCGCTGCCCACCGCTTGCAAAAAATCGCCGCAGCGCCACTCGATACGCTTGTCCACGCCGGCCGCCGTCCCGTTTTCCCGCGCGACCGCCAGCGCTTCTTCGGAGCAATCGACCGCGACGGCCCGCGCCTCTTTGCAAAACGCCAAAAAAGAAACGGCTATCGCGCCGCTCCCCGTCCCCAAGTCCAAAAGGGAAATATTCGGCAAATTGCGATACCGCTCGATGATGGTTTCCAGCCATGCTTCCGTGTCCGGCCGCGGCACCAAGACGTGCTCATTGACGGAAAACGAAAGCCCCATGAATTCCCGTTTCCCGACCAAAACGGCTGCGCAAAAACCGGCCACGCGCTTTTGAATCAATTCTTTGTACGCCGAAAGCTCCGCGCGGTCGACAATCTGCTTGACCTCGGTATAAAGATAAATGCGCGATTTTCCCAAGACATGGCCGAGCAAAATTTCCGCATCGAGCCGCGGCTCTTCGATCCCGTGCTTTTGGAAATAGTCCGTCGTCCAAGTGAGAAGCCGCCGGATGGTCCAAATGTCATCTGCCATGTGCCTGCGCCTCCTTCATGCGCCGCGCCGCGTCCTGCTCCACCAGCGCCTGCAAAATTTCCTCCATATCGCCCGCCATGAAAGCATCCAATTTGTACAGCGTCTGCTTCGTGCGGTGATCCGTCACGCGCCCTTGCGGGAAATTGTACGTGCGAATCCGCTCCGAGCGATCCCCGCTGCCGACTTGCCCCTTGCGGTCCGCCGCCGTCTTCGCCCGTTCGCTTTCCGTCGCATCCGCCAAAAGACGCGATTGCAAAATGCGCAGCGCCTTTTCCCTGTTTTGCAGCTGGCTGCGCTCATTTTGGCACGTCACGACCATGCCCGTCGGCAAATGCGTGATGCGAATGGCCGAGGACGTCTTATTGATATGCTGCCCGCCCGCACCCGACGAACGATATACATCGATGCGCAAATCGTCCCGATTCACCTCGATGTCCACATCATCCGCTTCCGGCAAAATCGCCACCGTCACCGCCGACGTGTGCACGCGCCCTTGACTTTCCGTATCCGGCACGCGCTGCACCCGGTGTACGCCCGATTCAAATTTCAAAACGGAATACGCCCCCGCGCCGCGAATCATGCACACGACTTCCTTGTAGCCGCCGAGCTCCGTCTCGCTCGCATCCGCAATCTCCGCGCTCCAGCCGCGCCGCTCCGCGAATTTCAAATACATTTTCAGCAAATCCGACGCAAAAAGGGCCGCCTCCTCGCCGCCCGTCCCCGCGCGAATCTCTAGAATCACATTACGCCCGTCGTAGGGATCCTTCGGGCAGAGCAAAAAATACAATTTTTGCGAAAGTGCCTCGATCAATGTTTCCTTTTCGCGCAAATCCTCTTTCGCCAAAGCGTGGAGCTCCGCCTCACCCTTATTTCCCAAAATCGCGCGATCCTCTTCCACCGCCGCCGCCGCGTCCTTGTACGCCCGATAAACCTCCACCGTCTCCGAAAGCTCCGCGTGCTCCTTCGACAGCGCGCGAAACTTCCCCTGATCGGCGATGACCTCCGGATCCGACAAAAGCGTCTCGACCGTCAAAAAACGCGCCTCTATCGACTCCAATCGCTCTTTCTGCATACGATACCCCGTTTCCGTAAATTTCCTGTATTATATCACAGGAAACGGACGCCGGCAGTAATCCGTTATCCGTATAACCGTTGACCGTGGACCGTTATCCGTGGACCGTGGACCGAATTTGAAAATCTGACAAAACCCCTTCCGCTTTTCCTCCATTCTATCAGCAGGAAGCGCATCATCACAAACGCCGCAAAAGCCAAACACGAAACAGCCGTGCCCCTCAATACTCAATACTCAATTCTCTTTTAATCCAATAAAAAAGCAGGGCTTGCGCCCTGTTTCTTATTCTGCCGTCTTGCCGTAACGCTTGTTGAACTTTTCGATACGACCGCGAGCCTGACCGAAACGCTGCTGTCCCGTGTAGAACGGATGCGATTTGCTGCTGATGTCGATATTGATCAGCGGATACTCATTTCCGTCCTCCCACTTCACCGTCTGATTCGACGTCGCCGTGGAACGGGTCAGGAAAGAATAATTCGCACCGGTATCGCGGAACACGACAGGATGGTAATCCGGATGGATGTCCTTCTTCACTGTTTTGCACCTCATTTCAATACCAAAGATAAATCCAGAGTATTATACACGAAACTTTTCCCTTTGTCTATTCTCTGTTTTCAATTTTTTCGCGCCAAGCCAGATACGCCCACACCGCCGCGGCCGCAGCAAACGCCAAAAGACTCGTCAGCTGCGCACTTTTCAACCTAAAGAGGAGCGTCGCGTAATCACCGCGCAAATATTCCAAAAAGAAACGGAGCGTACTGTAGAGCATGATGTAGAAACAGAAAACGGCGCCCTTGGCGTGCCGCGCGCACGAGAACCAAAGGAGCGCGACGAAAATCAAAATGTCCCCCTGACATTCCCAGACCTCGGCCGGCCAAAGCGGCTGCGCCCCATACGTCCGATACGCCAGCGTCGTCTCCGGATACAAAAGGCCGAACGCCTCCCCCGTCGGATGTCCGAACGCATCGCCATTCATGAAATTCGCAATCCGCCCGACACTCTGCCCCAGAATCACCGCCGGTGCCACGACGTCCGCAAAAGGCAGCACGGGAATTTTATTTCGCTTCAAATAAATAAAAGCCGCAACCGACGCGAAAACGAGCCCGCCCTGAATGGCCATGCCGCCCTGCCAGACATTGAAAATCTCCGTCAGATGGTCGCCGTAATAGTCCCAATCGAAAAAGAAAACGTCCCAAAGCCGCCCGCCCAAAATGCCGGCAAACGCAATCACGAGCCCCAAGTCCCACATATGCGTCTCCCAGCCGCGCCCGTCCTTCTTCAGCAAGAAATACGCGACAAGACACCCGGACAAAATCCCGAGCGCAAAGAAAATCCCGTAAAATCGAATGGGAAATCCCCCGATCCAAGTCAAATATTGATGCATACCCCACCCTCTCCGAATCCGTCTTTTTCTATATTATACACGGAGAGGAAAGAGCGCGCGTGATGACGGGAAACAGCTTGATACGGCGTGAGAGAACTTACAAACACATAGTGGCGCTGTCCGCTGTCCGTTTTCCGTATAACCGTTTACCGCATGTCACAGGGAGATTGAGCCGTCAGATGGCAAATGCTTGATTGCTTGGCTTTTTTCGTCAGGCGCAAGATAGTTGTTAGTTATCAGCTGTTAGCTTTTAGAAAAAAGCGGAAGGCGCTCCGCGCCATAAAAAAAGCGGCCAAAGGCCGCCACAAGTCAGCCCTCTTTTGAAAGAGGGTGCCCCGTAGGGGCGGGAGATAGACGGCACTATGTGAGAAAAAAGTTTTCCACCGCAGGCCGCCACAAGTCAGCCCTCTTTTGAAAGAGGGTGCCCCGTAGGGGCGGGAGATAGATGGCACTATGTGAAAGACAAGCTTTTCAGCAAAGGCCGCCACCTATCAGCCCTCTTTTGAAGGCAACCTCCGGTGGACGGTTGCCGGTGCCCCGAAGGGACAGATGATAGAGCGCCGAAGGCGTTATAAAAAAACATCGCCAAAGGCGATATAAAAAGGCGCCGCTGCCGGCATTTTGGCAAGAAAAAATCTCCCGCCGTCAAAAGCGAGAGATTTTGTATTTAGCGGAGGTGTGTGAGGCGGGATTCGGATTCTCGGAGCATGGCGGTCATGTAGCGTTCCATGTATGCCCAGTCGGGGGCGCCGTATGCATCTGCTCCCGCACCCGCTCCTCCACCGTCTGCTTCTCCGTATACCCCACCTTCGTCATCCCCGAAAGATACGACACCCCCGGCGCCGTATACGCATACACCATCGGAATGATACGCCGAAAAGAAGAAACCGTGATTCCATTCCTATTCATCAAAAACACTCCTTTGCCCTTGCCAATCCGCCCGTGCTATACTATACTGAATAAAAAATAAACCTAAAAACAAACGAGAGGAGGAACTATCATGAATACCGCCATCACACTGCACATGGAGCCGATCGTCCAAGCCCAAATGGCCGCCGTCTGCCAAAGACTCGGCATGACACCCGAGACCGCATTCACCCTATTTGCCAAAGCCATGATTCGGGAAAACGCCCTGCCGTTTGCACTTCCGTCCTCCTATGCCATTCTTCCCGATGAAACCCTGCTCGCCGATGCCGACGGCATACTGGAAGAATACAAAGAAGACTACGAAAGACTTGCCAAATGAATTGGATCACCGAGGCACAAATCGAAATCCTACATCAAAAACTTTTGCGAAAAACGGGAGGCTTAGAAGGTCTGCGCGATAAAGCCGCCTTGGAATCTGCGTTGGCCGCCCCCTTGCAAACCTACGGAAACCGAGACCTCTTCCCGACGGAAATCGAAAAAATCGCCCGCCTCGCCTGCGGCCTCACCCAAAACCATCCCTTCGCGGACGGAAACAAACGAATCGGCCTCCTCGTCATGCAAATTCTTCTCAAAAGAAACGGCTACCGCCTGCGTACCAAACATCTCGAACTCTCCGACATCTTCCTCTCCATCGCACGCAAAGAGACCGATTACGTCGCCCTTGCGCAATGGATCCGAGACCGACTCCGATAAAACCGAAAACGCAATCCCGCCCGGCGGGATTTTTTTCTTGCCCGCGTCATTTCATCTCTTTCACATGCGACTCGATAAAAGAAATCTCCTCTTCGCCAAGGCCGTATTTTTCATAGAGCTGCCGATCGATATCGGAAACGGGCTGCGACCAATCAATATCGGAATCGGCGGTGAAATCTTGAAGGGGAACATACTTCCATTTTTCGGCAGTATTATCTTGCGTGATTTTTAAGACACCGAGCATCACTCTTGCAAATTTTGACTTGATATATTTCAAGCAATTTTCTGCTTCCGTTTTCGTCTCAAATGAGCCGATGGACAAGAAGGATTCTGTTGCCCCGATTAGGGGTTCCCCGATTAGGGGTTCCCCGATTAGGGGTTCCCCGATTAGGGGGGTCGACAAAACTTCTCCTAAAGCCCCGGATCCGTTCGCCTTAGGAATAAAAACCTTGTATTTTGAAAAACTTGTCGGCGCATCCAAATAACGCCTTACCCCGTACCGATACACTCGTTTATTATCAATTAGTCCCAGATATTTTACATATTCCTCTTTATCGCCGGGAATCTCATCAAAAAACACAATATTTTTCAGCACCTTGAACGCGCCGGATCCTACATCTTTTGCATGTCCTTTCGACTGTAAATCCGGTATTGTCGGATTTTCTTTCAATGCCACATCCGAAAGTTTGTAAACGCCTCTCCCGGAAACAATTTGACTGATCGTACCGAATTGAATTGATGGCTCAACCTTTTTTATGATGACATTCAATTCTTCAAAAGGTGAATACATCCCTATTGCACCAAAATTTTTTGTCGCGTCACGATAAGTGATAGCAACACCACCTTTTATGTCTGTGTTCGGAAAGACCTTTTCACTATTCGCTTGATAATACAGTACTTTAAGATGTGGATCATTTAACATCTTCTGATTCCATTCTTTCTTTGTGCTGCCAACATTAAAAAGAAATCGAGCAGGATGAATCAATTCCACCCGATCCGCAAGTGCATAAGCAGCATCCATAAACTTATCGTAAATTGGCGGTGCATAACCTTTGTTGCCTCCAATCGTTTCCTCTTGATACGGCGGATTGCCGATGATGAAATCAAAGCAAATGTTGCGTTCCTTTTTCTTTTCTGTCATGTTCCGTCTCCTTTTGTCGGCAATATCCCGATACACCAGACTGTTCTCCCGGCGCCAATCGTAAATGCGGCACACCGCTTCTTTCGGGCGCTGTTTCTCAAAGAGATCCCCCGCCTCGGCGGGCTCGTCAAAAAGATTTCCCTGCACGCAGTCTTGCCCTTCTTCGGCATAGGGAACGGTGCCGGTGAGGCCGTCCATCTGCCAGAGATTCCACGTGAGGATGCGGAGGAGTTTCGCGTATTCTTCCTCGGTCGGCGTGCGTTTCCATCGGTCTTGCAAATGGTTTTCAAAGGTGAGGAGGAGATTGAGACGCGCGATGAGGAGATTATCGCCCTGAAATTCGTAGCCGTACACGGATTCGGCGGCGCGAAAGGCCCATGTCAGCCATTCCGTCTCCGTCTCGGCATATTCGCTTGCGAGCCGGAGTTTCCTGTCCAAGAGGCCGCCGCGCGCGGAAAGGGGCAGGATTTCTCCCGTCGATACGTCATAGGGCTGCGCCAAATACGGCGCCTCCCCGCACGTGATTTCCAGTCGGCGGCTGTCGATGTACCGTTTCCACGTTTTCTTCTTCGGAAGGACGAGCCGCCCATCCGCGCCGCGCTCTTCTCGGAACGGATCGCGCCCGCCCCACCAGAGGCTGTCGGCGTGGGAAATCATTTTTTCGCAGATCCAAAGCGGCGTGAAAACTTCGGCGTGTTTCCGCGTGCGCGCCGATTGTTGCTCCAAAGCTTTCAAGGCGCGCGTGCGGATGAGGTCGGAGTGCGCGCCCGTGATCGCCGCCGCCGTCATTTCCTCCGCCGGCCGATACCCGTCGCCCAAAGAGGCATACGCATCCGTCGCCCACAAAATCCCGCGCCGCGTCGTCCGGTCAAAGAGGAGCTCTTCCAAAAGCCCCATCCGCCAAAGCCTCAAAATCTCCCCGCGAATCCCAAACTGCACCCCATCACCCCCTTCTGTCAATATTGTAATTATTATACCATCGTCCGGCGCTTCACACCATCATCCGGCGCTTCGCGCCACCTTCTTCCGGAAGAAGGCTAAAAGTTACGCGCTTCGCGCGATTTTATAAAAATTGCGGCAGAGCCGCTTCCTGAACTGCTAACTGCTAATTGCTAATTGCTAACTGCTAACTGCTCCCTGTTTCCCCAATTTCCCTCAATTCTCAAATCCACCCTTTCCCTGCTTGACAAAAATTATTTTTCATTTATAATTGAAAACGTAAGCGGACGGAGATGTCGTTCGAACCGGACCACCCGCAGCACACCTGCCGATTAGGATATCGTTTTGGCCAAATAATCATCCGTGCAGGGGCGGCGGACCCGGGAGATCTCAGGCTTTCCTTCGTTTGCCGGATATCGCAAAAGAAACGAGTTCCTATCTTAGCGATATCGGAACCAAGCTTCAAAAAGAACGGCTTGGCTTCCCAAAATACCGAGGGTCAAAAACTCGGCAGCCAGGGACCTCAACGCAGCCTTACATCAGTATGCCTGTGCCGCACTTATGGTCAGTTCAAAAGTCTTCGGACGCCAAACGAACGGGGTCATAACGGAAGTCGGGAGTGCGACGGATAAGGAGCGCGGCCCCGCCAAACCTGCCAAGGTATCCGGGAAGCCGAGGACCGTCTCTTTGTGTACGCGAATCGGGGATTTCCCTTGATTCTGTTTCAAGTTTTCCGGGTTTCATATTTGATTTTTATTTTCACGTCTCTGCCTCAGCTGTTCGTCTATGGCCGCTTGAGGCACAGATAAAATCTGTGAGCCATGGATGTTGTACGCGCAGCACGTGAAATGCAAAGAACCGCCACGCCGAATCCGATACGTGGCGGTTTTTTGTGTGCTTGGCGTTTTTTGTCAGGCGCATGATAGTGATTAGTTATCAGCTGTTAGCTCTTAGAAAAAAGCGGTGTCGCTTCGCGCCATAAAAAATGCGGCCGAAGGCCGCCACCGGTCAGCCCTCTTTTGAAAGAGGGTGCCCCGTAGGGGCGGGAGATAGACGGCACTA
>CAVEFO010000038.1:0-19066 GCA_963615055.1 Lachnospiraceae bacterium
TTCAGGGCCCGCCATCGGAAAATTTCAAACAGGCGGGCCTCCTTGCGCGTCGCTTTGCTACTCAAAAGAAATCGGAAACAGCGGCCTTAAATTCATAAAAGACCGCCATCAACAAGGGCCGCGCTTTGAGGCACGGACCTTTGTGCCCGAAGTGATGGACGAACATAGAGTCAGATATCAATATGACTTTGCTAATTTGCAAAAAAATTGCGCTTACAATCTGTTTACATTTTTTCACAGCCCCACCTGCACTGCTCATTGCTCACTGCTCACTGCTAACTTCTTACCTGTTCCCCCGGAGACAATATGAAACTCATCCTCGACCACATCTCCCACACCTACCGGACAAAAAAACAAACCCTTCCCGTCTTGCAAGACATTTCCCTCACCGTGCGTGAAGGCGAATTCGTCGCGCTCGTCGGGCCATCCGGCTGCGGAAAATCGACGCTTCTCTCCATCGTCGGCGGTCTTCTCGCCCCGACCGGCGGCACCGCGAAATTTTCCGACGTCCCCGCAGGCCGCACGCCCCGCACCGCCATCGTTTTCCAAGAAAGCGGGCTCCTTCCCTGGCTCACTGTTTCTCAAAATATCGCCTTCGGGATCGACGCGGGCCATCTCCTTTCCGACAAAGACCGTGCCGCCGAAATCGCCAAGCAACTCACGCGAATCGGCCTCTCCAATTTTGCGGATGCCTACCCGCACGAGCTCTCCGGCGGGATGCGCCAGCGCGTCGGGATTGCGCGCGCCCTCGCCGTTTTCCCCGATCTCCTTCTCATGGACGAGCCCTTCTCCGCGCTGGACGCCCAGACGCGCCTGCTTCTCCAAGGCGAGCTCACCTCGCTCTTGGACGCGACGCCCCTCACGACCCTCTACGTCACGCACAATATCCGCGAAGCCGTCCTCTTGGCCGACCGCATCGTCGTCCTCTCCGGCCGCCCCGCGCACATGCAAAATATTTTGGACATTCCCGTCCCGCGCCGCGATCGACTCGCGCCCGCACACGCGGAAATGATAGAAACATATACACAAACCATTTGGGACGCCGTCGCCGAAGAAGCCCGCGCCGCCCTTCGGGAGGTTCGCCATGGACATTGAAATACAAAATCGGATGAAACGCACCGCCGCGCCGCTTTGGATATCCTACGCCGCCGTCTTAGTGCTGCTCGCCATTTGGGAAATCTTCTGCCGCACCGGCCTCGTTTCCTCGCTCTTCCTGCCCTCTCCCACACAAATCCTTGCCGCCCTTGGGACCATGGCCTCAACCGGCGAACTCGCCGAAAATATGGCGGCCAGCCTCATCCGCATTCTCGCCGGATTTTTCATCGGCAGCACTCTCGGCATCGCAGTCGGACTCACGACCGGCATCTCCTCCCTCACCGACCGCGCCCTGACGCCCCTCATCGATGCGCTCTACCCCATCCCGAAAATCGCGCTTCTCCCCCTTTTCATTCTCTGGCTCGGCATCGGGGAAACATCGAAAATCACCCTCATCGCTACCGGTGTCTTCTTCCCCGTCGCGCTCAATGCCTACGTCGGCGCTCGCGACATCGATCCCCTTCTCCTTCGCGTCACCGCCTCCTTCGACGCCCGTCCCCCGTTTCTTCTCACCCGCGTCATTCTCCCTGCGGCCCTTCCCATGATCTTCGCCGGCCTTCGCATCGCTGCCGCCACCGCACTCCTCCTCCTTATCGCCGCCGAAATGATCGCCGCCGAAAAAGGCATCGGCGCCCTCATCCTCCGCTACGGCGACCTCATGCTCACCGACCGCCTCATGGCCGGCCTCCTCCTCCTCTCCGCGATGGGCCTCCTCTTCCGATTTCTTTTACATTTGGCGGCGCAACGCGCCATGCCTTGGAAACAGTGAAACATGAAATACGACACCATCCTCTTTGACCTCGACGGCACCCTTACCGCCTCCGAAGAAGGCATCACCAAATCCATGCAAGCGGCCCTCGCCGCCCTCGGCATTCACGAGAAAACGGCGGACCTCTCCCATTTCATCGGCCCGCCCCTCAATGTCGAGCTCGCCGCCACCTACTACATGAGCACCGAAGACATCGCCCTCACCGTTTCCCGCTTCCGCGAGCGTTACGAGACCATCGGCCTCTACGAAGCCCATCCCTACCCCGGCATCCCGGAACTTTTGCAAGCGCTCAAAAGAAACGGCTGCCGTCTGGCGATTGCCACCAGCAAACCCGAAAGCCCCATGCGCCGCGTTGCCGACCACTTTGGACTCACCCGATACTTTGAAATCCTCTGCGGCAGCCGCGTCGAAGATGAGCTCCAAAACCGCACCGGCAAAGACAACAAAGCCGCCGTCATCGCTGAAACGCTCCGTCTTCTGGCGGAAAAAGGAAACATCGGACAAGCCGTCATGATCGGCGACACCCCCTACGACATCGCCGGCGCCAAAGCCAACCATCTCCCCTCCGTCGCCGTCACCTACGGCTACGGAACTAAAAAAGCCCTCCTCGCGGAAGGCCCGACATTTGCGGCAAACAGTGTGGAAGAATTGGTAGCGTTATTAAACAATAAGTAATTAGCAATTAACACAAAAGGGGGCAGACCCTAAAAAGTCTGCCCCTTTTGCGTTGTTTGACATTGGAGAAATATATATGGAAGCCGAACCGAAAAAGAAACTACGTTGCGAAATTACTTCGCCTGCGAGGGCTAACCGGTAGCGGCTCCGCCGCATTTTTATAATCGTCGCCGAAGGCGACACCGCTTGCAGCTAAAAACTAAGAGCTACCAACTAATAACTATCTTGCGCTTGACAAAAAAGCCGAATATAAAAAATCGAATATATCATACCTCCTCCGGCCGTCATCCCCCTCTCTGCTTAGCCGCTTCAAAGAGAAGGAGCGCGGCGGCGACGGAGACGTTGAGAGATTCGGTGCGACCTTTCATCGGGATGCGCACACAGAAATCGCACGTTTTTCTTGTGAGCGGACTCATGCCTTTGCCTTCGGCGCCCATGACGATGACGAGCGGCCCCGTGAGATTCGCTTCAAAATAATTCGACTCGCCGTCCATCGCCGTGCCGACGACCCAGAACCCTTTGTCTTTGAGCGCCTCCAGCGTCCGGCGAATATTACCGATGCGGCAGACGGGGAGATACGCGCACGCACCCGCCGCCGTTTTCATTGTCGCATACGTCACTTTTGCGCTCCGATGCTCCGGAATCAAAACCGCTGCCGCGCCCGCACATTCCGCCGTACGAATGATAGCGCCCAAATTGCGCACATCTTCGACGCCGTCGAGCAGAATCAGAAACGGATCGCGCCCTTCCCAATCTGAGAGGACCGCATCCAAATCGTGATATCGATACGGCGTGATTTCCGCCACGACCCCTTGGTGTCGCAGATCCGGCACCATCGCATCGAGCGCCTTGGCCTCCGTTTCCTCCGTCGGGACGCCGTGTTCTTTCGCCAAGGAAACGATTTCGCGCAGCCGCTCGTCCCACGCTCCTTTTTTCACGAAAAGCCGCACGGCCAAACCGGCTGTGATCGCTTCCGTCGCTGCGTTTCGTCCGCCGACGTAGCGCTCCTCATCGCGGGGAGCGTTTTTTTTATGCGCCGAAAATATTTTCTTTCTCTCTGTCTTTTTCATTTCACGAAACTTTCGCTTTACGACCGGCTTTCAAATTCTTCGGACAGGAAACGGAGCGCACGCCCCAACAGAAATTGCAGCCGCTCTTCCTGCCCCGACAGATACAGATAGCCCAAGATGGCTTCAAAAGCCGTCGCTTCCCGATATTCGGCGACAGAGGCCGATTTCGGTACGGACGAATGGCTGTTTCGCCCGCGCTTGGCGACTTTGCTCTCCCTCTCATTCAGCAGCGGAGAAATTTCATACAAAATCTGCGCCTGCCATTTGGCCGAGACCATTTCCGAGGCGAGTGTATGCAAAATTTGCACTTGGTAAATGCCCGTCCCGATCAGCCGATCCCGGATGTAGAGCGACCAGCAGACGTCGCCCATGTAGGCGAGCGTCAGTGCGTCGGCAGCAAAAATGTCCTGCTCCGAGACTTCTTTGGACGGCGCGGCAAATTTCTGCGCCATCTGTTTCTTCAAAAATTGGACTCTCTTAAACTCCACTCTTTTTCCACCTGGCTCCCGTCGGCGAATCTTCGATCGCAATGCCCAGCCCCGCAAGGCGGTCGCGAATGCTGTCCGCCATTTGATACTGCTTCACCGCCCGCGCTTCTTCGCGCACCGCCAAAATGACGTCCATGAGTTTCGCAAAATCTTCGTCATTCGCCGCATTGGACTTCCGGCTCCACGCCGCGTCCAAAATGCCCAGAATACCCGTGATGGTCTTCATATTTTCCATGGCTTTCGCAATCGCGCCGCCATCGATTCCGGCCTCGCCCGCCGTGACCGCCGTGTAGTAAATATTGATCGCTTTCGCCAAATCAAAGACCGTCGACGCCGCAAGGCCCGTATTGAAATCATCATTCATCGCCGCTTTGAAATCCGAAAGTGCCGCATCCGCCGCCGCCGACAGTGCCGAAGACGCCGCCGAGACTTCGTTTCCTTCTTTTTCGGACAGCTCGCGCAGCCGCGCCACCACTTCGGAGAGTCGCGCCATATTCGTTTCCGCTTCTTCGAGACGGTCGTCCGAAAAGTCCAGCGGGCTCCGATAATGCGTCGAAAGCAGGAAGAAACGGAGCGCCTCGCCGCTGTATTTCTCCAGCACGTCTTTCACGAGGAAGAAATTATTCAGCGACTTCGACATTTTTTCCGAATTGATGGTGATGAAACCGTTGTGCAGCCAATAGTGGACAAATTTCTTGCCCGTCGCGCCTTCGGACTGCGCGATTTCGTTTTCATGATGCGGGAAAATGAGATCGCTGCCGCCGCCGTGGAAATCAAAGGTATCGCCCAAATAATGCCGCGACATGGCGGAGCATTCGATGTGCCAACCCGGCCGCCCCGGCCCCCACGGGCTGTCCCACGCGGGTTCCCCCGGTTTCGCCGCTTTCCAGACGGCAAAATCACCGGGATTCCGTTTCTCGTCATTCACCTCGATCCGCGCACCGGCCAGCATATCCTCCACCTTGCGCCCGGAGAGTTTCCCGTATTCCGGGAATGTGGAAATATCGTAATAAACATCGCCGCCCAGCACGTAGGCGTGACCTTTTTCAATGAGCGTCTCCACCATGGCGATGATGTCATCCATGTGGTCCGACACGCGCGGATACTTGTCCACCCGCCGCACGCCGAGCGCATCGATCACTTTGAAATACCACTCGATGTAGCGGTCGGAAATGACTTTCCAAGACGCGCCCTCCGCATTCGCTTTGTTGATAATTTTATCGTCCACATCCGTGAAATTTTGGATGAGCGTCACTTTGTAGCCGATGTATTGCAAATAACGGCGAATCACGTCCCACGTCACCGCCGGGCGCGCATTCCCGATATGCGGATGGTTGTACGGCGTCACGCCGCAGACGTAAATTTTCACTTCCCCCGGCGTGACCGGCACAAAGACCGATTTTTCACGCGTCATCGTATTGTACACTCTGATTTCTTCCATGAGAATCCTCCTCTGTTTTGAAAATTTCAAATAAAAAACCGCCGCCTCACAGAGACGGTGGTCCGCTATTCCACTCTGCGCAGCCGAAGCTGCCGCCACCTCCTATCGCGAGGTCCGCGGAAGAAACTACTAGGGCCTTCGCCCTTTCCCCTCTTCTACTCCCAAAGGCACTTCATCCCGCTCTTTTCAATCGGTCGCACCGACCCCGATCTCTCTTGGAAAAAGAAACGAAACTACTCGTTTGTTCATCGCATTTTTTATGAAATAAGCACATACAGCTGACCTGGTCTTCGACCCCACACCCGCCTGCTGGAGCTTTGGCTACCCGGCACTCGCCTCTCACGACTCACCCTCTCGGATTTGTATCCGGCAGGACTTACTTCTAAACCGCACCGTGCTCAGAAATCTTTGATTTCCTTACGTGGATCGTTTTGCCTGCGACTGGCTTCGACTTTCAACCACAGACCTGTGTGCTTTCGTGCATTATAGAAAAAAAATAAAATCTCGTCAAGAGGGAAAGAGGCGGAAACATGTGCGCGGCTTGTGGTGTCATGCGCCGGATAATTATGTTTCGTTAGTTGTTTAGCTGTCAGCGCGTAAAATTTTCTCCGCCGCCTCCAAAATCGCGACCACGGCGTGCTCATACGTGAGGCTTCCTTGGAAGTACATCGTGTACGGCGGGCGGATCGGGCCGTCGGCCGACATTTCAATCGTCGAGCCTTGGACGAAGGTGCCGGCCGCCATGATGATGGGATCTGTGTAGCCCGGCATGGGGCCCGGAATCGGGCGGACGTGTGCGTCGACCGGCGAGCTTTGCTGGATGGCTTCGGCAAAGAGGCACATGTTTTTTTCGCTTCCGAGTGTGATTGCCGTGATGAGATCCGTGCGCAGATGACCCGGCGCCGGACTCACGGGGAAACCCAATTTCGCAAAGACCGCGCCGGCCAGTTCCGCTGCCAGAACCGCCTGCCGCGTCGTGTGCGGCGCCAAAAACAGACCTTGGAAAAACGGACGATAGCTCGCGGCGTATGAGCCCATTTCTCCGCCGAGCCCCGGAGCGGTGAATTCCTGGGCGCAGCGCTCCACAAGCTCCGCTTTTCCGCAAATGTAGCCGCCCGTCGGGGCCATGCCGCCGCCCGCATTCTTAATGAGCGATCCCGCACAAATATCCGCGCCGAGCTCAATCGGTTCTTCTCTCCCTGTAAACTCGCCGTAGCAATTATCGACGAAAATAATCGCTTGCGGCGCCTTTTCCCGCACCGTTTCAATAATCTTTCGGATATCGTCCGGAAACAGCGACGCGCGATCCATATAGCCGCGCGAGCGCTGAATCAAGACGAGCGTCGTCGTCTCATCCACCGTTTCCCGGATGGCCGCCAAATCGTACGTCTTCCCCGCAAGCGGCACTTCTTTATACGTGACGCCGCGCGATTTCAAATTGCGATACGCGTCCCCCGTCACCCCGATCACGCTTTGCATCGTGTCGTACGGCGCGCCGACGGCGGAAACGAGCGTGTCGCCCGGTCCTAAGAGCGCCAAAAGTACTGTCGCCAGCGCGTGCGTGCCGGAGACGAATTGCGGACGCACGAGAGCCGCCTCGGCACGGAAAACCTGCGCCCAGATTTCCTCCAGTTTCTCGCGGCCCGGATCATTGTAGCCGTAGCCGTTTGACGGCGCGAAATGATACGCCGAAAGCCCGCACTCGCGAAACGCGGCGAGAACTTTTCGGGTATTGAAAAGGGAGATGTCTTCCGTTTCCCGAAAAACGGGGGCGAGCATCTCCTGCGCTTCTTGGTAAATCTTTTCAATTTTTGAATTCATACGATGTCCTTTTTCACAATTTTTGAATCGTGCTGATGGCGTGCTTGTAAATCAGCTGCGACCGATTGTCGCTGACGAGAAGCACGGTGAAACTGTCAAAGGATTTCACACGCCCTTTCAGCTGGACGCCGCTCAGCAAAAAAATACCGACCTGCGCGTTTTCCTTCCGCGCTTCATTCAAAAAGGTGTCCTGCAAATTCATTTTCCCTTCCATGCTGCGTTTCCTCCGTTCTCAGCGTTTCGCGCGGCCGTATTTTCGACAAGCGCCGAAATTTCCCTGACGGCCCGCTCCGTCCAACGCACGGGATCCTCATCCCGCGCCCGGTCGATCCAATGAATGTACGGCATTCGCTTGTACCACGTGATCTGGCGTTTGGCGAAACGGCGCGTATTTTGCTTCACCGCTGCCAGCGCTTCCGCCCATGTCATCCCGCCCGCCAGATAGGAAACGATTTCCTTGTACCCGATGGCGCGAAGCGAGGGCACATCCGGCGTGATGCCGCTGTCCAAAAGTTTTTGCACTTCGGAAACGAGTCCCGCCTCCGCCATGGCGTCCACGCGGCGGTTGATGGCCTCATACAAATCCGCCCGCTCCGTCCGAATGCCGATGACGGCTCCATTATACATGATTTCTCCGCTTTTTTCAGCCGGTCCCTCCCATTTCCCCGCATCAAGGAGAGACAAAAGCCGAATCCGTCTCTGCGGATCGACGGGAATCTCCGCGTCGGGGCTCCGTTTTCGGATTTCCGCCGCAAGCGCGTCGTTTCCATATTTGTGATAAAAATCTTGCCAAATTTCTTTTGTTTCTTCGGCTTTCGGCAGGAAACGATAGCCTTCGAGAAGACTTTGAATGTAAAGCCCCGTGCCGCCGCACAGAATGGGAATGCGGCCGCTTTCGTTCTCGCGCGCGATAATCGCTGCCGCCTTCTCGCAAAAAAGCGCAGCGGAATATGGCTCCGCCGGATCCAATTCATCAATCAGAAAATGCGGGACGCCCTGCATCTCGTCTGCCGTGATTTTTGCGGTGCCGATGTCCATGCCGCGATACACTTGATACGCGTCGCCGGAAACAATACAGCTTCCCAGCGATTTAGCCAGCGCCACGGCGAGTGCGCTTTTCCCGGAGGCCGTCGGTCCCAAAATCGTCACGAGCGAATATTTCTTATCGATTTCCCGCCGCCCCCTTCTTCTCCATCACGCCGTACGCCGTCTGCTGTCCTTTTTTGTGCTCCGTCTTCGCGAACGGAAATGTCCGGAAAATTTCGGAAAATGGGCGCTCTTTCACGATGACGGCTTTGGCCGCCACGCGAAGCGCCGCCGAAAGAAGCGCGCCGTCCACCGTATCCTTGGCCGCCGCGCCGCGAAAGGCTTCGACATTGACCGTCTCGCGATTGACCGGCACGCGAAACATGGTGTCGATATAGACGACGTCAAAAGAATTCTCCGCCGCCTGCGCCAAAAATTCTCGCATATCCGTATGCAGCAAAACAATCCGCCGAAGCGCCGCCGTAATCGCGGGATTTTGATCTTGATAACGCCAAACGGCGTCGCGCCCGATTTCATAAAGCGCCGTACTTTTTTCGAGCGCCGTGACGCGCCCCCGCTCTTCCAAAAAATACGACAGGACAAGGCTGTCCTTTCCTTCGCCGAATGTCGCGTCGAGCACCGTCTTCGTCCCCGGCGGCAAAAGCGAACACAGTCGGTCGCGCTCCCCTCTTTGGAGCGAAAGCAGACGAACAGCCGCCGTACCGGTGTGGTACGCATATGTGTTTCCCCTGTCCAGAAGCGTCACGCCGCGTTTCCCGTACACCAAGAGCGTATCGGCGTCCGTTTCCTTCATTTGCGAAATATTTCCGCTGCGCTCGCGATACGGAATGCCCAAGGCCGCGGCGCGCCCCTTCGCATAATCGGAAACAAAAGCCGGCGCGCGGTGAATCGTCGTCGCCATCAGCATCGGACCGGCCTCATGTGCGGTGGAAGAGATGGCCCAATTCATCCGGCGTAAAGCGGACAATCGTCGGGCGGCCGTGCGGGCACACGAAAGGACGCGAGGTCGCAAACAATTCGGAAATGAGCTCGCGCATTTGGCGGATATTCAGCGGATCGCCTTTTTTTATCGCGCCCCGACAGGCCGCGTAAGCCATCATCCGGTGACGCAGCGCCTCGGCGGACGGCAAATCTTTTTCGTGCAGCGCCGCCGCGATGGCTCGCACCGCACGCTCCGTGTCGGCCTCGCCCAAGTCTTCGGGCGCCGCCGTGACGCGAATGACATCGGGTCCGGCCTGCTCAAATGAAATGCCAAGCTGCGCGATCCGATCCGCATGGTCCAAGAGCAGCGGCATATCCTCCGCATCGACGGAGACGAGATAGGGCACGAGGACATCCTGCGTGGGAATCCCGTCCGTCGCCGCCGCAAAACGGTCGTAGCGGACGCGCTCATGGGCGGCGTGCTGATCGATGAGATACAAATCCTTCCCATGCCGGCACACGATGAAACAATCGGCAATTTGCCCGAGCGGGATGACGGGCTCCGCGTCCTCATCGACCGTCGGCACGTCAAAAAGCGGAGAGGACGTCATCTCCGGCCGCGACCACTCCGGAAATACACTTTCCTTGCTGTGAATCGCTTCGGCGGAAACGTGCGGCGTGTATGTACTTCTTGCGCCGCTGCCCGCCCCCCACATCGGCGCCGAAGCGTTTTGCGTCGCGCCGCCGTAAGCGCTCTGCGCCATATTTTCGCGGAGCGATTCCGCTGTTTGATTTCTGTTTTCCTCAGAAGCGACCGGCATTGCCATGACCGTTTCCCGCGCCGCATCCGGCAATGTTTCCTTCGGTTTCGTCCCCGCCATGGACGCCGCGACGGCTTCCGGCGTATTCTGCGACGTCAAAGCGCCCAGCACCGCATGGTACACGAGGCGGAAAATCGCCTGCTCGTCCTCAAATTTGATCTCGCGCTTTTGCGGATGGACATTGACGTCAATCGTCTCCGGCGCCACATGGATGTGCAGCGCGACGACGGGATAGCCGTTTTTCGGCAAGAGCGAATGGTATGCATTGTCAATCGCTTTCGACACCGTCGCATTCTCGACGACGCGCCGATTCACCAAGACCGTCTGGCGCTCGCGGCTCGATTTCAAAAGCGACGGCTTGGAAATGAGACCTTCGATGAGCGCGACGTCCGTTTCCTCGCGGACATCCAGCATTTCCCCGGCGACATCCACGCCGTAAAGCGCCGTCAGCACATCCAAAAGCCGCCCGTTTCCCGGCGTTTCCAATGTCGTCCGCCCGTCATGGATGAGGCGAAAGGAAATATCCGGATTCGCCATCGCGAGTTTCCCGATCATCTGCGTGATGCGCGACGTCTCCGTGCGCTCCGTTTTGAGAAATTTTTTCCGCGCGGGCACATTATAGAAAAGATCCGCTACGCGAATCGTCGTCCCCACCGGTGCGCCGGCCGCCGTGATTTCCTTGACGTTTCCGCCCTCGATTTGCAAGACGGTCGCGCTCTCCGCTTCCTTTGTGCGCGTCGTCACCGTCATTTTGGATACGCCGGCGATACTGGCCAGTGCCTCTCCGCGAAAACCGAGCGACGCGATGTGATAAATCTGGTCGACGCTCCGGATTTTGCTCGTCGCATGGCGCACGACGGACAGCTTTGCATCCTCCGGCGACATCCCGCAGCCATTGTCCGTGATACGCACGAATGTGACGCCGCCGCCCTCGATTTCGATCTCAATCTCCGTCGCGCCCGCATCGATTGCATTTTCCGTGAGCTCTTTGACGGCATTCATCGGACGCTCGACGACTTCGCCGGCGGCAATTTGATTCGCCGTGATTTCGTCCAAAACATGAATTTTCGGCATCAGTGTGTCTCCTTTGCTTCCATGCTGAGCTGATACAGCGTGTTGATGGCCTCGATGGGCGTCAGCGCCAAGGCATCGATCTGTTTCAATTTTTCAATGATGGGATCGGCGAACAGGTCACCGTATCCCTGCGCCTCTGCCGCCGGCTTGGCTTCCTGCGGGGCACCGTTTCCCGTTTCCAAATTTTCCAAAATATCTTCCGCCCGCTCCAGCAGCGATTCCGGAAGACCCGCCAGCCGCGCGACGTGAATCCCGTAGCTCTTGTCGGCCGAACCGGGGACGATACGCCGAAGAAACGTGATGTCTTTGCCTCTTTCCTTCACCGTCACCGTGAAATTTTTAATGACGGCACTCGTCGCCTCCAGCGCCGCGAGCTCGTGATAATGCGTCGCAAAAAGTGTGTAGGCGTGAATTTTCTTTTCCAAATATTCCACGACGGCGCGCGCGATGCTCATGCCGTCATACGTGCTGGTCCCGCGCCCGATTTCGTCCATGATGATGAGCGAATGTTTCGTCGCCGCGCGGAGAATCGCCGAGACTTCCTGCATTTCGACCATAAAGGTGCTCTGCCCGTTCAAAATGTCGTCCGTAGCGCCGATGCGCGTGAAAATCCGATCGACGGGGCAAATTGCGGCGCTCTTGGCCGGAATGAAACTCCCCGTCTGCGCGAGCAATACCAAAATCGCGACCTGGCGCATATACGTCGATTTCCCGGCCATATTCGGCCCGGTGATGATGTGAATTTCGGCATCTTTATGGGAAAGGCGCGTATCATTCGGCACAAACATTTCATTTTTGAGAGCGCGTGCCATCATCGGATGCCGCCCCTCCGTGATGGAAATCCCTTCCTCGCGCGTGATTTGCGGCCGCATCAGCCGCTCCTTCACCGCCGCCCGCGAAAGGGACGCGAGCGTATCCACCTCGCCAATCGCACGCGCCGTGGACAGGATATCCGCCACCGCCGGACGCAATTCGGCTTTCACATCCTGATACAATTTCATTTCCAGCTGCTCGGTCTTTTCCTTGGCCGTCAGCGCTTTGATTTCAAATTCCTTGAGCTCGGGCGTGATGTAGCGCTCCGCATTTGCCAATGTCTGCTTGCGGGTGTAATACTCCGGAATCGGCAATTTGTTCGCGTGGGAAATTTCAAAGTAGTATCCGAATACATTATTGAAGCCGATTTTCAGCTTGATACCGGTCTTTTCCTTTTCCTTCTCTTCCAGCTCCGCAATGAAACGACGACTATTCTCCGTGATGGCGCGAAGTTCGTCCAATTCGGCATTGTACCCGGCTTTGATGTAATGCCCGTCCTTCACGTTTCCCGTGCCGTTCTCATCCATCGCACTGTCCAGCAAGGTAAAAACCGCCTCATGGAGATGAATGGAATCCGTCAATTTTTGCAAAAGAAGCGATGACGCGCCGCCCAAAAGCTGTTTCAATGCGGGCAGGACGGCAAGCGACGATTTAAGCGACAGCAAATCTTTCGGAGATGTCGTATTCGCCTCGATGCGCGTCAAGATACGCTCGAAATCAAAAATTTTCGACAAAAGTCCCTGCAATTTTGAAAGTTCCGTCGTATGCGCACAAAGCTCCTCAATCGCATCCTGCCGAAGCGTAATCGCATTGATATCCGTGAGCGGCCGCTCAAGCCAACGCCGCAACAGCCGCGCGCCCATCGGCGTTTCCGTATAATCCAAAATTTCCAAAAGCGTGCCGCGTCGCCCGCCGTCCCACATGTTGCGGGTAATTTCCAGATTGCGAAGCGTCTCCTCAGAGAGCAGCACGACGCGATCTTCACGAAGGGAACGCAGCGTACGCACCCCGGCGACATCGCCGCGCATCACTTCGGCCAGATAGCCGGAAAGTCCGCGCAGCGCTTTTCGGACCGCCTCCTCTCGAATCTCTGCCGCGACCTCCGGCAGGGGCGCCGTCTCCTCTTCCGCGCTCCGCCGTTCCAAAAGACACCCACCCAAGCGCGCCGCCGCATAGCTTTCAATCTTAAGATACGTATCGTCGGACACATCCAACACCGCCTCGGCAGGATTGTGGACGCAAAGCATATCCAAGAAACCGTCGAATTCCTTCTTGACGTCCCACGTCCCGTACGCACATTCCCCGGTGGAAATATCCGCCAAAAGCAGCACGATATGTCCCGTTTCCTCTATTATATAGGCGAGATAATTATTCGATTTCGCCGCAATGGCATTCTCGTACAGAATCGTGCCGGGCGTGACAATCTTGACGATATCGCGCTTCACGAGCCCCTTCGTCGCCTTCGGATCTTCCAGCTGCTCGCAGATTGCGACGCGGTACCCCTTTTGAATCAGGCGATAAATGTACGTCTCCGCCGCATGATACGGCACCCCGCACATCGGCGCTTTCTCTTCCTTCCCCGCGGCCCGCGCCGTCAAAGTCAGCTCAAGCTCCCGCGACCCGATCTCGGCGTCTTCATAGAACATTTCATAAAAATCGCCCAGCCGAAAGAACACCAAACAATCGGGGACGCGTTCCTTGACGGCCATGTATTGCTGCATAAACGGTGTAACGGACATGAGTTGAGGCTCCTGTTTCGTAAAAAAGGGGATTTTGATGTTAGCGAAAGGCTTGATAAGGCTTGATAAGGCTTGATGGTGTCACATGGTGCTGCTGACCGTTGACCGTGTAACCGTTAACCGTGCGCGGGAAGCCTTTTGTTCCTTTGCGTTGGCCATCACCTTTTTTGTGACCGGCCAAGCGACGCGCAAGGAGGCCCGTCAGGTGGAGGGGACAAAAGTTAGCAGTGAGTAGTGAGCAGTTAGCAGTTTCTGTGTCATCTGCGGCGATAAGCTTTAAAAAAATCGCGCGAAGCACTTCCTCTTTCGATAACTGCTCACTGCTAATTGCTAACTACTAACTATCCACGCGCCGTAAGGCGCACAAAACCCATTCACGGGAAATGGCGCTTACGCCTCAATTTCCCCCTTCAGCACCCATGTCTGCGCCTGCGTCACTTTGGCGCGAAGAATATCGCCCACCGCGATGCCCTCCGGTTTCTCAAAAATAATCATTTTATTCCCGGACGTGCGCCCATACCAATGCCCGGGATCCTGCTTCGTCTCGCCCTCGGCAATGACGGTGAACGTCCTGCCCTCATCCTTTTGATTGATGTACAAGGAAATCCGATTTTGGACGTCCATCAGCTCCTGCAAGCGGCGTTTCTTTGTTTCCTCCGGAATCTGATTCTCCATTTTCGCCGCCGGCGTGCCAACTCTGGGCGAATAAATAAAAGTGTACGCCGAATCGAATCGGGCATCCTCCAAAAGACGAAGCGTCGCCTCGTGCGCGGCCTCCGTTTCCCCCGGAAACCCCGTGATGATATCCGTCGTGACGGCGATATCGGGCATTTTTTCGCGCACATACGCCAAAAGCTCCGAAAAATGTCCGATTGTATAGCCGCGATTCATTCGTTTCAATATCTCATCATCACCGTGCTGCACCGGGAGATGCATATGGCGCGCAACTTTCGGCGATGCAGCCATCGCGTCGACCATGTCCCACGTCATATCGCGCGGATGCGACGTCATGTAACGAATGCGATACAGCCCGTCCACCTCGTCCAGTGCACGAATGAGCGTCGCAAAATCCGTGCCGTCTTTGAAATCCAGACCGTACGAATTGACATTTTGCCCCAAGAGCGTGATTTCTTTGTAGCCTTCAGCGGCCAGCGCCCGCGCCTCGGAGACAATATCCGCCACCGTGCGGCTCGTCTGACGACCGCGCACATACGGGACGATACAGTACGTGCAAAATTTATTGCAACCCTGCATGATCGGCACCCAAGCAAAGACATGACTTTTCCGTTTCGCCGAAAGCTCGCTGTAATCGGTGACGCGCTGCGGCCGAAGCTCAGTGCGGACGATGTGCTCCCGTTTCTCCGTCTCATTTCGAATGACGTCGCCGAGATCCTGAATGTGATACGGACCCAAGACGAAATCGATGATTGGCATACGACTGATGAGTTTCCCCTTGTTCTCCTGCGCCATGCAACCCATGACTCCGACCAAAAGCTTCGGATTTTTCTTTTTGATTTGAGAAATCTCGCCGATTTTTCCGTACACCTTCTCCTCGGCGTTTTGACGGATGCTGCACGTATTCAAGATGATGATATCCGCCTCTTCCATCCGCGCGGCCTCCGTGCAACCGATTGCGGAAAGCTCGCCATTGATGCGCTCGGTATCGGATTCATTCATCTGGCAACCGTACGTGACGGTAAAATATTTTCGCTCCATAAAATCTCCTGCCATTCCATTCCTGTAATATTTAATTATATCATGACCGCGCCTAATTTTGAAAAATAAGGAAACGGCAACCGCAAAAATTCCCCACGCAAAATCGTCACAAAAAAAGGCGGTGGAAACCCTGAAATCATTTTCCACCGCCCCGTCAAGCCCGTCTTCCGTTTACCGTTTACCGTTTACCGTCCGTCACACTCCATGAAATCCAAGGTTCTCAAGCTCGGTTCACGGTTCACGGATAACGGACAGCACCTCCATGTGACACCATCAAGCCCTTTCAAGCCCGTAATCCGTCTTCCGTTTACCGTTTACCGCCCGTCACATCCCTTGAAACCCAAAGTCCTCACGCACGGTTCACGGTCCACGGTCCACGGACAGCACCTTCATTGTGACACCATCAAGCCCTTTCAAGCCCTTTCAAGCCCCATCAAGCCCGTCTTCCGTCTTCCGTTTACCGCCCGTCACATCCCATGAAACCCAAAGTCCTCACGCACGGTCCACAGTCAACGGTTCACGGTTCACGGTCAACGGTTCACGGTTCACGGATAACGGATAACGGAAGAAGTCATCCCTCCGCGTCCTTAAAGTTTTTAATGATAACAATCGGCGTCTTCTGGCTCGCGTTTCCGAACGGATTATCAATCAAAATTTTCGCAATTTTCTTCGGATCGAGTTTACCGCTCTTGCCCAGCACCGCCGCGCGTTTCAAATCATTCACATCCGCCACAACCGCGCCGTACGCTCCCGTTTCCTTGACGATTCTCTCGCAGACCTCATCCGCATCCGCCGGGCCGTAGACAATGCATTTATCAAAAGGCGGCATCGTGCCCGTCACATCGTCGCAAAGAGACGCTTGGCGGCATTTCGCATAGAAAATCCCGCTCTTTCCGAAACATTTTCCAATCGCCGCAACGATGAACCAGAAGAGCATCCGCCATTTCCCTTCCTCTTCCATCGCCGCCTGCATCCCGTAAATGCTCGCCATCGAGCCCGCTGCCGGGACAAAACGATTCATGAGCCGCGCCTGCCACGTCGGCGAAAGCTCCTCCGGGCGCACGTAGCGACCCTGCGTGATGGCCAGCACCGACTCCGCCGTGCAAATGATATCCTTGTCCGTCACATCCGCCGCGTATTCTTTGATCACCGCCGCGATGTCATCTTTATGCGTCAAAATCCGGGTCCGGACCGGCACCAATTCCAATTCCATTATGCGCGCCCTCCCGATACATGTTCATACAACGCACTGCGAAGCTCCTCGGCCTCCAGATAAATCCGGCCTTTTCTGTATTCCCAATCGCTGCGGCCGACCGTCTGGAAAATGATATCGATCGGCATATCGGGAAACGTTTCCAAATCACGGAGAATATTTCCCGTCGTCGCCGTAAGCGTAAGTTTCACGCAAAGCTTCACTTCGTCGCCCGCATACACGATGAGCGCTTCCCAATAATCATCCTCGCGCACCCGCTTCACATCGTAAACAATCGCGCGAAGCTTCGCCGCATCATACTGCTCGCGAGGCAGATACGGCCGTGCAAAACAATCCATGATGGTCCCGCCCTGCCGACCGGCATTCCGAATGGGCACCGTCGCCGACAAAATCGCCGTCGACTGATCGAGTTTCTCCACGTGAAACGGCGTCTTTTGCCGCGAAAGCAACCGGAAATCGCAATCCCCCTGCCTCGCGCAGACATACCAATACCCCAAGAAACAGAGGCACACCAGCAGCAACAACACCACCGGAATCAGCAGAAACCAAATCCAAGCCATACCGACTTTCCTCCTCCAATACTATGTGACATTCTGTATGTATTATACCATTATCCGTTGTCCGTTGTCCGTTAACCGGGTGTCGCATAGAGATAAAAGCTTGAAAAGGCTTGAAAACCCTTACCAATGTCGCTTCGCGCATTTTTTATGCCTTCGGCGTCCCGCACACGGTTCACGATTACACGGATAACGGCCAACAGTACTATGTGACACCATCAAGCCCTTTCAAGCCGTTATCCGCCCTCCGTTAACCGTTTACCGTCCGGCACATCCCTTGAAACCCAAAGTCCTCGCGCACAGTTCACGGAGGGCGGCTCACGGACAGCACCTCCATGAGACACCATCAAGCCCTTTCAAGCCATTTCAAGCCTTCATCAGGCCTGCCAATCCCTCCCGTGGAGCACAAAAGTTTCTCACACACGGATAACGGTTCACGGTTCACGGTCAACGGACAACAGCTCTATGTGACACAAAATACCAATCGCGCACAACTGCTCACTGCTCACTGCTAACTGCTAACTTTCCAGCCACAGCCCTCTCTCCCATCACGGCCGACAGCAATTTCTGCGGCGCCGCCGTGTCTCCGGAAAACCAATACACATCCTCGCTTGCCGCATTCGAAAGCGCATCCTTTTCCGACAAAATCCGCATGGCCTCCTCGACCGTTTTCTCCGCCGGATCCAGTAGAAATGCGCCGGGAAAAATCTCCTCGAAGACATCTCGAATCAGCGGATAATGCGTGCAGCCGAAAATCACCGCTTCCGCCCCTTGCGCATGATGCGTTTCCGTTAAATTTTGTACGAGAGCGCGGATTTCCTCACGCGGCGCCACACGCTCCACCGCGCCCGCAAGCCCTTCGCACGGCACCTCGACGACATCGGCCCCCGGCAGCGCCCGCAAGACCCCCTCCTTATGCCGATGCGTCGCAATCGAAGCCGGCGTCGCAAAAATCGCCACACGAGACACCCTCGGAATCGCCGAAAAATCAAGACTCATCCCGACGACCGGCACTGTTTCCTCATAAAAAGCCGGCGGCACATTAAACGTAATCGTATTGCACGCGATGACGACCGCCTTCACATCCTGCGACAGAAGAAACGCTTTCCCTTCCGCCGCCAAGCGGGCGATTTCCTCCCGCGGCCGCTCCCCGTACGGATTCCTGGCCGAGTCGCCGAAATACACAATCGTTTCCTTCGGATACCGCGCTTTCAAGACACGCGCCGCCGTGAGCCCGCCGGCTCCCGAATCCATCACCCCAATCGGTCGATTATCCATGATATCCCTTTCCGTCCTCCGCTGCCATTTCACAAAGCGGCGTCGCCAAATCCTGCGGCAGCCGCACAATCCGTCCCGTTTCCATCGACGTGAACGTCCCGACCGACGTCGCCGCGACAAGCTGCACGCCATCCGCCTCCCGCACGATTTCATACGCAAAGACAATCTTCGCCCGCGACGCTTCCGTCAAATACGCCCGCACGATGATTTCATCGTCAAAACGCGCCGGAGCCAAATATTTCACATGCACGTCCACGATGGGAAACACGATGCCCCGCGCCATCAAATCCGACAACGTAATGCCGCACGAACGCAGATACTCCACCCGCGCCGCCTCCAGCCAATTCAGATAATTCCCGTGATACACGACGCGCATCCCATCCGTTTCCTGAAAATGCACGCGATGTCGCCACTCCGTCATACGCCCTCCTCATCCATTTTAATTTTCTTATTTTACTACAAAAATCCAATTTGGTAGGTTGTAAAATGAAATTGAACACCTGAGAAAAAAGTAGACCCATAACGGTT
>CAVEFO010000039.1:0-18948 GCA_963615055.1 Lachnospiraceae bacterium
GTCGAAGAGGCCTCACCCGCCATCCTTTCTTTTTCGGAAAAGAAAGGAAATGAAGCACGACAAGAGCTCTGCGGGGAGCCATCCCGCGTGATTTTATATGAAATAGTTGTGCGGGCCTGTGAAAATGTATTTTCACAGGCCCGCACATTTCTAATTCTTACTTTTTCGGCAGAATGACGATGTGACGGCGCGCGCCTTCGCCTTCGCTTTCCGTCACGATGTCGGGATCTTCCTGCAGCGCGAGATGAATCATGCGGCGCTCCGCCGGATCCATCGGCTCAAGAGACACGGGAGCGCCCGTGCGCTTCGCTTTTTCCGCCAACCGAATCGCCAAGGTCGTCAGCGTCTGCTCACGGCGAATGCGATAATTTTCCACGTCGAGCAGGACGAAATACCGATGATGGTACAGTTTTCCGGCCGCCAAATTCGTGAGGTATTGTAAACTCGCGAGCGTACGGCCGTGTTTCCCGATCAGGACGCCGAGGCCGTCGCCATGAAGATTGATCAAAATGCGATCTTCATTTGCCATCTTTTCCATCGTGACGCTGAGCCCGATGGCGCGGAAAATCCCTTCCAAGAATTTTTTCGCTTCTTCCGCCGTCTCATCCTGCTCCTCTTTAGAGAAAGGGCGCTCTTCGCGTTTCCGCTCCGGTTTCTCGCCATTCGCTTCGACTTCGGCGGTCTCTTCTTTGATTTCTTCTGCCGGCACTTGTGCCGGTTCCGACGTCTCTGCGAGCGTTTCCGGTGTTTTCGCCGTTTCTTCGCCCGCGAAAATCGCCGCGACAGCCGCTGCCGCCGCCTCGGGAGCCGACTCGCTGCCCTTGACGGAAACTTCGACGACCGCGTCTTTTTTGCCCAGGCCGAAAATGCCCTTCGTCCCCTCTTCGAGCACGCGGATATCGGCGTCCGCCTCTTCGATTCCCAGCTCCAGCAGCGCCTTTTGCACCGCTTCTTCCACCGTTTTCCCGGTTATTTTGACACTTTGCATATTATCCCTCTTTCCCGGAGTCCTCGGACTTCGCTTTTTTCGACTGCGCCGCCTCGGAAGACTGCTCTCCGGACGGTTTTTTCTTCGCGACCTTCTTCACGACGACTTTTTTCACGACTTTTTTCTTCGGGCGATTCGGTGCGTCCACCGTGACGACGCCGCGCTTCATTTCATCCGGTTTCTTGTCCCCGTGGAACATAATCAACTGCTGCACCATCTGAAACAGATTGCACACGACCCAGTAAATGACGAGCCCGCTCGGGAAATTCAGGCTGATATACCCGATGAAAAGCGGCATGAAATACAGCATCGTCTTCTGCGAGCCCTGCACATTTTTCGGCGTGGTCTGGTAGGAAATAAACCAAGTCGAGAGTGTGGAAAGCACCGGCAAAATGTACGTGGTATCCGCCTCGGCAAGACTCTCCAGCCACAGGAAACTTTCGTGCCCCGGATCATAGGAAAAGCCCTGCAATGCGTAGTAAATCGCGACCAAAAACGGCATTTGAATCAAAAGCGGCAGACAGCCGGCCAATGGCGACACATTGTTTTCCCGATACAACCGCTGCATTTCCGACGAAAGCTTCGCCTTGTCGTTTTTATATTTCTGCTGAAGTTGCTTGATTTTCGGTTGGATTTCCTGCATCCCTTTCATGGAGCGAATCTGCTTGATCGCCAAGGGGAGCAAGAGCAATTTGATGAATAAAGTCAGGACGATAATCGCGATCCCGTAGCTGGGAAATCCCATGCTTTTCGTGAATTCATAGCAGAGTGTCAGCGCGATGCGCATCCAATCCGCCAGCACCCCCACGAGCCACGCGAATACCGGGATTTGAAAATCTGACATACGTTTTTCTCCTCATCGGCGGCGGCCTTCGTTTCATCCGCCGATCCGGTGGAAAGGACTTGCGCTCTGCATTTCATGCGCCGTCCGGAAACAGAAAATGAGAAACAAAAAAGCAATCCATTTACGGCACGGGATCATAGCCGCCCTTGTGAAAAGGATGGCATTTCAAGATCCTTTTGACCGCCAAGAAACCGCCTTTCGCGGCTCCGTATTTTTGGATTGCTTCGAGCGCATACTCGCTGCATGTCGGCACGAACCGACAGCACGGCGATTTGAGCGGGGAAAGATACCGGCGATAGAAACGAATGAGTGCGATCAGCAATATTTTCATCCGCGCCTCCTCATTCTTCCGACTCCTTCCACAATCCCGCCTTGCGCCACAGGGCGAGAATCGCTTTTTCGGCCTCTTCATACGTCGCCTCCGTCAAGAAACTGCCCGCCAAGAGCACCGCTTCCCGGCCGTCTCTGAGCTCGTGCCGATGAAGGCGGTAGACCTCTTTCATCAGACGGCGAGCCCGATTTCTGGCAAACGCGTGACCGATTTTTTTCGTCGTGACAAACCCGATCCGGATCGGCCGCCCGGAGGCCTTTGTCACATACAAGAGCCCGGCCCGATTGCCGACCCGTTTCCCACGCGCATAAATTTTGCGGTACTCCGCACTTTTGCGAATGCGCATGGAAGGCGTCAGCCGATACCGTCTCTCTTCTGCGCTCATCGAATCAGGCACTCAGGACCTTTCTGCCCTTGGCTCTTCTTCTCTTGAGCACAATGCGGCCTGCTTTCGTCTTCATGCGGGCGCGGAAACCGTGCGTGCGTTTTCTCCAGGTATTATTCGGCTGGAATGTCATTTTTGCCATACGTCACACCTCCTTGCTTTGATGGCTGTGTATCTGTCTACACCGTAACAGCGTTATTATAATATAAAGAAACGGTGAGTGTCAATTGCAGAAAAACACAAACAAGCGTCTGCCGGCTGATCGGCAATGCATAAAACGCCCGGCGCGGCAAAAGAAAAGCTCTCGCCGCCCTCTCCATCCTCTCCGCTTTTGTGTTACAATGAAAACCAAAGGAGGATATTTCCATGACGATACGAGAACGATTTGAAGAGAATGAAACGAAACTTTTGGCGCCCTATGCCTGTCTGTCACGTGACGCGGTGCGAGACCGGGAGGATGACGTCTGCCCGATTCGCACCGATTTTCAGCGGGACCGAGATCGGATTTTGCATAGCGGATCCTTCCGCAATATGAAACACAAGACACAAGTATACATCGCGCCGCAAGGGGATTTGTTTCGGACGCGGATGACGCACACGCTGGAAGTGGCGCAAGTCGGGCGGACGATGGCGCGAGCGCTCGCTTTGAATGAAGATCTCACGGAAGCGATTGCGCTCGGACACGATCTGGGGCACACGCCTTTCGGACACGTCGGCGAATCGGCGCTGCGGGACATCAGCGGACATTTTGAGCATAATGAGCAGAGCGTGCGCATTGTGGAAGTCTTAGAGAAACATGGGCGCGGCCTCAATCTCACACGGCAGGTACGCGACGGAATTTTACACCACACGGGCGATCTCCTCGCCTCGACATTGGAAGGACGTCTGATTAAATTCGCGGATCGCATCGCCTATCTTTGCCACGATTACGACGATGCGGTGGCCTCCGGACTCCTCACGGCAGCCGATCTTCCCGCCGATGTCCGCACATTTATGGGAGAACGCCATTCCCAAATGATCACGGCCATGGTCACCGATCTCATCGATCATTCCACAGGAAAACCGGACGTCTCGATGAGCGAAGAAGGCTACGCCATGTTGATGGCCTTCCGCCGTTTCATGTTTGACCGCGTCTATATTTCCCCGCCGCTCATTCCGGATCGCGAGCGCGGCTACGGCGTCGTGCAAATGCTTTACGATTACTATATGAAACATCCCGACAAAGTCCCGGCCGAGCGCCGCGAGCTGGCGGCCGATCTCTCCGAAGCCGTCAAAGATCTCATAGCAGGCCTCACAGACAATCACGCCATCGCCCTCTTCGACGATATTTTTGTCCCCAGGCATTGGAAGGTATAAAAAGGCGGTGAATCATTTGGTTTCCCATCTTATTCACCGCCCACCGCCCTCCGTTGTCCGTTGTCCGTTTACCGTTATCCGTTCCTCACATCCCATGAAGCACTAAGTATCTCACGCACGGTTCACGGTCCACGGTCCACGGCCCTCCGTTATCCGTTATCCGTTATCCGAATCTCACATAGAGCGCAAAGCTTGATACGGCTTGATGAGGAGGGAAAATGGCTTTTTCCGTCATCTTGCGTTCTTGCTTTGGCGGACAGCTTGATAAGGCTTGATCAAGGAGAACTTTTTTGCTTTATCATTTGGCGCCGAAGCCGCAAAGCAATTTGATAGGGGAAATCAAGCCTTTTCAAGCCTGTTCAAGCCTGTTACCGAATCTCACATCCCATGAAACACTAAGTAATTCACGCACGGTTCACGGTTATACGGTTCACGGACATCGGACCGCACCACCATGTGCCCCCACAAGCCCTTTCAAGCCCCTTCATATCCCGCGACTGCCAATTCCTTACACGATTGATATCCACCCTCAAAACAGATATAATATCTATAACTTGGGACGGTGCCGTCCTGAAATACAGATATTCCGGAGGTGTAACCATGATAGCAAGAGACGACTATCTGAAAAAAATACAATCAGCCATGTGGGATGGAAATATCAAAGTCATCACCGGACTACGAAGAGCCGGCAAGTCGACACTCCTATTTCACATCTTCTATGACTTCCTTATTTCCTCCGGCGTGAAAACAGAAAACATCCTCAAACTGGAACTCGACAAAAGAAAATATTTGATTTACAGAAACCCAATCGCTTTATGTGACATGGTAGAAAAAACAATAACCGGCAGACCCGACGAAAAACTTTATCTTTTTATCGACGAAGTGCAACTCTCCAAAAAAGCGACCATAAAAAACGAATACGGCGCAGACGACATCACCATCTATGACATGCTCAACGAACTCAAAGGCTACAAAAACCTGGACGTCTACGTGACCGGAAGCAACTCCAAAATGCTATCCGGCGACATCGCCACCGAATTTCGAGGACGATCCACACAGATTCACGTATACCCCTTATCCTTTAAAGAACTCTACGACTTCTACGGAGGAAACGAAAAAGACCTCCTGACCCAATACATGCGCTTCGGCGGCATGCCCGAACTCACCGCGAAACACACCGATCGAGAAAAAATGGAGTACCTAAGCGACCTATTTTCCGAAACCTACATGAAAGACCTGAAAGAACACGGCCGGATCCAAAGAGAAGACATCCTTGCGAACATCCTTGACTACCTGGCCTCCTCCATCAGCTCCCTCACAAACCCGGCAAACATCGCCAACGCCATCGGCAGCTCCATCAGAGAAAAAGTAGACCGGAACCTAGTCAGCGCCTACATCACGAAACTGGAAGACGCATTCCTCGTATCCGAAGCCAAGCGATACGACATCAAAGGCAAATCCTACTTCCACTACCCGAACAAATACTACTACACCGATATCGGCCTAAGAAACGCCCGGCTCAACTACCGCCAATACGACCCGGGACACATCATGGAAAACATCATCTACAACGAACTCATACGACGCGGCTACAAAGTCGATGTAGGCGTTGTCTACGACCGACGAAACGACAACAAAATCCAAAAAGAAATTGATTTCGTCGTCAATGACCTAGACAGAAGAATCTACATCCAAAGCGCCTATGAAATGAGCCAAGAAAAAAAAGCCGCGGCCGAGCTTCATTCCTTCACCCTCACCGGCGACTTTTACAAAAAAATTGTGATTAGAAATGACATCCCCCATCACTATTATGACGACAAAGGCTTCCTACATTGCAATTTGCCGGACTTCCTACTGGATCGAATAGAACTATTCTAATAGCCCTGCGGCGCGAACTTTGAAACAAAGAAACACTCTCAAAATTCGCGCCGCTTTTCATTTGTACATCGAGAAACGCCCCTGCAATCCGTTGACCGCCGTCCGCTGTCCGCTGTCCGTTATCCGTTATCCGTTATCCATTCCTCACATCCCATGGAGCACTAAGTATCTCGCGCCTGGTCCACGGTTCACGATTATACGGATTACGGGACAACGGATTATGCAACCGTCAAGCGCTCACCAAGCCTACCGAAAAAGGCCCTCGACATCCTCATCTGTTGCCGTTGGCAGTTCCACTTGCGTCCGTGGATTCCCGATTTTAGAAAATTTTCCCGCGGAGCCCAAATCCGCCTCCAGACCTTCATCCAAAGCGTAATAATAAACCATTCCTGCAAAAGGATCGAAAGAATATTTAAGCTCATCATCGAAGCGAATGACACTCTGGTACATCAGCCCTACTGCCAAAAGTCCTTGCACGGAAGCACTGTACGGAAACTCCTTATCTCCCATATGTTCCTTCAAAAACTCCAAATCCTCTTCCAGCGCATGCATGACCATATGGCAAATCCGAAAATAAATCGGACAATCAATGCGCCCATCCATCAAGCATCGCGTAGCACGGATCAGATACCGGATTTTTTGCATAGACTCCACCCGATCAATGATGGATATCAGTCGAAACGCGCTCTCCTCCTTTTTCCCTATTTCCTCAAACTTCACACAGAGCCGTTCTCGATCTTTCTCCTCTGAATAGATTCCCTGCAGAAACATTTCCATTTTGGCCCAAAATATTTGATCAGGGAGTCCCCAAAGCCCTCCCACAACCTTCACGGTTGCAGCCGGATCGCCCAAGACAGCTCCGATGAGATTCCCCCATATTTCCGTACGCTTTTCCCTATCCGTCGCAAGAGATTTTACTTCCTCCACAAATTTCATCTTCCGGCCTCCATTCAAAATAAATCCTTCCAAGCCCTTTCAAGCACCCCGTCACGCTGCTTGTCTGCACCGTGCCAGCGTTTTTCGGAAACGATCTCTTTCCCAAAACAGCAGCATCCCGTACGCCATTCCGTAAAAAGCCATGCAGCGCCAATCGTCAAAAAGACGACCGGTCGCAATGAAAATGCCGCACATCAAGGCATCTGTCAAAATTTCCTTTCCCAGAGACAATCCCAAGAGTTTCCCGGTCACCTGCTCGGCCACAATGCATCGAAGCGCATACACGCCCACGATAGAAAATACCGCCAAATCCAAATCCCGAAAAACGCCCACCGTATGGCATGTCACCGCCAAAGATACCAGCACACTGCCGATATTGATTTTCAGCATCAAAGTTTCCTGTCGCATACTTTTCAGATACGTATTGATCAAAAGGCACATTTTACTCTCGAAAACGCACACCGGAAATAGGATACTCATATAGACCAAGCTGTCCGCATATTTCGGAAGCCACCAAGTCAGCACGCATTTCAGTGGATAATAACTGAGCAGCGCCCCGAAAAGCAGAAACGTCAGCACGTCACGGATCTCCCGATACGCCTCCGCGCGCCGTGTCTCATCCATCCTCTTGATGATCGGGAAAAAAACCACACTGACGGAATTGATGAAAACGAGGAGGAAATTCGACAAACTGAGCGTCAAGGACACTTTCCCGAATGTCGCCACATCCCAACCCAAGGAAATCCCGTAGCGGATATTTCCGATGATAAGCAAATTCGCGATATTGGCCAGCATCAATTTGATGCCCACGGACATATTTTCGCCGGCTTCCCGAAAAATCCGCCGCAGAGGCTCCCATCGCGGTTTCAAAAGACGCCGGCAGTAATACACGGCGCCCAAAGCCATGCATATCGCAGACAAACATTTGGCGAAATAGAAATACCGAAATTCATACAGTCCGAGCGTCAAAAGTGCGCAGGCACCCAGGAAAAAGACCACGCCGTCCAGCAAGACCAACTTGGCATATTCGCGGATTCTGTCGGTCATCTGTAAAATCAGACTGCTAAGACCATACAAATGCGCCAGCGGAGAGAGCAAGACGGCACACAGCAAAGCCAGAATTTTGGCCGACGCATCCTCTTGCCACACACTTGCAAGCGCCGCGACGACTGCCACGACCGCGATCTGAAATCCTATATCCAGATAGTATTGCCCCGCCATGCGCTTGGCATCCAAATCCTCAAATCGATACCCCGCATAGCGCAGATAAATCCCGTCCTCCAGCCCAAAAGCGAAAAAACCGACATAGGAAAAATAAAACAAAAACAGTTGCCAGATCCCATAGTCATCCAATGACATGAATTTCGGAAGGATGAGGACGCTGAAAGCGGAAATGGCCAAAGACAATACATTCGCCGAGAAAACATACGCGATTTTCCCCGCGACCCGACCGCCCTTCCCTTTCGTCTCTCCCATTTTCACCTACATCACCTGCAAAATCCGTCAAGCCAATTTCTTTCTGGAAATCCACGCCGTCACAGCGGCAAGACCGACCATGCCGCCCAGAACGAACCCGATGATTCCGTATTTCTTGGAAATTTGGCTTCTGTCCACCGCCTTATTTTCATCGACAACACTGTAATTTTTCAAAACGCGAAGGTTGCTGTTTGAAATCAGCATCGTCGCTTTTTCTTGGAAATACTCTTGGTAACTGTCCAGCAAACGATCACCGTTTCCCCAGACATACGCACCGTCTTTCGGATCTTTTTGGGGAAATCTGGCCGTGAATTCATACATTCCCGGTCCCACGTGTTGCAAAATGAAATGATCGGCATCCCATTTGAATTTTTGATCCGCTTTCATGGTATCCCATTCGGCATGCATCCTCTTCATCTCAAACCGTTCTTCCAGTCGGGAGAGAAAGTCCGCCATATTGGGCCATGTGTACATAATTCTGGCCACATCGATTTCATTCCCGTAAGAGGCATCACCCAATGTAGGAATTTCATCCAATTGTATAATCCGAATGAAAAACATATCCCCACTCTCGGGCACCGGCGGTTGCGCGATTCCCTTTTCATAGTACAAAGCACCTGCCCCCAAGGCCGCGCAGAGCAAAATCACATACCATTTTTTCAAGACTTCCCGGCAAAACGACATTTATTTTCTCCTCTCATCCAAACGGTGAATCGCCCAGCTCATCCCCACTAAAAATACCAATAAAGCAAAATGCTGCGTCACAATAATCTCATTCAGGAAACGCTCCTCTCTTCCCATGACGAACAGCGGAAACGCACTGGCCGCATAGGCCAAAATCATCCAGTCTTTCCATCCGTATCGCCCAGCCAATCGATAGACGGCGGTATATCCGTACCCCAACAAAAAGACCACAAGCCCGCAACCGATCAGCCCGTAATCTCGAATGTATCGATAAAACGCCGTATACACATTCGTCGTCACAAACCGAAAATCAATAAAATCCGGTAAATACCCCGTATAGGCCGGAAGCGACATCCCGAATTTGCGAAGAACCGACCACGGCAACGCCAAGGTATAGCCGCCGATATATTCATTTTCCGGAATGACCAGCTGATGCAGATACACATCAAGCGCCGACACATTGGTTCCCCCGTAATGCGCCAAAACCTGCAGACTCGAAGACCATCCGCTGACTTTCCCGTTGATAATCCCGGTGCCGATGAAGAAAAGCAAAAAAAGAACCAGTCCGATCCCGATGACGGACAACTCTTTCTTTGTCGTGTCCCCGGTTTCCCCGTTTCGACGAAATGCCAGCAGAAAACTCAAAACCAAAAAAATGGCCAAATACAGATACTGCTGCCGCCCTCCGGTGAAAAAAACGATGATCGGGTAAATCAAAACCAAGCTACCCCATTTCACACATTCCACATACCTCTTGCAAAATAAATTCCGCCATATCAGCAAAAAGGATACATAGGCCACACATTTCACAAAAATAAGCCGATAGGCATACGCACGACTGAATTCGAGCTTTCCATGTGCAACGGCATCTATCACAGGAAACAACATATCTTTGATCTGTTGCGCATCCGTCACCTGCGCGGCCATTTCCAAAAACTCGCGGTAATTCAAATAGGTACACGCCAAGGAAAGCAGGACAAGTCCCATCCATAGCCGCCCATCCGTCGACAAACCTTTTTCAAAACCGCCGACTCTTTCCCGAAGCGGAATCCCCCATGTCGCCAAAACAGATCCGGCGGAAAAGGCAAAGGCGGCACCGATCATGACCGCTGCCGTACCGAAGTGAAAAGGCAGATCCCACGCCTCCGTCACCGCCGCATCCAGCGCACAACACGCCGTCACCCCGCCCAAAAAAATCACCGTGGGATGAATGATATCGCATCCGGTGCGCAGAAAAGCAACCAGTGCCATCAGCGCCAAAATGAAAGTCACCGGCCATATAAAACTGTCCGCACTCCCGTAGGAGGAGCCGATCATTGAAAATTCTACCATCCGAAATCTCCGTCACCGCTCTTTGTATTTTCCCATACGTCCGCGGATTTCGTCTCGCAATCCCCGGATCATATATTTGAATTTTTCCTTCTTTCCCGTTTCCGCCAGCAGTATTTTAACCGCCAATTTTGATAAATTCACGATATATTCCACACGCTTTCGCGGATATTTTCTCGCTACGTAAATCAATCATTCACCCATAGCGCTTTTATTTTATCATAAAAAAACAAATCATAAATCACAAATCACTTATACATTTCTCTCCATTCATGCTATGCCGTTACCACCTGTTTCACTTGCTGCCATGCCTGCCCTACCCTCTTTCGAGAAAGCAATGCATAAATAACCAAAACAAGCCCATACACCAAACCAGCCCAAAGAGCCTCGACCTGCATTGCAATACATTCGAAGAGCGCGATTACACAAAGTGCACGAATCCATTCTGCTGCCAACGACTTGCCGAGATGCAGAAATCGCCCCAATATAAACTCTGCCAACGTACAACGAACACCAAGCACCAGCGTAATCAAAAAAATTGCCAGCGTTACATTTTTTAAGTAATAGCAAAACAATAAGCAGCCTGCAGCGCTACACATCGCTGCAAAAAGATTCACTAAAAGAATAACCCGTGTCTTCAACATTTTCTTTAAATAAGTCGCCACCAATAGACTGAACTTGGACTCAAAAAACAATGCGGAGAATAATATCCCCATAAACGCAAGGCCATCCACATAATTCGGAAGCCACAGGGCAATAATTTCTTTCAAAGGGAAATACCCCAATAAAACGACCAGAAAAAACAGAGATAGCAAGCGATTGAGCGGTATATACAAATCATCAGCCGTCTCCGCCGACAACTGCCTGAGTGCCGGCAATAAAACCACGCTGGCGGAAGAAATAAAGCTCATAAAGAAAAAAGTAAATCCCAGAGCCAAAGACGTCTTTGCGAACACAGAAATATCCCATACATCAGAAATACCAAACCGTATAATCCCCATAACAAGGATAGAGCATACATCACTCAAAGTCATTGGAAATCCCAATACAAAATTGATTTGAAACTCCCTCCACGCTTCTTTCGTCAACCGAACAGGCGCCCATACGATCTCAGGAATAAAGGAAAGGCTATAGAGCATTGCTACCACACGGGTGATCGTATAAGCCAAAATCACATGAATTGCTGCCACATATCCGGCCAGCACAGCGCCCACGCCGAAAATTCCCCAAGACATGCGATCCACAAAAAGCAATTTGGCAGACTCCTCGATGCGGTTAGACATCTGCAACATAGAAATGCTATACCAAATCACGTGCTGGGCCACCATCGATATCAGAAAAAAATAACTGATAGGGCTTTCAAAAACATGCGCCTCTATATTCAAAAGAAACAATCCAGTCGATAAGACGCATAAGATAGCAAATAAAATCGCACATTGCGTCTTTAACATCGGGTAATCCAGCTCATCATACCGCCGTCCGGCAAAACGAATAATCGCCCCACCCAGGACGCCAAAGTGCAGAAATCCCACGTAGCCGAAATAAAAGAGAAAGAGTTGATATAAGCCATACTCCTCTACTGCCATATACTTCGGCACGAAAGATATAGAAAATACGGATACCAAAAGGCTTACTATATTCGCGCCAAAAGAGTATCCTAATTTTCGCGTTATTGATTTCCCTAGTGCATTCATACCATACACAAATAATCCTTTATCATTACAATAATCGCTCTGCCTTCCCGCGAAAACTTCTGATAGTCCGCCAAGTGAAAGCACAAGCCTACATTTCTTTTCTGTATACATTGCAGCCGATACGAAAGAAACCGCGCATTCTCACCATACAAGGCCCGCACCTCCGGCGACTTCACACGCAGCTGCCGAGATAGAAGCTCATCGAAAATTGTTTTTCTTCGCCTCAAATCTCCCTTAAGAAATTGTATATAATTCCTCCATGCACTCCAGCGTGTCAGTTTTTCCCTGATTGTCATCGGCTTCCCGCCTATTACATTATCCGCCTGCCGGTATTTCATCAACACTTGCGGAATCGGAATGACCTTTCCCAACAAGAGAGAAATCAAGAGCAGCCACTCATCATGGTTGGCTTCGATAGGAAACGGCGCCGCCCGCTCGAAGACTTCCCGACGGAAAGCGCAGGCACTGCCTTGCATCGCATTTTCTCCCATCACATGAGAGTAATCTCCACGCAAAAATTTTTGATAATCAAACCGGAGCGTATTTTTCCAAAAGGAGGGATACAAGGGCTGCAGTGATGCATCCACCAGCTCCGCATCATGCCACACCGTCACCGCTTCCGGATGCTCGCGAAATACTTCGTCCATGATTTCTATCTTTCGCGGATCCCATACATCATCCTGATCGCTGAGATAAATAATATCTCCCCGGCATAGGGAAATCGCCTTCTCGAAATTTTTCCTAAATCCCAAATTCTTCTCATTGCAAACCAGCCGCCAATTGCCGGCCCAGCCTTGCAACGTCTCCCGCACCACTTGTACTGTGCGGTCCTTGGAACAATCATCACAAATCACAATCTCATCAGGCGGCAAAGTCTGGCCGATGATACTTTCCAGCTGCTCACAAATATATTTTTCACCATTATAAGTGCACATGGCAATCGAATTCATAAAACAATTGCCTCGCACCCAAATTCAAAAGACCGTGACGCTACAGCCTCGTCATCCTCCCCATACGCCCGCGAAGCGCGTCTTGCGCCCCCCCCCCGATATGCTTTATCTTCTCCCACTTATCTGTTTCTACCAAGAGGATCTTTACTATAAGCTTGGCAAGATCTACAGCGTAGCGCTTACGCAAGCGGGGATATTTTCTTGCCACGTAGATTTTATTTCTTGCAATATAATAGCGACGGATGGGCGCATGGTTCAGCGTATTATACCGAAAGCCGAAAAGGCTGTGATAGGTGCGCTCGCCGATACTGTGGTGAAGCGGGATGGAAGGAAATTCCACAATGTGGTAGCCCGCATCTTCGGCACGGTAGCAATACTCATAATCCACCTCGTCAATAAAGAGCGCCTCATCAAATCCACCGAGCGCTCTTGCGATTCCAACGGGAAGCACGGAACCGGAAGTGATGCCCACGGTGATGTCCCGCGGCACGGTGTCCGTCTCTTTCTCGTCATAGTCCACGGTATACATGGCCGCCCGCCCCGGATGAGCAGCGTCATACGCAGCAAACGCTTCCTTGTATTTCTTCATAGCGCCCACCGGAAACCGGCTGTCCTGATCCATCGTCAGCAAATATTCACAGTCCCCGGCCTCCCGCAAGGCGTAATTCAGAGCATACGAAATCCCCTTGTTTTCATGACACGGAACATACACCACGCGTTCTTTGTCACGAAACCATTCTTCCCATGCCGGATCCGGCTCTTCCGTATTGTCCACCACATAGAGCCGATCCAATTCCTCCGCATACGACTCGATATTTTCCCGTACATCCTCTCCGGGATGATACAGCGTCACCACACCGGCTAGTTTCATAAATGACCTCATTTCTATTTGAGCCGTTCCAAGAATCGCTCACCGACTCATCTCACACGCGATTGATTAGAATGCAAAATTTATAGAGCACAGTTGCTAAAGCAGAGGGCCGCCGCAATTTTCGATTGGTCAGAAGTCTCCATTTGGCAGAAAAATGCATTTTATAATTTGCTAAATCCTCACACATCTGTACATCATGCAGACTCAAAAAAGAACGGTATCCAGTAAGCAAATCCTGCCCCATATTGTAATAAACCGATTTCCCGCCCCAAAATAATGCTTTCATCCGAAGCCATCTTGTTCGCATAAGGTCGTTTGATACCGATGTATTATCACCATGCCTTGTGTAATACATTTTCTTTTGCGGGACAAAATACACCCGCCCCAAAAGATAAATCACTTCCCCAACCCAGTGATCATGACTGTAGTCTCCTTTGGGTGTATAACTTTTCAGTAAATCCATCGCTTTTCGGTTCCATGTCATGAGGCACCCTTGAAAAAACTCCCCGGCATAAATCCAATCGTGATCCGACACATACAACTCCGGATAAACCAGCGCCGGTACCAGTGGTTTCAAATTTTCATCCGTTACCAGAAAATCAACCTGCGCCAATTTCGGAATATCCTCCGGATCTTTTTCCATTTCCCGAATAGAGCTGATTTCTTTATCCGGCAACCAGTAGTCATCCTGATCTGCAAAGGCGTAATAGTCATACTCTCCCGCCAGCTTCAGCAACGTAAGGAAGCTTTTCTTGTATCCCAGATTTTCCCCGATCACCACTTCCACCTTATCAGGATATCGGTCTGCATACGCTGCAATGATTTTTCTTGTACTGTCTTTTGAGCCGTCATCCCGAATCAAGAGATGAATATCCACCTCTTCTTGCGCCAATATGCTCTTTATCTGCCGCTCTATATATTTTTCTCCATTATATGAAGACAATAGAACTTGCACGCTTCTCATTTGATCTCCTATGGATTGTTTAATGTATTCTGAATTGCTTTGAAAGCTTGCTCTACGCTGATTTCTTGCAAACAACACCTATGGTGGGGACACGCGACATAATGCCCGGTACCATAGCAATATTGCAAAGGGCATGCCCCCGGCGCTGTCAGGAAATGCGCTTTCTCACTATAGGCGCCATGAGTCGTTGGATCGGTGGGGCCAAAAACAGAAACGGTAGCCGTACCAGCCGCCGCAGCGATGTGCTGCATCCCGGTATCTACGCCGAAGACTACATCACAAAAAGAAGCCAGAGCAATAGACTCTGCTATATTTGTCTTGCCCACGAAATCATGGATGCTGCCCCCCATCCCTAAACTTTCTTGTACTTTTTCCCGCAACGGGATTTCTGCTTTCCCGCCAAAGAGTATTACTTCCACATCGGACTTTGTGAGCCGGTCTATGAGTTCTATCATATGCGCAATACCCCAAGAGCGGGTATATACTTTGCCGGTTCGAAGAAATCTATTTTTTAAACTGTAGTCTGCATCGCCTATACAAACGCCTACGATTTTCCGCTCCCCATGAATTGGCAATGTCTTGGCCAATTTCTTTATGCATTTCATATCTGCATAAAGCTTGGGATATACTTTTTCTTGAGGAAGCCTGCAAATTTCTTCTATAGCGCTCAAATTGGCTTCTACGAAATGCAGTCGATCTCCCAGCAGGTCAAAGCACTGTCCCTTCGTCTGCCAGCCAATCCATTTCTTTGGTTGAATGGCTTTCATGAAGAAGCGGGCTTTTTTTACCGATGTGATGCTGCTGCTGATGCCATAATCGAATTTCATATGCCGCAACCGGCAGAAAGTATGAATACTCTTCTTTATGTCTTTATATATGTCCCATACCAGAATTTCATCAACAGCTATATGAGATGCCTCGATGATTTCTTTCCCTGCTGCCGTTTTTACTAAGACCATTATCTGCGCATCAGGATAAATTTTTCTGAGCCTTTCCAACATGGGCAAGGTGCATACAGTATCACCTAAGCCGTGCAATAGTTCCACTAGAATTTTCACGTATACCAAAGCCCACTTTCTTTCTCTTATTTTGATGGAACGAACCTTCTATATCAAAACTGATTTTTTATACAGACGAATCGTTTCGGCAACCATTCGCTCCATTTTATATTTCTCTTTAAAATCCTTTTCTGCTTGCTCTCCCATTTGAAAAAGTTTTTGCTTGTCCAAATGATTCAGCAAATCTACAAGTGTATCCGGCCGGTCGAAATCGAAGACATAGCCATTCTCCTCATGCTGTACCAACTCCGGAAGCGCGCCGCGATCGCTTGCGATAACCGGCTTCCCGTATTTCATTGCTTCCACGGCGACCAGCCCGAAAGCCTCCCAGCGAGACGGCATAATCACGGCGTCGCAAGCCGCATAATAGCAGCCCACTCGCTCGTGAGGAACCCAACCCAAAAACGTGACCCGTTCCAAATTTTCTTTCTTGACGGAAAGCCCGCCGATGACATTATCTCCGATAAGCGTCAAGTGAATATCCGACCGCACGCACCGATTAAAAGCATCCAACAGGAAATCAACACCTTTTTGCGGATCAAATCGCCCGACAAAGAGCAAATTGATTTTATGTTTCGGAAAGTACACGGACGCATCCGCCGACACTTTTTTGTCAGAAATCCCGCTGTAGAGAACACACTGCTTTTGCGGCGGCAAATGATACCGAAGTGCCGCCTCGTACTCATAGCGCGACACATTGATCACCACATCCGTCCGCGCCAAAAGCAAGTGCTCCACCAACGCATACATCTTGCGTTTCCATTCCGCCGTATCTCGCAAAAACGCCCATCCGTGCGCATTGTACAAGACACGGCACGTCTTTGGACAAAAGAAAAACGGAAACCTCGCAAAAAGTCCCGCCCACGTACTGTGGCAGTATACCACGTCCGGCTTTAATCGCACAATCTCCTTTCGTACTGCCCGCATGGCGAAGAAAATCTGAAACAAACTTCTATGATACGGATAATACGTCACATGATCTTTTGCGAGCGGCCATGTATGCCCGGAATTTTTCTCCGAACAAATCAGAAAATCCTCGATATCCGGAAAATCCGGATGCTGCAAAAGGGTGGAAATATACGTCGCCACACCGCCCTGCACATATTCTCCGACATGAAGGACTTTCATGCGCAATTCCCCCAAAGGGAAATCGGTGCGTCATATAGCCTACGTGCTTTGTAAGGCTGTCCTCCGGTGGCGGATTTTAGGTGGAGCGCCCCCCCCTCAGTGGACAGTTTTCGGTAGGAACGGCACAAGGCACCGGCCGCTTCCTCTATATCAAAGCCCGCTTTTTTCATTTCTTTTTTTACCTCCGGATTTCTTTCCCACCGACCGGCGAGTAATTCGCTCGCCCATGCGTCTACTCCTTCAGACAATTTTTTATACGTCACGGAAGACGTGAGTTTCATTTCTTTCGTGACATCATCAGATACGAGGCAGGGGAGCCCATTGGCCTGCGCTTCTACGCCTACGACGGGAAGCCCTTCATAGTGAGAGGGCAAAAGAAAGAGATCCATCGCATTGTAAAGCGCCTGCACATCACTCCGAATTCCCAAGAATTTTACTTTTTCTTCTATCCCCAGCCGTTTCACTCGATTTTCTATTTGGCTGTGCAATGGGCCATCTCCGACTAAAATCAGTACCATATTCGGATTTTTTACCAAAGTTTTGGCAAAAACATCAATCAGAAAATCGTGATTCTTTTGGAACATGAAACGACCCACATGCCCGATGACAAATTCATTCATCAATCCCATTTCTTGGCGAAGCTGTTTCCTTTTTTCCGCATTGAAAGCATACTTTGCCAAATCGATAGCATTGGGAATGACGGTGACTTTATCTGTTTCGGCCGTTTCTTTTCCATACATCCATTCCGCTGCCAGGCGGCTGCAAGCCCAGTACCGATTGGCAAAAAGTTTCGCCCACGGTTTCAGGATCGCTTTTGCGATATTTCTCTTGGTTTCTCCCGGAGAGGATGTGCTGTGATTATGCAGAATCCGCACGGGTACGCCGGCCAGCCATGCCGCAAACAGCGGAAAGGCGGAAAGGGTATTCATATTGGAGTGGACGATCCGATAATGATTTCTCTTAATGATACGATAGATGTCCCATGTAAAAGCCAAAGGATTTTGATAGTATGGCGCCACTTTATACACGCGCCCGCCCAAAGATTCGACTTTTTGTGTGATATCGACAGGGCTGTCCCGGTGGATGACGAAATCGAATTGCACCTGCGAGCGATCGATATGTTCGTAATAATTCATCACGACCGCTTCCACGCCGCCACCGGCCGCAATGCCGATAATTTGGAGTATGCGGATGGGCTTTGTCATAGGAGCTCCTTTCCGGGGGTTCTTGTCGTTTTTTCAACTTGTGCAAATTTTGCACGAGTTGAATTTTGGGGAGGATTGTTTAGTAGTCAGTGGTCAGTAGTCAGGAGATGGAGGCAGTTGGAGGCACTAACGCACGCGCGAGATGGAGGTTTAGTCATCACCCAAAGATTCAACTTTTTGTGTGATATCGACAGGACTGTCCCTGTTGATGACGAAATCGAATTGCACCTGCGAGCGATCGATATGTTTGTAATAATTCATCACGACCGCTTCCACACCGCCACCGGCCGCGATGCCGATAATTTGCAAAATTCGAACGGGCTCCGCCATATTTCCTACGTATCAATAGTGTGTACTCGTATTTTCCTTCCATTTTATCATATGGATGCGAATCGGTGAGAGAATTGAGAGGCACGGCTGTTTATTTGCTTTGCTTTTGCGGCGCTTGCGCTGAAAGGCCAAGTGCGGATAGAGATGAAGGAAGGCGGAAGCGGCTGCGCCGCATTCTCGCATTCAGCGTCCCATCTTAAGGGCAGAATTGAGAATTGAGAGGCCCGGCTGAGTCCTGTTTTGCTTTTGTGGCATTGGCGGCAAAAATTTTTCTGCTGATAGAAACAGAAGCCCGCCGGCGACAATTCTCGCATTCGCGTCCCATCATCCGGCGCTCCGCGCCACCTTTCTCCGATAAGGAAGGCTAAATAGCGGCCTTGATGAAAAGCTTTTTTCTCACATAGTGCCGTCTATCTCTGAAGCAGTATAATAATTTCAGACACGAAGGAGGTATCTTTTTAGCAAGAGATGTGTCATAATAATAACAAGTCAAAAGGCACATCTTTGTGCAAAAAATATTTCATCATGAATAGGAGGCTTA
>CAVEFO010000040.1:0-17287 GCA_963615055.1 Lachnospiraceae bacterium
GTGCCGTCTATCTCCCGCCCCTACGGGGCACCCTCTTTCAAAAGAGGGCTGACTTATGGCGGCCTTTGGCCGCATTTTATAGCGCGAAGCGCGTTTCGCTTTTTCTAATAGCTAACAGCTAGTAGCTAACAACAATCTTGCGTCTGCCGCAAAAAGCAAAGTAAAGATGAAGCTTGGCCCCTCATCGCTATCAGCAGAAAGTATCGCGCCGCCAATGCCGCCGAAGGAAAGTACGAAATCGGCGCGCCCCTCAATCCTCATAATCGTTTTTTCTTGCTTGATTTTGGGGATTGTGTTATAATTCCTCAGTGCATTGGAAGTTAAGGAAAGAAAGGAGTGGGGGAATGGCTGAAGAAGTGAAGGTCGCGGCGCAGAAGGTCGAAGCATTTCAGAAGTTTTTGGATGAGAACAAGATCACCGGTTTTGTGACGGAGGATCTCGGCGGTGAGATGCAGGCGCGTGCGTTTCGCAGTAATTTGCCGGTAGCCGGACAGAGTTTGCCTTTTTGGATTGTCGTCGATGACAGTGTGTATACGATGATTCAGGTGCAGATCGTGGGAGGAATTGCCATCGCGGATAAGCGCGAGCGGATTTGCAATTTCCTGAATGATTTGAATGAGCAGTATAAGGCTTTGAAATATTCGGCTGATGCGCAGGGCAATGTGATTTTGACTTGTTGCATTCCGGCAGGGGTGCCGCATTTTGAGCCGGCGCTTGTCATTGCGATTTTGAATCAGATTCAGAGCAATCTGGATGGTATTTATGCCGAGCTCATGCAGCAGCTTTGGGCAAAATAATTTTTACCGAAAGGTAGGAGGAAACAGGAATGAAGAAGGTTCTTATGGCGGCAGCTCTTGCCGCAGCGGCTTTTGGTTTTGCGGCGGGTGCCGATGCGAAAAACGCTGTCGTGGATGCGGATGGGATTTTGGAAAGAAGCCCGTCTTTCCAGCAGGCGATGCGTCAGCTCCAGGGCGAACAGCAGAGACTGCAGCAGCAGTTTAATCAGCAGTCCGCTTCGATGAATGATGCGGGCAAGCAGCAGCTTTCGCAGCAGCTGAATCAGCAGTTTGCGCAGCGTCATGCCGCTCTGATGCGTCCGGTACTGGATATGTTCCAGAAGGCTGTGCAGCAGGTCGCTTCGCAGCAGGGTGTCGACACGGTCATTCTGAAGAATGGCGTCGTGATGGGCACGGTGGATCTCGACATTACGGATGCCGTCAGCAGAATCATGAGATAATCCGACAAGGGAAAGGGTCGCAGGAAACTGCGGCTCTTTTTTTGTTGCCGGGACAGATGGCAAGGGAAGGGGAGAGAGGTTTGTTTTTTTCATAAAAATATAGACAGATGGGGCGATGTGAATTAAACTATAGAGGATTGTAGAAGATAGCATTTGCATTTTGTTTGGGTTTCGTTTTGGACGATTTTTTCTTGTCCGCAGATGAATGAGGAACGCATGTCTGTTTCCAAACGGGTAGGATACGGCGCGCTGGCGGTCTTGGCGGTGATATTTGCCGTTTTGTACGTCTGGGTGCGTCCGATGGCTGTCAGTCGGCTGGAGCCTTTGCTTCGGCAGGCGGCCGGGGAGCGTCTTTCGGGGACGCTGTCTTGGCGTGCGCTGGATTTGGATGCGGCATTTGATTTGAATTGGACGGATATCGAACTTCGGGACACGCAGGGGCGGCGTGTCTTTTTTGCGCCGAAAATGACGGTTTCTTGGACGATTGCGGGGGCGCTGGATGCGCTGGTGACGGATGACGGCGTGGCGGCGGCGATTGGGAGTGTGCGGCTTTCGGAGCCGGAAATCGATCTTCGAAAAGCGGCGGACGGTTCGTGGAATGTGCAGAATTTGGTGCGCTCGGAAGAGGAGGGCCCCACGAGTTTCCGCGGGCGGGTGCTCTTGCAGGAGGGGAAAGTGGCGGTCTCGCTTCCGGATGGGGCGTCGTATACGGCGGATGCGGTGTCCGGGCAGGCGGTCTGGGGGGCGTCCGGCGCAATCGAGGCGACTGTTTCGGGAAGGGCCTTCGGCACGAAAGTTTCCGGGAAATTGGTGTATACGGATGAGACGCGTTATTACGGGAAATTGGAAACGGAGCCGGTGGCGCTGACGGCTTTGGCGCCGGTGGCGGCTGCGGTCTTCCCGTCGGATGATGTTCGGATTTCGGGCGGGACGGGGACGGTCCGGAAGGCGGAGGTCAATTGCCGCGGCGGGATTTTGAAGTATGATGTCCGCGGGACGCTGGCGGATGCCGATTTTGCTGTCTCCGGATACGATGTGAAGGGCGCCGGCGCCGATTTTGCCTTGACGGAGAAAACGTTGTCTTTGGAAAATATGACGGCTTCCGTGGCAAGGGACGGGCTGAAGACGGCGCTGTCCGGGAAGGCGGGAATTGATTTCGGGGATACGCTCGCTGTTTCCGTCGACGGGAACATAGCGGACGGTACGCTTTCCGGGAAGGGTTTCTATGCAAAGGAAACGGGCGAATTTTCCGCTAAATTGACAGCGAAGGATCTGGATGTCTCGATTTTGAAGAGTGCGGGGGTCTCGGGGCGTGTTTCCGGAAAGGGGACGGTGGCCGGGCGTTTTCATGACGGCGTTTTGTCTCTTTCTCGGATTGAGGGGGATTTTGCGGCCAAGGATGCGGCGTATGGCTCGTATTCTCTGGGGAAAGCGGCCGGCCATGCGATGTATGCGGGCGGGAAGAGCACGATTTTCTTGGAAGGGGAAGGCGTTTCGGCAGAGGGGATTTTTGTCGATACGATTTCGGCGGAGCTGGTCGGACGGGGAAGCAGCTGGCAGGTTCCGTATGTATTCGGCACGATGGGGGACGGCGCGTTTTCGGCGCGGGGCCGCTATGATGACGGATATTTTGATTTTCGCGGGGAGGCGGCGGGTCTTTCGCTTGAGAATTTTGCCGCGCTCATCGGGCGCGATGTCGGCGGGACTCTTTCTGTCGAGGGGCGCGTGGCGGGCACGGCGGAGGCACCGATTTATGAAGCGACGGCGCGGCTGGATGACGGGCATTTTGAGACGGCGCCGATTCTTCGGGCGGAAGGAACGATTCACGGGGACGGGGAGACGCTGTATATCGACCGCTCGTCCGTGACGCTTTCGGAAGGGACGCATAGGGTGTCCGGCTCGGTGGGGCTTTCCGGTGAAAGAAGATTGGATTTGACGGAAAATACGGAGGGGGCGCGGCTTGAAAATGTGCTGAAAGCGGCCGGGCTCGATGTGCCGCTGACGGGTTTCTTTGATAATGAAATGACGGTCACGGGGACGGTGGACGCGCCCATCGTTTCCGGGACTGTTCTGGCGACGGAGGGATCGGTTGCCGGGGAGATTTTCCAATCGATTTATGCCGATTATACGTGGAAGGATGACGCGCTGACCATCGGAAACGGGCTGGGGTACGTCTACGGCGGCGCGGCCCACGTGAATGGGACGTATGCGGCCGGGAAACTGGATTTCATTCTGGCGCTGGTCGATGTCGATATGGATCGCGTGCTGGTGTCGGCGCCGGTGGAAGGGAAGGTGACGTTCCGCGGGCATCTTTTCGGGACGCCGGAGGCGCCGAAATTTTCCGGTACGGCGGAGAGTCGTGAAATCAAAATGAAAGGGAAGGGATTCGGCCGCGTTTCGGCGGCGGTTTCCTATGAGGATGGCGTATTTCATATCACGGATGGATATTTCCAAGAACGCGGCGGAGAATTTCGGTACAGCGGCTTGGTGAATGCCAAGACGGGGGCGCTCGCAGGGCAGCTGAGATTCCGCAATTGGGACATAGCGGATGCGCTGGCCTTGGCGGATGTGGCTGTCCAAAATGTGGAGGGGACGCTGACCGGGATGATGGGCCTTCGCGGGACGACGGACAATCCGGATATCCGGCTCAATGTGACGACGTCCGACGCGAAATTGGGACATTTGCCGGTTTCGGAAGGGCATTTGGATATGACGTACACGAATCATGTCCTGTCTCTTCGGGAGTTATCGCTGCCTTTGGGAGGCGGACTTTTGACGGCAAGCGGCACGATCCGGGAAGACGGGGCGGTGTCGGCGAAGGCTGCGGCGAAAGAGCTGGATTTGTCTTTCGTTTCCGAAATTGCGAGCGATATGTCTCCGGTGGGCGGCTTTTTGACGGGGAATGTGGACATTCGGGGAAGTGTGCGCGATCCGGAGGCGTCGGTGGATATTTCTGTCGACAGCCCGATGTACAATGATTTCCGGTTCAATACATTGGATCTGAAAGCGGCGGTGTCGCAAGGGACGGTGGCCGTCAAGGAAGCGGTCGTGACGAAGGATCGGTACAGAGGGAATGCGTACGGGACGATACCGGTGGCGGCGCTCACACAGATACCGGACGGCCGAAACATTCCGTATGATCTCACATTGAATTTGGAGAATGCGGATCTCAACGCATTGGCGCTGTTCTCCCGGCAGGTCCGGTCGGCGAAAGGGCCGATTGACGGGAAGCTTCACGTGACGGGCGGATGGGACGATCCGGAAATTCGCGGTGATATCACGGTGGTCGGCGGTGAAATGACGGTGGCGGGGATGACCGAGCCGCTGTCACCCGTGTCCGGTCATGTTTCTTTCAAAGGGAAAGAAGCGGATCTCACGGCCAAGGTCGCGGTCCGCGAAAATGAAGCGAGTGTCACCGGGCGCGTCGCTTGGGATAAACGGCAGCTCACGGATTATGAAGGAAATTTGCAAATCCGTGCCGCTTCTCTTCGTTCCGATTATTACACCGGCGCGCTTTCGGCGGATGTGGCGCTCTCGAAGGAAGATCGATTCCCGAAAATCACGGGAAAAATTGTCGCGGAAGATGCGACGGTGACGGTGCCGCTCTCTTTTGAAGAGGGCGGGGAGGCGCCGGATGTCTTGATGGATTTGACCGTTTCCGTCGGGGATCGTGTGCGGCTTTTGAACGGCCTTCTTTTCGATTTGTACGCGCGGGGAAATATTCATGCGATGGGCTTGGCGTCGCGGCCGCTCATGTCCGGGAAATTGGATGTGACGAGGGGCGCCATCAAATATCTCACGCACAATTTCAATATTTCCGAAGGGACGGCCGTCTTCGGCGCCATACCCGATTCCTTCCTGCCCGTGATGACACTCAAAGGCGAGACGCAGGTGGATACGTACAAAATCCGGATGGATCTCAAAGGGCCTGTCGGGAAATTTATGCTGAAATTGTCGAGTGAGCCGGCTTTGAATGATACGCAAATCGTCAGCCTCTTGACGTTTGGGCGCGATTCGGTGAAAGGCGGCTCCGGTGACAGCGACAGTCGGACGGGCGCGCTCTTCAATGCCGGGATGCAAATGGTTTTCAACGGCAGTGTCCAAAATTTCCTGCAAAATTCGTTCGGATTGGATCTCTTCAATGTCACGACGTCGATGGATACGCTCTTTGATTCGAAGTCCGGCAGTACCGATGATGAATATTATTACATCAAAGTCGGCAAGTATCTGTTCCGGAATCTCATGCTCATGGCGACCATGGGGGTGAATAACAGTGAGAAGGGTTTCGGTTTCCGTTATGATTTGCGCTCGCGTTTCGGTGTCACGGCGTGGTATAATAGTGAATCGAAAGCGTATGCGGGGCTTGAATATCAATTCAAATTTTAAGGATATAGGAAATCATGCTGGAAGAATACATGGAAAGTCTTTCTTCGGTGCAAATGATGGTGCGGGAGGAAGAGGCGCTTCTCTGGAAGCGGTATAAAGAGGATGGCGACGAGGAAGCGCGCGGGACGCTGATTGAAAATTATCAGCCGCTCGTTTTCCGCGAAGCCATGAAATACCGCGTGCAAGAGACGGTGCTCATGGATTTGCTGCAAGAGGGCGCGGTCGGGCTCATGGAAGCGGCGGAGGGATACAACCACAAGCTCGGCGTCGCGTTTTCGCTCTACGCCGTGCATCGTATTCGCGGGCGGATGCTGGATTTCCTGAAAACGCTGGGGACAGATGTCTCTATCGACGGGGCCGAAGACGGAGAAGCGTGGATGGTCGCGCCGGATTTGGCTTTTGAAACGGCGGATCGCAGCTTTTTGCAATCGGCGGTGGGAAATGCCATGGAGCGGCTGCCGCAAAGAGAGCGGGACGTGATTCGGAGCGTTTTTCTGCAGGAACAAACCGTCGCGGAGACAGCCGGAGAAATGGATGTCACGACGGCGTATGTCTATCAGCTCGAAAAACGGGGCATCAAGCGCCTTCGCGGAATGCTCTCCAAAGTCATGCACGATCGAAAATAAAAAAAGGAAACGTCGCTTTTTACAAGGCGGCGTTTTTGTATGGGAAGGGGCGCGCCTGTTTTTTGTTTTGGCTTTGCGGCGTTGGTGGTGGGCCGGCTTTCTGCTGATAGGGGTGAGGGGCGAAATTCTTTTGTTCTTCCGGTTTGCGGCGTTGGCGGTGAGTTCTTTTGTGCTGATAGAGATGAGGTTCGGCATAATGTGCTTCACCGCAAACGCCGCAATAGTAAAATCTATCCCAAGCCACGCCCCTCATCTCTATATTGCGAACGTATCCATCACAAATGCCGCAATAGCAAAACAAGCCCCCAGCCACGCCCCTCATCCCTATCTTGCAAACGAATCCACATCGAATGCCGCAACAGCAAAACAAGCCCCCAGCCACGCCTCTCATCCCTATCATGCGAATGCGTTCACATCGAATGCCGCAAAACCAAAACAAGCCTCAAGCGATGCCCCTCATCCCTATCTTGCAAACGAATCCATATCACATGCCGCAAAAGCAAAACCTGCTTAATGCCATGCCCCAAAAAAAATAACGTCAATTCCCATAGAAAGAAGAAGCATTTTTGTGATTTCGGGAGAATAAAGGGGTGAGAGACAAAAAATAAGAGTTTCAAAAAGGAATTTCCTTTCGGAATATAAATAAAAGTACTGATTTAGGCATTTTGTATGAAGGGAGGTGTGCGGCGTGGCGATGCAGGATAAGCTTCGGCGGGTGCAGGCGATTCGCAAGTGGCTGGAGAAGGCGGAAATTTCATACACGAGTCACAAGGAAGTCAAGGGCGAGATCAATTTGATTATGGCGCAGGCGGAAATGCAGCGCCTCAAGGAGACGGAACCGCCGCACCCTTTGCGCGTGTGGGGTCGACGCGGCTTGGCTCTTTTGGCGGCGTTTTGCATTGTGGGCGGCGGCGTGTGGATTCGGTACGAATTAAAAGCTCATGATGCCAGGGTCACGGCACGAGCCAAAGCGGCCGTGACAAAAATGCTGTCGCAAGAAAAAGAAACGGCGGCCGAGGCAGCGCCGACACCGGAAGTGTCTGCCGTCTCGCAACCGCCGGAAACGGAATCGGGGGTCGTATCGGTTTCGCCTGTCGTGACGGAATCGGCAGCGGCGGAGGAGCCGGTTTCTGTGCTTTCCGAGGCGGAGATTGCGTCCGTCGTGGGGGAAGCGAGTCGAGCTCTTCGCGGAGAGTGATGAAAGAAAATAGGAAGGAAACGAAGGACGGCGTTTTCGGTCGCAGAGAGGGGCGAGACGTCGTCCTTTTTTGAGGAAAATGGGATACATGGCGTTTTTTATCGCCATGCGGGTGATATCTATGGTATAATGACAGAATTAACGATGTGTTTTATCTGATTTTTCCCGGAGAAGCATTTGCGTAAAGCAGAGGAGGAAAGAATTTATGATGAGTTATCGGAAAAGGATGCTGCTTGCCTTTTTGGCGACGACGGCGATGACCGGTGCGGTGAGTGCCGCGGACCAGACGGTGGAGCCTTCGCAGAATACGCGGGATGCTGTCATGTCTTCAGCGGATTCGTCGACATCTCAAAGTTCCATGGTGTCCCTGACCAAGCGTCCCATTGTGGGAGATGCGGGGGCGAAGGTTGACAGTGCGGTCGCGGCAGTGGCACCGCCGCAGGAAATCACGTTGGGATCGAATACGGATGATCCGTACCTGTATTTGTCCAATCAGGATGTGGAGACGGTGCAGAGCATGGTCGGCAAGACCGTCACGGCTGTCGACGTTCCCAATGTCCCCGACAGCGTCAAATCCTCTTTGATGCCGCTTCTTTTCACGCGCGCCGGCGATTCTCTGACGCTGGCTTCCGTGGAATCCGACGTATCGGCATTGGGCTCGACGGGTGTATTTTCTCGTATTTCTCCGCAGCTGACGGGCGTCCCGGAAGGGGTGAAATTGGACTACATCACGGCATCGAATCCGGTCATCACCGGGGTGCAAATTACGGGAAATACCGTTTTTTCGACGGCGTATCTTGTCCAAGTCTTAGGCATTGCGCCCAATTCTGTGCTGAATACGACAATGCTGAAAGAACATCTTTTGGCGATTGAAAAACTGTACATGCAGCAAGGCTATATCCTGTTTTCCATTCCGGAAGTCAGCATCACCGATCAGGGGATTTTGCGGGTGCGCTTGGCGGAAGGGACGGTCGAAGATATCGTCTTGGAAGGAAACGAAAAGACGAGAGACTACGTCATTTTGCGCGAACTTCGCTATCGCAAAGGGCAGCCTTTCAATAAATTCTTGGCCAGCCGTTCCATGGAGCGTCTCTACAATCTGGGCTTCTTTGAAGACGTGAATATGCGGCTGCTTCCGGGCCACACGGATCACAGCGTGATTACGGAAATCGAAGTGATCGAGCAGCGGACCGGTGTCGTCACCATCGGTGCCGGTTATTCGAAATCCGACGGCATGATGGGCATTTTGGAGCTCGGCGAAAACAATTTGCGCGGGACGGGCGATAAGATCAATTTCCATTGGGAATTCGGCGGCAGCTCGCGCGGACGCAATTACCAGATTTCCTATACGCGTCCATGGATCAATTCCAATGGGGACTCCCTCGGCGTGTCCATTTTCGATCGCCGCTCGAAATTTGAAGACTACGATGCCGACGGCGATGCCATCGCGACGTACTACAAGCGGCGCAAAGGTTTTAATGCCACTTGGGCACGCGTCACGAGCGAATATCGCAAGAATTACTTCACGATTGAAACCGTGCGCGAAGATTACGACGATTACGGCGGATTTGTTTTCAGCGGCAAGGCGCAGGCGAAGGGGCAGGCGACATTGGCGCTCTGGCAGCAGGCTATTTTCAACAATTTCGGCAGAACGAACAGTTTCACCTTCTCGCATGTCTATGATACCCGTGATAATTATTATGCGGCGACCAAAGGGCGTCGCCTTTCCGTGACGGCCCAGTACGCCGGACGCGGTCTGGGCGGAAACTTTGATTTCTTCAAGCTTTCGCTGGAAGGTCGTTTCTATAAAGGCCTTTCCAACGGACACACGTTGGCGTTCCGGCTTAAAGGCGGGCTCATCTGGGGCGACTCTTCGTACAACAATCTCTTTAATCTGGGCGGTTCCGACTCGCTCCGCGGGTATGAAGATTACCAGTTCAAAGGGGAAAAGATGTATGCCGCGACGCTGGAATACCGTGTCCCGATTGCCAAAAAGATCGAAGGCGTCCTCTTTACGGATGTCGGTAATGCTTGGGGCATCGATTCCGAAAAAATTCCGTGGTATGAGGACAGCACGAAGGTTCGCTTCTCGTACGGCGCCGGGCTTCGCATCCAGACGCCGATCGGACCGGTTCGTCTCGATTACGGCCGCGGAGAGAAAGGGAAATTCCATTTCAGCTTCGGCGCGCAGTTCTGATTTTGGCGTGATGCGGGAAACGGCGGCATAGGGGGCTTGTGAATGTCTTGACTGTCATGAAAGGAGAAGTGCTGTGAGAGCGAGTCGCAAGGCATGGATGGCTTTGGCATTTCTGCTTTTGGGCACATCGGTACCGGACATACAGGCGGCGCCGGTGGAAACGGTGTCCGTCTCGGTCACATCCGTCGGAGAGCCCATTCCCGCCTCCGTCGCCAAGCGAATTTCCGCCGGGGTCGAGGCCATCGGCGGGCGCGTGCTCATCGGAAAAGAGGAAAGCATTTTCAAATTGCGCCAAGCGGCGTACGACAAGGTGCTATCCGATATCGTCAATCGCGTCGTCGTCGGCTATGTCGTCTCTGATTTAGCGGTGCGGTACGGGAAAGAGACGCAGATTGATGTGGCGCTCACGCCGGTCGGGCGCATGGTGCAAAGCACGGAAACCATCGTCGATTACGGAAATTTATCACCGCTCGCCAGGCAACTCGTCGAAAAGGATGTAGCCGGTCTGTCGGAAAAAATGGCGGCGCTCCTCGTGGGCCTTCCCGTCGATTCCGTCGGTTGGGCGGAAAGCGTATCGCAATCGGCCGGACGGGATGTCGTGGCGGCCAATTTGCCGGAATTTGAAGCGACTTTTGATGTGAAATCGGCCGAGCATACCATTGTCCGCGTTTCCTTGGTGCCGCAGGGCGAGATTGTCCGCACGGCGCGGCTGACGTTCCGAGAAACGACGGTTCCGCGCGTGCTTCTCCTTCGCGCCGTGAACGGTACCGAAAAGCGGCTTCGTGAGCTGGAAGGGCTGCCCGTCGCATTTCTTCGACGTCACAAAAAAGATATCGAGGATGAGATGCGGCAAAGTTTGCAATCCGACTCCTTTATTCAGCGATACGGTATCGAAGTGCGCACGGAGCTGGCTTGCGGGCGGGAGACCGAGCTCAAGACGGATGCGCTGACGGATCGTTGGCTCATTCGGACGGAAGGCTGGTTCGACGTCGGGCGTGACGGAAACCGCAACACGATGGTGGACGGCATATTGGGACATTTCCTTTGGCCGCATGATTTGCTCTTCGGCGAGGCGCGGTTCTATCCCGGGCCCGTCGAGTGGGAAATTTACGGCGGGTATGCGCATCGTTTCGGGAAATCGTATCTCTTCGGGTATAAGTACGATTTTACAAACCAAGCGGGGCATGTCTTCGGGAGTAAAAAATTCGGAGACCGCTGGGAGCTTCGTTTTGACAGGGATTTACGGAAAAAGGTCAATGAGTACGGCGTTTCTTATCGCTTGCACAATTATTTGGCACTGGAGTACGTGTATCATACACAGGATGGCAAATGGCTTCGGCTCATTGCCAATTTATAGTAAGGAGGCAGATGCATTATGATGGAAGTCATGAATAACAAGAAGGCGGTCAAGTGGGTATCCTTCGGCTTGGCCGGTGTTTTTATCGCTTCGACGGCGGCCATGGCTCTGATGGCGACGGGGGATACGGCGAGTGCGGCGCCCTCTTCCAATATCGGCGTGGTCGATCAGGGAGAGGTGATTTCTTCCAATCCCGCCATCGGGCAGGAATACCAGACGAAAATGCAGGAATTGGCCGAATCCATGCAGAAGGATTTCGACACAAAGACGGCCGGTATGAGCGATGAGGAAAAACAGTCGACATACATGGAAATGCAGCAGCAATTCAATGAAAAACGTCTGGCTGTCGAAAAGGAAATGCAGGAAAAGGTGAACAATGCCGTGAAATCCGTGGCGGATAAGAAGGGACTGTCCCTTGTGGTGGAAAAGAACGCGGTCATTTACGGCGGCGTGGACATCACGAAAGAGGTCACCGATTCCATGACGAAGGCGGCGGCTGACGCTGCGGCCAAAGCCGATAAAAAATAAGGCTGAAAAATGCGAAGCCGAAAGCTTTCCCGCGTGGCGGCAGTGTGCTGCTTTCTCGGCGCATTGACTTTGTCCGGCTGCGGCTGTTTCCCGGAAAAAACGGAAACGCCGAAACCCGCGGAGCCGGTGTATGCGGTGGCGGATGAGGAAACGCTTTTCAAGGCGCATTCCCGCTACTCGGAGTATTTCCGTCTGCAGCAGGAATATGATATGCTTTTGGACAAATATCGCGCCGAGCAAGAACAGCTTGTGCGCTTGGCGGCGGAAAAAGAGCCGGAGGCAGCCGAAGCGGCCAAGAAGGCGGCAGAGGAAGAGTTCCGCATCCGAATGCAAATTAAGGAAACGTCGCTCAATCGGCAGCTGGAAAATTTGTACCGCGAAATCAGTCTTCGCCATGCAGACAAGAAAGAGGCCGCGCCCCTTTCGACTACAGAGCAGACCGAGATTGCCAATTTGCAGCTGAAGCTTAAAGTGCTGGGCGTTTCCGGGCAGGAAAAAACGGAAGCGCAAGAAGAGCTGGCGACGCTTTTGGACGGAACCAAGACGGTTTTCCGCACGGAAGGCTGGACGGCGGATGAAAAAGCCGAAATGGCTGCGAGAAAAGCGGCGGCCGAGGCAGAGCTGTCCGCCTATGCGGAAGAAGTCGCACGCGAGATCCGAGAGCGACAAGCCGGCGAGGGGCTGTCCTTTGAAAAATTCGGGTTGCCGTCGCCGGAAGAGTGGAATCTGAAATGGTCGGATTCCCTGAAGACGAAGCAACAGGAAATCGATACCATTCGCGAGGACATGCTGGCGGATATCCGAGAGGCCGCGGCTGTCATCGCGCAAAAGAAAAAGATAGATGTGATTTTCGTTCGTTACGAAGCGGCCGTGAGAGCTGAAGATGTGACGGCGGATATCGCCAATCAGATCGTATTGAAACAGTAAGGAGGCAGTATGGCATCCATTTGGAAACAGGCGGCCTGCGTGGGGCTGGTGCTCTTGGCAGCGGGCCTTTCGGGCTGCGGCAAAGAAAAAGCGGCGTACGTCGATTATGACGTATTGCAGCAGAAATCCGAAAAAATCAAAGCCGTCTTGCAAGAAATCAATGATAAAGACAAGGAAATCACCGACCGTCTGACAAAAGAAAGCGAGACGGCGAGCGAAGAAGAAATGCAACAGAAGCTGGCCGCAGCGCAGCAGGAACGTCAAATTTTCATGCAGAGCAAGACCAATCAGGTCAAATTGCTCGTCGAGACGGAATGTGCGGCTGTCGCCAAAGAGAAGGACATCGGTATCGTCATGCATAAAATGGCGCTCCCGGCCGGTGCGGTCGATATCACCGAAGACGTCTTGAAACGCATTGACGGTGCGGCCGCCAAAGACAAGAAATAAGGAAACGGTATGGAAAAGACAGTCGCGGAACTTGCGCGCTATGTGGGCGGTACCGTTTACGGAGATGAAAATCAAACCATTTCCGGCGTGACCGGTGCGGAAAAAGCAGGCCCTTTAGATATTACGTTTGCACGGGGGATTTACGCCGAGCATATTGAAGAGATGCAAGCCGGTGCGATTTTGGTCGATGCATTGCCGGCGCATTTCACGAAGACGCTCATTGTCTGCGCCGATGCGCGACGCGAATTCGGTCGCCTCATTGATTTGTTTTATCCGGAAACGAAATTCACACCCGGTATTCATCCCACCGCCGTCATTGCGGCGAGTGCGAAAATCGGACAAAACGTCTGCATCATGCCCTATGTCGTCATCGACGAAGAGGCGGAAATCGGGGATAATACCGTTATTTACCCGTATTGCTACATCGGGCGCCGTGCAAAAGTCGGACGCGACGCCGAGCTCAATCCCGGCGCCGTCGTCCATGAAGACAGCATCCTGGGAGACCGCGTCGTCCTCCGCGCCCATGCCGTCATCGGCGGGCAGGGATTCGGTTTCTCCACGGATGAAAATGGGCATCACACGCATATTCGCCAGCTCGGAAACGCCGTCATCGGAGACGATGCGGAAATCGGAGCCGGCAGCGCCGTCGACAACGGAGCCATCGGCAGCACCGTCGTCGGACGCGGCACGAAGATTGATAATCTCGTCCATTTGGGCCACAATGTGGAGATTGGCGAGGATTGCTTTATCATCGCGCAAGTCGGGATTGCCGGCAGCTCGAAGATCGGAAATCACTGCGTCCTGGCCGGACAGACCGGGATCACGGGGCATATTTCCGTCTGTGACGGCGTAACCTTGGGCGGCAAGAGCGGCGTCTTGGGCGATATCAAAGAGCCCGGCACCTACGTCGGCTACCCGATCCGTCCCCGCCTCGAATGGGGCCGTATCGAAGCCCTTCTGTCGCGTTTGCCGGAATTGATCAAAACGGTGAAGCGACTGGAGAAACAGGGGAAGAAATAAATCGGAAACGGTATGAAAAAGCGGAAGGCTTGAGAGCCATTGACTTTCAGGCTTTTTTGTTGCATTGGCGGATGTGACGGTGTCGCCGACGATGACAATTTTGTAAATCGGCGCAAGAAGGGCAGCGTTTCACGGGAGGCGGCAGACGGAAAGCGGAAAGCGTTGCTCGGAAGACTTCTCTTTTCAGATCCTTCGATCGGCCGGTTTGAATTTGATTCTCGTTTTTTTGATTGTGTGAAATATTGTCATTTCTTTTGCGGCGCATTATAATTTGAGAAACGTTTTTCAAAGGCGGGAACTTTTCTTTTTATAATGGGAAACGGTTTGCGAGGAGATTTCTTTTGTATCCGATTGATTTATGTGTGCGCGGACTGCCTTGTCTTGTCATCGGCGGGGGGCGCGTTGCGTTGCGGAAGATCCGAAGGCTCGTCGACGAGGGCGCGGCGGTGACGGTGTTGGCGCCGGAAGTGATCGGTGAGATTGCACGGCTGGCGAAGGACGGGACGATTCGCCGGAAGGAAACGGAATTTGCCGAAGGGGATTGCGCGGGGTACCGGTTGGTGATCACGGCCGCGGGCGTAAGGGACGTAGCGGAGACGGTGCGGCGAGCGTCTTTGGAAACATATTTCCTTTATAACGCAGCGGATTTTCCGGAGCTGGGAAATTGCGCGCTGCCGGCTTCATTTTCGTCCGGCGGTATTCATATCGCGGTCTCGACGGACGGACGCTCGCCGGCGATGGCGCGGTATGTGAAGGAATGGTTGCAAGGAGAAATACCGGACGCGTTCGGCCTGTGGCTGGATCGGGTGAGCGAGGTCCGAGAGGAATTGAAACGCCGGGAAGGGAGCAGCCGGGAGAGGGAAAACTTTTGGCGGCAGGCGTTTGGGCCGGCGGTGATGCAGCTGGTCGCAGAAGGGAAAATTGACGAAGCAGAGGAGTGTGTACGTCATGCAATTGGTGGTATGGGGCCTGAATCATAAGACGGTCCCGGTCGATATTCGTGAGCAATTTGCGATTTCGCCGGAAAGCGCGAGGAGCGGACTTCGGCATCTGGACGAGCAGCCTGGGATCGAGGAGGCGGTGGTGCTTTCCACTTGCAATCGCACGGAAATTTACGCGGTGCTGGAGAGTGCGGCGGCAAAGGAAACGCTCAAGGCGTTTTTCTCGGCACTTTCGGGAAACCGGGAGGGGAAGGAAGAATATTTCTTTTATTACGAGGGAGAGGCTTGCATTCGCCATTTGTTTGAGGTGGTGTCGGGGCTGGATTCGCTCGTGATCGGAGAAAGCCAGATTTTGAATCAAATTAAAACGGCGTATACGATGGCGCTCTCGGAAAAAGCGACGCGGACGATTTTGAATACGCTGTTTCATCGGGCGGTGACGACGGGGAAACGGGTGCGCACGGAGACGCAGATTTCTTACAGTGCGGTGTCGGTGAGTTATGCGGCGGTGAAGCTGGCGGAAAAGATTTTGGGCGGTCTCGCCGGTCGGACGGCGATGGTCTTCGGCGCGGGAGAAGCGGCGGAACTCTTGGTGAAGCATTTGCAGGGGAAAGGGCTTCGCGATGTGATGGTGACGAATCGTCACATGGAGAAGGCCGAGGAATTGGCCCGGAAAATCGGAGGCTCGGCGGTGCCGTTTGCGGGAGCTTTGCGGCACGCGGAGAATGTGGATATCCTCATCACGGCGACGGGCGCGTCTCAATATATCGTGAAGGCGTGGGATGTGCAGAATCTGATGGCGAAACGGGATGCCAAGCCGCTGGTGGCGATTGATATCGCGGTGCCTTGCGATATCGAGCCGGAGGTGGGCCATATCCGCCATGTTTCGTTGTATAATATTGATGATTTGCAGGATATCGTCGAGCATAACATTCGTTTCCGCGAGGGAGAAGCGGAGCGGGCGCGGCGGATTATCGAGGAGGAAATTCAGTCGGTTGAGGAGCGTTTCACGTATCTCAGCACGCGGCCGGTCATGGTGTCTTTGTCCGATAAGGCCGAGGAAATCCGGGAGCGGGAGCTGCGGCACGGTCTGGCGAAAATCGAGGGGCTTTCGGAGGAGGATAAGCGGGTGCTGCAGCATATGACGCGGATGATTGTGCGGAAAATCCTCCGCGAGCCGATGATGCATTTGCATGAGCACGCCGGGACACAATGGGAAGATGCCGATAAATCCGCTGTGACGCGGCTTTTCAAACTCGATGTACGAAAGGGGCGGGAACTTGAAACGTAAGATGGTTATTGCGACGCGGGAAAGTGTATTGGCGCTCTGGCAGGCGAAGTATGTGGCGCATGCCTTGGAGGCGGCGCATCCGGGGCTTTCCGTCGAGTTGCTTCCCGTGTCGACGAGGGGCGACGAGATTTTGGATCGCCCTCTGGTGGAAATCGGCGGAAAAGGCCTTTTCATCAAGGAATTGGAAGTGATTTTGCTTGCGGGGAAAGCGGATATCGCGGTCCATTCGCTGAAGGATATGACGGCGGCTTGCCCCGACGGTCTTACGATTGCGGCGGTGACGGCGCGGGAAGATCCGCGGGATGCCTTCGTTTCTCATCGGTACAAGAGCCTTGACGAATTGCCGGCTCATGCGACGGTCGGGACGTCGAGTCTCCGGCGGCAGGCGCAGCTTTTGCATCGGCGGCCGGATTTGGAGATTCGTTCGCTACGCGGGAATGTGCAGACGCGGCTTCGGCATCTGGATGAGGGGGAATTTGATGCGGTCATCTTAGCGGCGGCCGGACTGAAACGACTCGGACTGGAGGCGCGGATTTCTTCGTATTTATCACCGGAGGAAAGCATCCCCGCCGCCGGGCAAGGCGTCATGGCGGTGGAGGCGCGTTCCGATGACGAGGAAACGCTCGCCCTGATTTCGTTTTTGCATAATGAGAAGGTGGCACGCTGTATCGCGGCAGAACGCGCGTTTCTGGCCGAAGTGGGCGGCGATTGCAAAGTGCCGGCCGGTATTTTTGCCGTCCCGAATGAAACGGGCCTCCGTACGCAGGCTTTCATCGCCTCGACGGATGGAAAGAAATTGTATCGTGCGGTCCGCGAGAATGGGACGGAAGAATCGGAAGCGCTGGGCCGGGCGCTGGCCAAAGACCTTCTGGACGCCGGCGGCCGGGAGGTTTTGCAAGCATTGCAAAAAATATAGGAAATGGGAAATTCTCCGATGTCGAGAAGGGATAGAATTGAGAATTGAGCGCAGGTGAAGAGGAAAAGTTAGCAGTTAGCAGTTAGCAGTGAGCAGTGAGCAGTTTCTGTGTCATCTGCGGCGATGAACTTTTAGAAAAATTCGCGCGAAGCGCTTCCGATTTTAATAACTGCTCACTGCTAATTCCTAACTTCTAACTGTTTTACCCTGGCGGCG
>CAVEFO010000041.1:0-16996 GCA_963615055.1 Lachnospiraceae bacterium
CAGGCCGCCACCGCTTAGCCCTCTTTTGAAGGCAACCTTCCGGTGGACGGTTGCCAGTGCCCCGTAGCGACGGGAGATAGACGGCACAATGTGAGAGAAAAAGCTTTTCACCGCAGGCCGCCACAAGTCAGCCCTCTTTTGAAGGCAACCTTCCGGTGGACGGTTGCCGGTGCCCTGAAGCGACGGGAGATAGACGGCACTATGTGAGAGAAAAGGCTTTACCGAAGGTCATATTTTTTAATTGTGCGGATCGCGCACCGATTTTTTCTAATAGCTGATAGCTAGCGTCTGACAACTATCTTGCGTCTGACAAAAAAATGAACGATATTCTGCATGAGATTGGCGCTGTGTTATAATATTTTCATTAGAAGTGAAAAGGAGGGCGCTATGGATCGGGAGGATTTGGATCGGCAGATGGCGGAGAAGGAAACGGTTTCTCCGCAGCATACGGGGAGTCCGCACGGTAAAAAAATTTTGGCTTTGGCGGCTGTCATCTTGATTGTGGGCGGCGGAATCGGCGGGTATTATTTTCATGAGCTTCCGTTTTTGAAACATCAGACGGAGGCCGGATATAAATTGCCGGAGAGCGCGGCGGGGAAGGATTTTGATTTGCCGGCGGTGCGAAATACCGCCATCGTGCAAGCCGTGCGCGAGGTGGGGCCGTCCATCGTCGGGATTACGACGAAAGCCTACGACCGGGACATTTTCAATCGGCGCATCGAGGTCGGCACGAGTGTCGGGAGCGGCGTGCTCTTTGACGCGAAGGGCTACATTGTGACGAATGCACACGTCGTTTCCGATGCGAAGACGGTGAACGTTTCCTTGTCCAATGGCGAGACGGTCGAGGGGACGGTCGTCGGGCGCGATGCGGCGACGGATCTGGCCGTGGTGAAGATCGAAGGAAATGAGGGGCTGCCGGTCGCGACGTTTGGCAATTCGGACGAGCTGCAGGTGGGGGAAACGGCGATTGCGATTGGAAATCCGCTCGGGCTGGAATTTCAAGGAAGCGTCACGGTCGGCGTCATTTCCGCGCTGAATCGGACGATTGATGAAATGGATCAGCGTTTCCGCCTCATTCAGACGGACGCGGCCATCAATCCGGGCAATTCCGGCGGGGCGCTCGTGACGGCAGATGGGAAAGTCATCGGGATCAACAGCGCGAAGATCGCGAAGACGGGCGTCGAGGGGATGGGATTTGCCATTCCGGTGAACCAGGCGCGGCCCATCATCGAGGCGCTTATTGCGAATGGAAAGGTCACGCGCGCGTATCTCGGTTTCTACGGCGCGGATCAAGACACGGCGGAGCGCTACGGTTACACATGGCCGAAGGATGCGCGGGGCGTGATGGTGCTTCGCGTCGCCAGAAACAGTCCGATGGCGATTTCCGAGATTCGTCCGGGCGATTTCATCACGGCGCTTGCCGGGAAAGAGGTGACCACGATGCGCGAGCTTCGCGAAATTTTGGAGGCGCATCGGCCGGGAGAAACGGTGTCAGTGCGTTACTTGCATGACGGCAAGGAATTGACGACGGATATGGTGCTCGCGACGGTCAAGGAGGATGACGAATGAAATTTCGCATCGTCGCCGTCGGGAAAATCAAAGAAGATTGGCTGAAAGCGGGCATCGCGGAATATGTGAAACGTCTGATGCCGACCGCCGGTGTCGAGATTGTCGATTTTCCGGAAAACAAAATGCCGGAGCGGCCGTCTTTGGCGGTCAAAGAAACGGTATTGGCGGAAGAGGGCGAAAAACTTTTGCGCAATGTCGGCGCGGATGATTACGTGATTTTGCTCGACACGAAAGGGAAAGAGCTTTCCTCGGAAAAACTGTCGGCGTTTTTGGAAAAGGAAATGGTGGCCGGCCACAGCCGTTTCACATTTTTAATCGGCGGGCCTTTCGGAAACGGAGACAATCTCCGACAGCGGGCGGATTTTTGTCTGAAATTGTCGGAGATGACGTTCACGCATCAAATGACGCGCCTGATTTTGGCGGAGCAGCTGTATCGGGCGATGAAGATTATGAAGCATGAGCCGTATCATTTGTAATGAGAATTGGGAATTGGGAATTGAGGGGCATGAAGTGTGGCTCTTTCCCTTTTTGTGGCATTTGAGATAAAAACGTAGGCAAGATAGAGATGAGGGGGCATGGTTGGTTATTGTTCGGCCTTTGCGGCGTTTGAGATAAAAACGTAGGCAAGATAGAGATGAGGGGGCATGGTTGATTATTGTTCGGCCTTTGCGGCGTTTGCGATAAGAGCGTAAGCAAGATAGGGAAGAGGTTGATGCCTGTTTTTGGCGGCGCATGGAGGTCGAGACGTCAGACAGTCTGATATCAGATGCTTGTAGGGATTTCTGTACGCATCGATCTGCTGCCCATTCTTCTTGCACCGTGGGAAACGAATCGTGCGTGAGCACTTTGCTGCGACAGACAGTAAACGGATGGAGGATAGCGGCTTTTGTTGTCGGGCGCAAAATGGCCGGGAAGCTTTGCAAAAATTTTCATTTCCCTATTGACAGATTGTTTGGAATGCGGTAAACTCTCTTTCAAACAAAAATGACTTGTCTCGGCAAGTCACAAAACAGAATATTTTTCATCCAGAGCAGCAGAGGGACTGGCCCTAGGAAGCTGCGGCAACCATTCGTTTGAACCGGTGCCAATTCCAGAGGGCAGACCCGCCCGAAGATGAAACTCTTGGCTTTTGTGCTTTCATCTTTGGTGAAAGCATTTTTTGTTTTCCGAAATCAGTTTGTGCGGGTTGCCGTTCGTTTCCATTGTTTTTATAAAATCAGAAAGGGAGAAGAGCTGTCATGATCGAGCTGAAGCATATTCATAAAAGCTACGACGGTCACATCACGGCGCTTTCGGATATCAATCTGACCATCCGAGACGGCGAAATTTTCGGCATCATCGGGCAATCCGGCGCGGGGAAATCCACGCTGGTGCGCTGCATCAATATGCTCGAGGCGCCGACGTCGGGCGAAGTTTGGGTGAATGGGAAGGACATGACGAAGCTGTCCAAGGCGGAGCTTCGTGAGGCGCGGAAGCATATCGGCATGATTTTCCAGCATTTCAATTTGCTTTCCAGCCGCACGGTGTATGAAAATGTCGCGTTTCCTTTGGAGCTTTCCGGCACGCCGCGCGCGGAACAGGACAAGAAAATCAAAGCCATCCTGGAGCTCGTGGGGCTGACGGAGTACAAAGATAAATATCCGTCGCAGCTCTCGGGCGGCCAAAAGCAACGCGTCGGGATTGCGCGGGCGATTGTCACGGACCCGCCGGTGCTGCTCTCGGACGAGGCGACGTCGGCGCTTGATCCGGAGACGGTGAAATCCATCCTGCAACTTTTGAAGGACATCAATCAAAAGCTGGGGATCACAATTATCCTCATCACGCATCAGATGGAAGTCATCAAGCAGATTGCCGACCGCGTGGCTGTGATTGAAGCGGGCCGCATCATCGAGGAGAGCTCCGTCGTGGATCTTTTCACGGCGCCGAAGACGGAAACGAGCCGGAAATTTATCGGCTCCGTCATTTCCGACGAGATTCCCGAAGCGCTCCGGCATATGAATATTTCCAAAGAGAAACAGCATCCGGACGACGCGCCTGCGATACGGCTTTCGTTCCGCGGCGACGTGGCCGATGAGCCGATTGTCGCCAATCTCATTCGCCATTTCAATTTGGACGTCAGCATCCTGTACGGCAATATCGATTACATCCACGGCGTTTCCTTCGGCCGACTCATCGTGACGGTGGCGGGCGAGGACGCGAATATCGAGGCGGCGCTGGCGCATCTCAAAGGTCTTCCCATAGAAAGCGAGGTTATCGGTTATGTCCCCAGCCATCAGTAATTTGCTTTTGAAATCGCTGGCGGAAACGCTGTACATGCTGGGCGTCTCCGCAGCCATCGCGGCCCTCGTCGGCATTCCGCTCGGCATTCTTCTCGTCGTGACGGAAAAAGGCGGGATTCTCTCCTGTCCGATCCTGAATAAACCGCTGGCATTTGCGGTGAATATGATTCGTTCCATTCCGTTTATCATTTTAATGGTCGCCATCATTCCCATCACGCGCGCCATCGCGGGGACATCGATAGGCACGACGGCGGCCATCGTCCCGCTGACGATTGCGGCCATTCCGTATACGGCGCGTATGGTGGAAACGTCGATACGCGAAATTCCGGGAGGGCTCATCGAAGCGGCCGAATCTATGGGCGCGACGCCGCTCCAGATCATTTGGAAAGTGTACATTCCCGAAGCGCTTCCGAGCCTCATTGAGACGATGACCGTCGTCGTCGTCACCTTGATCGGATCGAGCGCCATGGCCGGGACGATTGGCGGCGGCGGGCTGGGCGATTTAGCCATCCGCTACGGCTACCAACGTTTCCAAGCCGATGTCATGATTGCGACGATTCTGGTGCTCATCGTCATCGTCCAAGCGATTCAATTTGTGGGAAACAGATTGTCCAGAAAAGCGGATAAGCGTTAAAATTCCGTGATTTTGGGAAACGGAGCGGAAAGCCGGCCGGTTTCCGTTTCTGTTTCCGGAAGTCCGAGATATAGAAACAGGATTTCATTTTTTGTTGACAGAAAGGATTTTCATCATGAAAAAAGCACTTCTTGCTTTCGGTGCCGCGGCTGTGGCGGCCACCTTGTTGTTCACCGGTTGCGGCAGCGAAAAGAAAGAAGCCGCCGCGCCGCAGGAAAAGACGGAAATCGTCGTCGGCGCGACGGCAGGGCCCCATGCCGAGGTCGTGGAAGCGGCGGCGAAGGAAGCTGAAAAGAGCGGCCTCAAAGTCACCGTGAAAGAATTTTCCGATTACATGACGCCCGACCAGGCGCTCGAAGACGGGGATCTCGATATTGCCGTTTACCAGCACAAACCCTTTATGGAAAATTTCAATAAGCAAAAGGACGCGCATTTGACGGATATCGGCCGCGCGATTCTGATGCGCATGGGCATTTATTCCAATCGCGTGAAGAATGTGAATGACATCCCGGACGGCGCCGTTATTTCCATTCCGAACGATCCGACGAACGAAGGTCGCGGTCTCCAACTCTTGGAAAAGGCCGGTCTGATTAAGCTGGCCGAAGGCGCGGGAAATAAAGCCACGCCGGCGGACGTCGTCGAAAATCCGAAGCATCTCGAATTCCGCGAACTCGAAGCCGCGCAGCTGCCGCGGAGTCTGGACGATGTGGATGCGTCGGTCATTACGATGAATTACGTCATGAGCGCGGGTCTGTCGCCGAAGGATCAAGGCATTTTCCTCGAAGATAAGGATAATCCGCTGGCCGTCATGATCATTGCCGTCCGTGAAAAGGATAAAGCGGAACCGGCCTATGCGAAATTTGTGAAGGCGTACCAATCGGATTCTGTGAAGAAATTCATCGCGGAGACGTACAAAGGGACGATTGAGCCGGCTTGGGAATGAGAGGCTGTCGGTTATCCGCTTTCCGTTTAATCGTGAACCGTTGACCGTGAACTGTGCGGGAGTGCGTTGGGGGTCATGGAGATGTTGAAGTACGGATAACGAGCGGCGGACAATGGAAAACAGAAGCTGTGACGAATGAGAAATCATTTGTCGCAGCTTTTTTGTTGTGAAAATTTCATTTCGCACTTTTTTGTCCGTGAACGGATTCGTGTCTTGGGATAGAATGACATCGTAAGCGAAAGCCAAGTGAGGAAATAAAGTTTCCCGAAATCCGGGAGAAGGAGGTTTGTGATGAAATATTCTGTGACATCGGCGGAAGCGGCGAAAATGCTCAAAAGAGTGACGAATGAGAAAAACAATCTGATTCGCGACGAGCAAAAGACTTGTGTCTTCAATGCCGCATTTGGAGAAAATATCGAGGACGTCCGTCCCGACTATGATTATGAGGAGACACAGAGAAAAATTGCGGTCTGCAATGAAAAGATTAGACGGCTTAAGCACGCGATGAATCAATTTAATGTGTCGCAGACGGTCGGCGATACCGGCATGACCATCGATCAAGTTTTGGTCTATTTGCCGCAACTGACATATGTGTGCCAGCGTTTGGAAAAATTGCAGGATCGGCTTCCCAAGAGACGAAGCGAGATTGGTGGGATGGGACGAAATCTGGTCATCGATTATGAATATGCCAATTACTCGGTGGAAAAAGCGCGCGAAGATTATCTCCGAGCCTCTGATGAGCTTTCCCGGGTGCAGACAGCGCTGGATCTTGTCAATTCGACGGTGAAAATGGAAATTGATTTGCCGGATTAAAGGATCTTTCCGTTTGCCTTTTCAGCTGCTGCTTTTCGAAAGGAAAACATCTCTAAAAAAGAGTACAATGTAAAACGAGATGTAATTATTGGAGTCGTATGGTGAAACTGCAATGTACAAAGTTCGCGTTTCTTGTGTTCTGACAAAAATGGGACGAAACCATAAGAGAAGGCGATAAAGGCAAAGAAAACCGAGGCGTTTTTATGGGCGCCTCCCGTGGCCGGGTTCGGTTTGCGGTCACGAAAAAAAGAGGGATGGCACGTTGTAGTGCCTCCCTCTTTTGCTTTGCTTTGCTTCTTTTATTCTTCATCATCCACCCAGACGCGCGGGACGCGTTTCAGGGCACAGAGGACTTCGTGCGGGATTGTGCCCGCTTTTTTTGTGAGTTCGTCGATGGTGATTTCGTCTTCTCCCTGTTTCCCCAGCAACACGACTTCATCGCCCGGCAGGACATCGTCATCGCAGGCGACCATGAGTTGATCCATGCAGACGCGGCCGACGATGGGGCAGCGTTTCCCGCCAATCAGGACTTCGCCTTGGTTCGAGAGGACGCGCGGGTAGCCGTCCGCATAACCAATCGGGATTGTGGCCGTTTTCATGTCTTGCTCCGCGACATAGGTGCCGCCGTAGCCGATGGCCTCGCCTTTGTGAAGCGTCTGGACGTGGGTGACGTGGGAGACGAGAGACATGACATAGCGGAGATCGAGGCGATTCGTCATGACATCCGAAGGCTGCGGCCCATAGAGAATGATGCCGGGGCGCGCCAGCTTGTAATAGCTCTGCGGCAGGTCGACGACGCCGGCGCTGTTTGCCGCAGAAATGACGAAACCGTCTTCTTTCGGCATATGGGAAATCGCTTCTTCGAAACGAGCGAGCTGTGCCAAGGCCGCATCTTTTTCTTTGTGGTCGGCGGTCGCCATGTGTGTGAATGTGCCGCGTAGCCGAAGATGCGGATATTTCGCCAGCTCTTGTAAAAGCGCCGGGACGTCGGCAGGATGGACGCCGATGCGATTCATGCCGGTATCGACGGCGATCATGACGTCGACCGTTTTCTTGGAAAGCGCCGCGACGGCATCAAGCGCCGCCAGATCCACCGTGTCGTCCACGGGGAAAATGAGATCTTGAGACACACCGAGCGGCATATCTTCCGCGAGCGGCAGTCCCAAGACATAAATCGGACAGGTGAAACCGGCTTCGCGAAGCTCCGCGCCTTCTTCGGCACGCGCGACGGCAGCGGCGGTGTATCCTTCCTCCAGCGCGACACGCAGCACTTCGGCGGCACCGTGCCCGTAGGCATTGGCCTTCACGACGGCGAGCGCCTCTACATTTTTCGGAAGATGCCCGCGAATGACGCGCAAATTGTGACGCAGCGCGCCCAGATTGATGATAATGGAAGAAACGGACATGATGACTCCTTTCGACTTTGATGAAATATTATTTTACTATTATACAACAATGTTGAGAAAAAAGGCTTGAAAAGGCTTGCCGGTTCGTGAATTGATTTTTCATCTTTTTTGGATTCTTGCCTTTGGCGTCAAGGCTTGAAGAGGCTTGACGGATGTGAATGTCTTTTGCGCCTTTTTCTGCTTTTTCTCTTCGCTAAAGCCAGATTCAAAATGATTGAAAATCAAGCCTTTTCAAGCTTTCTCAAGCCTTTTCAAGCGATTAACTCATATCTCATCGGAGGAAAGAGCTTTTTGCTTCTCATACAGCTCATACCCCCCGACCGTGCCCTGCTTCTGCCAGCCTGTCGGGTATTCTTGGCGGAAGGCTTTCTCCCGTCTTTGGGGGACGAAGATGAGATAGCGCTTGTCCGGAGACAAATCCTCTTTCGCGTAGAAGGGAAAGACATTTTTGGCATCCCAGGAGAGATTGCCGGGGCGCAAGGCCTCGATTCCGGCGCGCGAATCCAGCATATACATTTTGCGTCCCGAGTAGAAAACGGCGCTCGCGCTGTAATCCGTGTAGAAAAGAAGCGTCGCGTCCTCTGTTTCCTGCGTTTCCAACATTTCGGCGATGACTTTTCCCGAATACGGCGTGACGATGCCGGGCACGACGAAGAAACCGAGACCCGTGTAGATTGTGAGTACAGCAGCGGCGACGAGCGCGATGCGTTTCATGGCTGTTTCTTTCCAAAGCCGCGCCGTCAGGATGGCGATGGCAAAGAGGGCGGGGTATGTGTACGTCAGATATTTTGTCGCAAACATTTGGAAGACAAGCGTCACGGTCGCCGCCCAGATGAGCAGCAGGCGCGTCGCGTCGCTCATGTCCGTGAAAGAAAGCAGGCGTTTCCTCCGGTTTGCAAAAAGAGAAATCGGAAGCGCGAGGCTCCACGGGAAGAAACCGGCGAAAAAGATAAGGATGTAGAAATACCAGACGCTGTGATTGTCGTGCTCGGCCACTGTCGCGCGCAGGTAATTATGCACGCCGAAGAAATTCAGAATGAAATCATGCCCGTGGTGGACATACATATAGCCGTACCAGCTGCCGGCGACGAGCGTGAAGAGGACGAGGCCGGAAAGCAGGTGTACGCGGAGCATTTCTTTCAAATCTTTTTTGGAGAGAAGAAAGAGGAAACAGGCCAGCCCCGGCAGCAGAAGCCCGATGGGTCCTTTTGTGAGCGCGGCGAGGGCGGCGAAAAGGTAGCAGAGCCAATAATATTTTCTGTTTTCCGTGTAACCCAGATAAAAGGCGGCGACGATCACGCTCATGAAAAAGAAAAGCGCGGCGTCCGTGATAATCGTTTTGGACAGATACCAAAATTCGAGTGAGGAGCCGAGAAGCAGTGCGGCGCGAAAGCCGACGGTGCGGTCGTAGACGCGGGATGCGAACCAAAATGTGAAAAGGACGGAGGCTGTGCCGAAAAGGGCAGCGGGAAAACGCGCGGCAAATTCATTGAAGCCGAAGAGGGAAAATGAGACGAGCAATTCCCAGTAAAAGAAAATCGGCTTGTCGTACCAAAAATTTCCGTAAATGCGCGGCGACATCCAATCGCCGGACGCGAGCATTTCCCGCGCCGTCAGCGCATAATTCGATTCCGAAGGGTCCGTGACAGGCACGAGCCAATTCGCGGCAAGCAGTATGGCGGCCGAGAGGAAGAAAAGAAAGCAATAAGGATGTTTTTGCAAAATAGAAGGCATCGAAGGCTCCCCAAGAAAAAAACAAAGTGTCCGTAAAGTCCCGACATGGCAATGATGAGAACATTGAAATGTATTATACTATATGGGACGCCTATCGAAAAGTGAGGAAACGTGAGAAAAGATTTGACAAGAAGGGCCCGATGGGGTAGAATACGCGGGTAACGATATGGAGCGGTACTCAAGTGGCTGAAGAGGACGGTTTGCTAAATCGTTAGACCGGGCAACCGGTGCGAGGGTTCGAATCCCTCCCGCTCCGCCAAATCAGACTCCCAATTTTGATACAAACAAGATTGGGAGTTTTTGTTGTGAAAAGTGCAGTAAATACGGGAGTTTTCGGGTTCCGGGGATTTTTAGGTTGCTCGTTTCAGGACGCTTTTTGGGGTAAATTTTTGACTTTTTGTCGGGCATCGGATATTGGGGCTGGCGTAATCGTTAAATTGTAAGGGTAATCGTTAAAAGATTGAAGGGTAATCGTTAAAAGATTGTTTCGGACAAAAAACGGCTTAAAAATGCCGGAAAATAGCGGGGCTGAACTTGACGTATTTTGTATGGCGCCATATAATGACAAAGGAGAAGAGAACGGGGGACAAAGAGCGTGCGTGGCTTGAAAGTTGTACAAGTTTTGCCGGTGCTGTATTTGGCATCGCTTTTTTCGAGTCCCTGCCATGCATTAGAAAATCAGCCGTTTATTCAGCAGGAACAACTTAGTAAAGACAAAGAAATCGCCCGGTGGAAACAGGAGCGTGACAATTTAGCCCGCGTACAAGTAGATAAGGCAGTCGATGAAAAGGAGCCGCATAGGGTTCTTCCTTCATCGGCTGCTTTTTACGTGAAAGAAATTTCTCTTGACGGCGTACCGGAAGAATTGGACTTTTTGACGGAGTTGCTCGCTTCGTATGAAAACAAAACGTTAAACTTGGCGGATATCGAAGAATTGGTGCAAAAGCTGAATCGGAAATTAAAAGACAAAGGATATGCGACGAGCGAAGTCGTGATTCCGGAGCAAAATATCGGAAACGGAATATTGCAGCTTCACTGCGTCCCCGGAAAACTTCGACGCGTCGTATACGCAGAAGGCAGTAAAAAACTTCCGTGGAAAAATGCGTTTCCAATTCGAGAAGGCGACATTTTGAACGTTCGTATGCTGGAAGAAGGATTGGAAAACATGAAACGGGTACCGTCTCTGGATGTATCCATGAAAATCTTACCGACCGGCACACCGGAACTTTCGGATTTGGAACTCACCATCCACAGCAAAAAGCAAGTGAATGGTCGTCTCTCTTTCGATGATTCCGGAGTAAAAGAAACAGGGAAAAACCAATTCACCGCAGCGCTTGGATTAGACAGAGTTTTCAACGCAAACGATACATTTTTCTTTTCGCATACGACAGACACGAGTCTTAACTGGCAGACCGAAGGAACGCGCAGTCAAAGCTTCACCTATTCAATTCCACACGGCAAAAACAGACTGACCATCAGCCATAGTGAAAACAAATATAACCAATTGGTTCCATCCAAGCCGTATGCTTTTAACAGCTCCGGAGACTCGCAAACGACACGTGTGACGATAGAGCATATGATTTCCCGTTCCCGGACGGAAAGAAAATCCATAGATATCACCGGAATCAAGCGAGATTCCCACTATTTCATCAATGACACCGAAATTCCCGTGCAGGCCATGAATACCTCGGCACTGGAAATCGGATTCAATGACAGAATCTACTGCGGAAACAATACATTGTATCTTCGCCTTGCCCACAAAAAAGGTACCGGCTGGTTTGATGCCCAGAGCGAAAAGGAATATCCGGATGCGCCCAAGACAAGATACAAAATGTGGCTCTTGGATATAGACTGGCACCAACCTTTCACGATGGGACACCGCCCGGCATCCTTCTCCTGCTCCTTTCACGGACAGTGGAATACAAGAGGAAAACGACTCTATGGCGTGGATATGATCAGTATCGGAAACCGGTATACGGTGAGAGGATTTGACGGAGAAACCACACTAATGGGAGAAAGCGGCTGGTATTTAAGAAACGAACTGGCCAGCACGATACCCGCCATACACAGTGAAGTGTATCTGGGACTTGATGTCGGAACCGTGTACGGCATCAGCACCGAGACACTGGTCGGCAGAACCATTGCCGGTGCCGCCATCGGAATGCGAGGTACTTTCCCCTCCGGACTTTCTTATGACGCTTTTATCAGCCGAGCGATATACAAGCCGGACGGATACCACACCCGTCGATGGACAATGGGATTTTCCGTTACCTATAGATTTTAATGGAAACAGAGCAGAAAGAGTGAAATATGATGAAAAGAAATCATGTAAATAAATTGGCTGCAAAAGTGATAAGCCTTCTCTTGGCAAGTGCCTTTCTTGTTGACTCCATTTCCTTTGCCGATGCGCCGATTTTGCCGGATACGAAAGCGCCTGGCAATCGTCAGCCATTGGTCATGGAAACGGCGAATGGGGTTCCGCTTGTTAATATCGCGGCGGCTTCCGCATCCGGGGTATCCCGCAATGATTATGATCGCTTTAACGTGCCCGAAAGAGGAGCCATTCTGAATAACTCCTATACCATGTCACAGACAGAGCTGGCCGGTTATGTCCAAGGCAATGCCAATATGGCAGGAGGACCGGCTAAAATTATCGTAAACCAAGTAACAAGCGGAAATCCTACGGCTATGAACGGATTTCTTGAAGTTGCAGGAAGCAGAGCCGATGTCATTATTGCCAATCCGAATGGAATTACCGTTAACGGCGGCGGTTTCATCAATACCTCTCGTGCGATACTGACGACGGGTAGACCGGAATACGACGACAAAGAGCGCATAAAAGACCTTCGGATAGATAACGATGCGACCATTCTGGTCACAGGTAACGGCTTAAACGGCAAGCAGACAGACTTATTGGAACTTTACACCAGAGCTGCCGAAATCCAAGCCGCTATTTATGGGAATACCGTCAAAATTACTACCGGTGCCAATGTCATCGATGCCGATACGGGAGAAGCCACCGCTATCGAAGGCAAAGGCGAGAAACCGGAGATTGCCATCGATGTGAAAGACTTGGGCGGGATGTATGCAGGACGTATTTTTATCATCGGAAACGAAAAAGGACTTCCGATTGATATAAAAGGAGCGATTGAAAGTCAGCATTTGGTGTTGGATAACCAAGGAAACCTGTATCACGCGGGGACAACCCACACCACGGAAGAGATGACCATCCACGCCGATGACATACAAAATACAGGAGTGATGGCGGCTTCCGGGGAAATGGACATTCGTGCCGACGGGAAGCTTACGAATACAAAGACCCTCGGCAGCGTGGGAAGTTTGAATATCACGGCCAATCAGGTGAAGAATAGCGGAACTATTGCGTCTGAAAAAGAATTGTCCATTATCGCATCCGAAAAAGCTGATGTCGCCTTGGACAATGAAACCGGTGAGATTTTGGCAAATGGAGATATGACCATTCAAGCCGATCACATGAATAACACGAGTGGGAAGATAGCGTCCGGCAGTAATCTTTTGATACAAGGGAAAACACTGAATAATACTTCGGGGAAATTGACCGCCTATAGCAATAATACCCTTCTTGTATCGGAGAAACTGGACAGCACGCAAGGACAAATCGCAGCCAACAAGGATATCGCTATTTCTTCTAACGTTGTTCGAAACGCCCAAGGCAAAATCGCTGCGGGAGAACATGTAACGATTTTCACAAAAGAGATTCAGGATGCCGGTAAAGAGATATCACAAGATGATAATTCATTGGATAACGAATCCGGAGAAATCCTTGCTAACGGAAACATAACGATGAAGTCGGATGATATCAACAGTGAAAATGGTCATATTGCATCCGGTGGTACTTTGCAAATTGCGGGTAAGACACTGAACAATACGGCAGGGACAATAACGGCCTATGACAGTGCATCCATTGTTGCATCGGATAAGCTGGATAGCACCCAAGGACAAATTACAGCCAATCGTGATGTTTCCCTTTCTTCCGCAGTTATCCGAAATACACGGGGCAAAATTGTCTCAGGTGAAAATGTCACGATTTTGACCAAAGATATCCAAAGTGATGGTAAAATAGCAACGCAAGATGACAGCCCGTTGGATAATGAATCCGGAGAAATTTTGGCGGATGGGAATATAACCATTCAGTCCGACCAAATCAATAGTAAAAACGGGAATATAGCATCCGGCAACAATTTGCAAATCACGGGGAAGACGCTGAATAATACGGCAGGGAAACTGACGGCTTATGACAGCGTATCTGTTTCTGTGTCGGATAAGCTGGATAATACCAAAGGATATATTGCAGCTAACCGGGACATTTCTGTTTCGTCCGACGAAATCAGGAATACCCGTGGCACGATGAACGCAGGACAAGATGAAACCATTGTCACTAAAGATATTCAGCTTGACGGGAAATTGTCAGCCGGGAGAAATTTATCGATCACGACTGAAAAAGATATCTCCAATGATACTGCGGATGCGGATTTTGGAATTACGCAAGCAGACGGCGATTTAACGCTTACAACGAAGGGCAATCTGAGCAATAAAAAGAAACTGGAAGCCAAAGGGACACTCACATTAAGTGCCAAAGATATCTCCAATGCGGAAAGCGGCGAAATCAACGGCGGGAATATTGCCATCACTTCCACATCCCTTGCCAATCGGGGACTTGTCAGTGCGGACAAAGAAAATACAATCACGACAGACACATTGCAAAATACCGCGACCGGCAGAATTTACGGAGAAGATATCACCATCTCCGCCAAGACGCTGGAAAACAGAAAAGATAAAGCACTGGAAGAAAAATTGGCTGCCGCGATGCAAGATTTGCGGCAGAAAGAAAAAGAACTGGATGATGCCTTTGCTGTCGATGTGACGGCATTCTCTTCGGATGCCCAGAAAAATGCGTATTTTGCGGCCATTGAACAAAAGCAGCAAGCCTATGCCACATCCAAGGATGCGGTAGATGCGATTCTTGCCGAAATGGGACAGGTCAAGTCGGCTACCATTGCGGCACGAAACAATCTGACCGTCACCGGAAATACATTATTGAATACGGCTTCTTCCCTTCTCTATGCGGGTGGAGATATGGCTATTTCAGAAAGCAAAGCCATCACAAACCGAGGAGCGGATATCAAAGCACAAGGGAATGTGACACTTACGGCTCCTAGTATCACCAACGAAAATGAAGCATTTTCTGCAGAACGGGTATGGATCAGTCACGTGACCAATCCTAATTTTATCCGTATCGACCAATCAGGGCATCCGGAACGAGGACAAGCATTTAACGAGAATGAATTTGTCGACCTAACGAGTGATGATTGTGCTTATCACGTTACTTCTGGTGATGCAATCCGAAGAATCGGAATTGAAGACTATACCATTATTCGTACCGTTACGCATACATCGGAAAAGCAGGTACAGGAAACAAAAGCGGGTACCATTTCTTCCGGAAAAGATATGACGCTTACGGGAAACGTCACCAATGAAAACAGCCGCATTACAGCGGGTGGTACGCTCACATCTGCCGGTGGCACTCTAAATAACCTTTCCAATCAAAATCAAGTACAGCATGTCACGTTTGGCACGACGCAAGCAAGTTATATTGAAGAAAGCTCTTGGTTGGGGGGCTTATTCCCCAGCCGAGATAGATGTTACCGTGATCGGCTTTTCATGACACCGCAAAAAGAACTTGAGAATCCCACCTCTTTACCTATCGGTTCTTATGCAGGAAACACAGGCAAGAATCCGAGCCAAGAAGATATCACGCAAACGATGCGGGATACCGTCCAGCAGAATCTGAATCCATTTCCGAATGTCCAAGGAGTCAATCCGGGCAGTACGGACGTATCCGGAACGACTTTGTCTTTCACGTTGGACAGTTCCTTGTATAAACTGAATCCCCAAGCAGAAGCCAAGTATCTCATTGAAACCGATCCGGCTTTCACAAATAAGAAGTCATTCCTCTCCTCCGACTATTTTTATGAGCAAATGCTCTGGGATAATGACAAGGTGAATAAACGTCTGGGCGACGGATTCTATGAGCAAGAACTCATCCGAAACCAAATCACCCAGCTCACCGGTATGCGCTATCTCAACGGATACACCAATGACGAAGAAGAATATAAAGCCTTGATGGATGCCGGCATTGCTTATGCGAAAGAATACAATTTGGAGCCGGGCATCGCCCTTTCCAAAGAACAAATGGCAAGCCTTACCGGAGACATTGTCTGGCTCGAAACCACCACCGTCACCGTGAACGGGCAGAAATATGACGTTCTCTATCCCCATGTCTATCTCAAAGCCGGTACGGACAAGATACTCAACGAAGACGGCAGTATCATCAGCGCCAATACCCTCGTCACCGATACAAAAGAAACATTGACCAATCAAGGCACGCTGAAAGGAAATACCATCGTTGCGAAATCGAAGAATATTATAAACGATGGTAAGATTTTCGGGCGCGATGTTTCCTTGAAAGCAACGCAAGACATCACACAGAGCGGTATCATCGAAGGTGAAAACATCGTTTCTCTCGATGCCGGTCGAAATATCTCCATGAAAGAAACCCTCCAACATGGGAAGAACCAAGATATCTTGGATACCACTGCCGGTATCGCCGTCAAAGGGAAAGAAGGCGTACTTCTTATGCAAGCGGGGCAAGATATCTCCCTCTCAGGTGCCACCCTTGCCGCCTTGGGTGAAAACGGCTCCGTCATTCTCTCTGTCGGACGGGATATCACCATGGGGACAGATGCCCTCACCGCCAAGAAAGATATGACCGAAAACGCGGATAATTATCTCCGTACCTATCGCAAGACAGAAACGGCCAATACCATCACCGCAGGAAAAGATGTGACCATTGCCGCCGGAAATAACCTTAAAATGAGAAACACTACGGCGGTAAGTGAAAACGGTGCCGTCACAGTGCAAGCGGCCAACGATGTCAGTATCGAAAACGGCTATAATGAAGCGACTGACGACTACGGCTTAAAGTTTGAAGTGAGCGGTTTCCTTTCCAGTACCACCACGACCATCAAGAGCCATGACGAATCCAAGACCGCGACCGCCAGTACAATTTCCGGGGATACGGTCAATATCATCTCCGGCGGCAACACCACTATTAAGGCTTCCGATGTGGTCGGTGCCAATGATGTCAATATTGCTTCCGGGAAAAACGTCACCATCACAAGTGCCGAAGAAAAAGAGAAACACGACTATGCCAAGCAAGTCGAGAAAAGCGGACTCTTAGGCGGCGGTGGCTTGGGATTTTTCATCGGCAGCGAAGAGAGAAACGATCAATATCAAGATGCGGATACCAGCCAGAGAGGTTCCACGGTCGGTAGTGTTTCCGGAAATGTCAACATCGCGGCTAATCAAGACATCCACGTCGAAGCATCAGACATCCTTGCCACCAAGAATATTTCCCTGACCGGTGAAAATGTAGAAATCACAAGCAAAGACAATGTCTATCACAGCGATGAAAAGCACGAATACAAGAGAAGCGGGATTGGAGTTTCCATTGGCGGCTCCGGCATCAGTGCCATAGAATCCGTGACGGCACCCGTCAAACGCATGACCGAAGTCTCCG
>CAVEFO010000042.1:0-16571 GCA_963615055.1 Lachnospiraceae bacterium
GGATGATGGGCCGCCGAAGGCGTTATAAAAATCGTCGCCGCAAGGCGACACCGCTTAAAACTAACGACTAGCAGCTCGTAACTAGCAGCTATCTTGCCCCTGACCAAAAAAGTCAATCACACTCTCTACTCTCTGCGCTCTGTACTAAATATTGATACACGTCTCTTCTCGAAATATGTCTCTTGGCCGCCACTTGTCTGGCGGCTTCTTTGATTGGAAATTTTTTTGCCAAATTGTCCGCTTCTTCTCTCCAGTCTATCTCCGGTATCTCCGATTCACTCTCTTTTGTTTTCCCTTCGACGACGAGGACGTATTCGCCGCGCGGGGGCGTTTCTTCCGTTTCCGAAAGCAGGGCGGACAGGCTCGCGCGGGAGAAGGTTTCAAATTTTTTCGTGAGTTCTCTTGCCGTCGCGGCGCGTCTGTCGCCCAGTGTTTCCAGTAGGATTTTCAGCGTTTCGCGCAAGCGATGCGGCGCTTCGTAGAAAATCAGTGTGAAGGGGATGTCGCGGACGGCGGCGAGGAGTTCTTTTCGCCGGGCACTCGTGCGCGGGAGGAAACCGACGAAGACGAATTGCGTCGCGGGAAGGCCGGAGGCGATGAGGGCCGTCAGGGCCGCGTTCGGACCGGGGAGCGGGACGACGGGGATATTTTCCGCTAAAGCCAAGCGCACCAAATCGGCGCCGGGATCGGAAATGACGGGCATACCGGCGTCGGAGACTTGCGCGACGGAGGCGCCGTCCAAGAGCGCTTCGATGAGTTTCGGCCCCGCCGTTTCCTTATTGTGCTCGTGATAGGAAACGACTTTTTTGGAAAGGCCGAGGTGATCCAGCAGAATGCGCGTGTGGCGCGTGTCTTCGCAAGCGACGATGTCTGCGTCCGCCAAAATGTCGGCGGCGCGGCGCGTCATGTCCGACAAATTCCCGATAGGCGTCGGCACGAGATAAAGCGTGCCGCCCGTGACTTCACTCATGGGGTCTCCTTTCCGTAAATGGCGAGCAGCTCGTCCGTATACGAGCCATCCGCTTTGTGCAAAATGAGCGGGGGCAAAATTTTCACATCCGCCGCGCCGCCCCGCCGCCATTCGAGGAGGACGCGCCGGGCGTCTTCCCTCTCGTGACTTTGGATGAAACGGAGGCGCTTCGGCTCGAAACAGCGTTTCCGTCCTTCGTCAATCAAATCGGCCAAGCGATCAGCGCGATGCACCATAAAAAGGCGGCCGCCGTCTTGCAAAAAATACGCCGCTGCCGCGAAAACATCCGCAAGGCTTGCGGTCGTCTCATGCGTGGCGGAAGCGACATCACGCTCTTTCCGAAGCCGCCCCGCACCCTCCGGCCGATACGGCGGATTGACGACGACGGCCGTGAAATGCCCCGGCGGCGGACATTCGCAGCGTTTCGTATAATCGGCGCAAAGGACGGAAATGACGTCCTCTTTCCCGTTTCCTCTCACACTTCTCGCGGCCAAATCCGCCAAGACGGGATTTTTCTCTATCGCCGTGATGTGCGCGGCGCCGAAAGACGCCAAAAGGAGGGCAATCGCGCCCGTCCCCGTGCCGAGCTCGACGAATCGATCCCGATTTTTTATGGAAACGAAATGCGCCAAGAGGACGGAATCGACGGAAAAACAAAACTGGTCCGGGCGCTGGATGATACGCATCCCGTCCCGCACCAGATCATCAAGCCGCTCGCCCGCCGACAGCTCCCACGCCATTTTATTCCATCGGGACAATCTCGTCCCACGGCAGCATTTTCGTCTTTTGCCCGAGCTGCACCTTCGCCAATTTCTTCCCCACATTCACATAGACGACGACCCCGTCTCCGGCATCCGTCGTGACTCTCTGCCCCACGCGCGGCGCGGCGCCCTCTTCCTCCTGCCGACTTTGCGCAATCAGCTTCGGACATTTGAGCTCGCCCTTGGCGTACATATCATTCTCATAGCGAAGACAGCACATCAGACGCCCGCACGCACCGGAAATTTTCGCCGGATTGAGCGAGAGCCCCTGCGTCTTGGCCATTTTAATGGAAACGGGCAGGAAATCGCCCATGTACGTCGCACAGCAAAGCGGCCGCCCGCAAGGTCCGATGCCGGAGACTTGCTTGGCCTCGTCGCGCACGCCCACTTGCCTCAGCTCGATGCGCGTATGGAAAACAGCCGCCAAATCTTTGACCAATTCACGGAAATCGACGCGCCCGTCCGCCGTGAAAAAGAAAACAATCTTCGTCCGATCAAACGTGTATTCCGCGCGCAAAAGTTTCATCGGACAATTCCGCTTCGCAATTTTTTCCTTGCAAATGAGAAACGCCTGCTTCTCGCGCTCGTGATTCCGCTCGATCTGCAGCTTGTCCTTTTCCGTCGCCAAGCGAATGACAGGCTTGAGCTCGACCCCGTCCTTCGGCATTTCCTCGCGCGGCGCCAGCGCCACCACGCCGCATTCCTTCCCGCGTGCCGTCTCCACAATCACGGCATCATGCAGCGAAAGCGCCAAGTTTCCCGCCGCAAAATCATAAATTTTACCGGCTTTTTTGAACCGGATTCCCACGACTTTTTCCATATTATTCCTTTCGGATTCGCAAAAGAGAAATCATCGTCATATCCCAAATGTTTTTTACGGAAATATTCAGCTTGCAAGCCGTCTCCGCCTCTTTGAGCACGCGGACGGCACGGGCGGCGCGCTCCCCCGTCCAAGAAGGAAACACCGCTTCTTCGCGTCCCAAAATCCGCCGACATCTCGCAAAATCGCCGCCGGCCCCGGCCAGCACATACAAATCCCGCCCGATGAGACACATCCAGCGAAGCATCCGCCGCATCTCCGGGCGCTCCTTCGGCCCAAGCGGCGCCGCCTCCGAAAACGGGACGGCCGACGTCGTCAAAATTTCCCACACATCCATCGCCGTCTCCGGCTGCCGCACGCCCGTTTCCGCAAACATTTCGACGGCCATTCCCGGATTTCCCTCCGAAAGCAGATACGCCGTCCGGATATCCACCTCGCTTTTGACGGGAAACATATCGCCCTTCGCCCGCGCCATCGCCGTGAATTCCTCTTCGGAAAGCGCGAAGAAGGGAAACGCGGCTCCGCGCGAACGAATCGTCGGAAGCAGTGCTTCATATTCGTGCGTGATCAAAATGAAATATAAATTTCTCGGCGGCTCTTCCAGCGTTTTCAAAAGCGCATTGGCAATTTCCCGCCGCATTCCCTGCGCTTCGTCAATGATACAGACGCGCACGGCGTCATCAAACGTCGCCATCGTTTCCAGAAACGCACGAAACTGCTCGATGCGAAGCGTCTGCGAGGCGCCAATCGGCCGGATGTAGAAAATGCGCCCCGCCCGATTGACGAGAAGGAGCTCTTTCTCTGTGTCCTCCGCTTGCCACGCCGCCCATTCGTCAAAGACGGCCGTGCCCGTCAGATTTTCGGCCAGATCCAGCGCCGCCGTCGTCTTCCCAAGTCCTTCGTCGCCGCAAAAAATCATCGTGTGCGGAAGCCGCTCCTCGCGCAAAAGCTGCGAAAGCCGCTCCTTCAGTTTCCTCTGACCGAACACGTGCGAAAGAAATTCCAAAACGCCCTCCCGAAATCATTTGATGGTTTTGTTTTATTGTAACACATCGGGCGTAATTTGGGAAAATACGGACGGAAACAGTGAGCAATTAGCAATTAGCAATTAGCAATTAGCAATTAGCAATTAGCAATGCAGGTGTCGCCTCCGGCGACGATTCTTATAAAATCGCGCGAAGCGCGTTCCTGCAACTGCTCACTGCTCACTCCTCACTGCTCACTAAAAAAGCCCCCTTTCGGGAGCTTTTGTTTCCATTATCACACCGTGATGTTTTCCTCTTTCTTCACATCGAGCTTGATGTGGAGTTCTTTGAGTTGCTTATCCGTCACGACGCCCGGCGCTTTTGTCATTTGATCGATGGCGCTTTGCGTCTTCGGGAAGGCAATGACATCGCGAATCGTCTTGCAGCGGAGCATGAGCATGACGAGGCGGTCGAGGCCGAGGGCGATACCCGCATGGGGCGGCGCGCCGTATTGGAAGGCGTCCAGGAGGAAACCGAATTTTTCTTTGGCTTCTTCATCGGAAATGCCAATCGCCTCAAAAACTTTCTGCTGCAATTCTTCCTGATAGATACGGAGCGAGCCGCCGCCGGCTTCGACGCCGTTCAAGACCATGTCGTAGGCTTTGGCATGGACGCGGGCGGGGTCGGTCAAAAGATACTCCACATCTTCGTCGCGCGGCGCGGTGAAAGGATGGTGCTCGGCGACGTAGCGTTTCTCTTCCTCGCTGTATTCGAACATCGGGAAATCCGTGACCCAGCGGAAACAGAACGCATCGGGATCGATGAGATTCATGCGGCGGCCCATTTCCAGACGGAGTTCGCCCAAGGCCTGCGCGACGACTTTCGGCTTGTCGGCGATAATCAGAATCAAATCGCCTTTTTCCGCTTCGCAATATGTTCCGATTTCACGGATTTTCTCTTCGCCCAAGAATTTCGTGATCTGGCATTTCAAGCTGCCGTCTTCCGGGAAACCGATCCAAGCCATGCCCTTGGCGCCGTATTGCGCGCAATAATCGACGAGACCGTCGAGCTCGCGGCGCGGGATGTCCGCATCGCCCTTGACATTGATGGCCTTCACGACGCCGCCGTTATCTAAGACGGAGCGGAAGACGCGGAAATCGCAATCGCGGAGGAGATCGGAAATATCGTAGAAATGCATATCAAAGCGCAAATCCGGTTTGTCGGAGCCGTAGAGATTCATCGCGTCGTCCCATGTAATACGGGTGAACGGCGTCGGGATATCGACATCGAGCGCTTCTTTGAATACTTTTTTCATCATCTGTTCCATCAGGTCCAGAATAAAATCTTGGTCTTCAAAAGACAGCTCCATATCGAGCTGCGTAAATTCCGGCTGGCGGTCGGCGCGCAAATCTTCGTCGCGGAAACAACGCGCCACTTGGAAATACCGTTCAAAGCCGGAGACCATCAAAAGCTGCTTGAAAAGCTGCGGCGATTGCGGCAGCGCGTAAAATTTCCCCGGATTCACGCGGCTCGGCACGAGATAATCGCGCGCCCCTTCCGGCGTGGATTTCGTCAGCATCGGCGTTTCCAATTCCAAAAAGCCGTGCTCATCCAAAAAGTTTCTCATGGAATGCGTGATTTTATGGCGCATGATGAGATGCTGCTGCATTTCCGGGCGCCGCAAATCCATATAGCGGTAGCGCAGACGCACATTTTCATCGACGTCGATGCCGTCTTCGATATAGAAAGGCGGCGTCTTCGCTTTATTCAAGACGCGCATCTCGGAGACGACGACTTCCACCATGCCCGTCGGCATTTTCGGATTCACCGTGTCTTCGCTTCTTTCGCGCACTTTCCCCGTGACAGCCAGCACGTATTCATTGCGCACGTCCTCGGCTTTATGAAACGCTTCCTCTCCGTACTGCGGCGAGAGCACGAGCTGCACGATCCCCGAACGGTCGCGCAAATCAATAAAAATCAGACCGCCGTGGTCGCGTCGTCTCTGTACCCAGCCCGCCAAAACGAGTTCTTTTCCGGTATCCTTCTCCGACACCGCTCCGCAACCGCACGATCTGCGCAGTCCTGCCATTGTTTCCATCATCAGCACTCCTTGAAAAAATAGTATGGTTTCCAATCACATTCTGTTATTGTACCGCAAATTCCTCATTTGCGATATAGTCGGCGACATTTTCCAAGGAAACGGTCTCCTGCTCACCCGTTTCCATTCTCTTGACGACGGCCGTTTTTTGCGCGATTTCCTCGTCACCCAAAATGACCGTGTAGGCCGCGCCCGATTTTCCCGCCTGTTTCATCTGGCCTTTCAGGCTCTTTTGCTGCAAGTCCATATCCGCCAAAATGCCGCGCGCGCGAAGCTCTTTTTGGATACAAAGCCCCGCTGCCGTCGCCGCCTCTCCCATCGAAGCGATGTAGACACGCGCCTCCGGCTTCGGCTCCGGAATGAGCCCCTGCTTTTCGAGCGCCAAGAGAAGACGCTCCAGCCCGACGGCAAAACCGACGCTAGGAGTCACCGGGCCGCCGATTTCGGAAACGAGCCCGTCATAGCGCCCGCCGCCGCAGATGGCACTCTGCGCTCCCAGCGGCGCGTATTGGATCTCAAACGCCGTATTCGTGTAATAATCCAGCCCGCGGACAAGGCGCGGATCTACCTCATACGGGATACCGAGCGCCGTCAGATACGCTTTGAGCGCTTCAAATTTCTCCCGGCATTCGTCGCACAAATACTCCGTGACCGCCGGCGCCTGTTTCACACATTCCTTTTCGGCGTCTTCCTTGCAATCCAGCACGCGGAGCGGATTCTTTTCGAGCCGCTCCCGGCAGTCGCCGCAAAGCGTTTCTTCCGAAGCACGGAAATGAGAAATGAGCGCCTCACGGTACACCGGTCGGCATTTCGGACAGCCGATCGAATTGATATGCAGCACCAAATCGGTGAGCCCCAAATTTTGGAAGAGCGTGTAGGCCAGCAAAATGACTTCCGCATCCGCTGCCGGAGACGACGCGCCCATGACTTCCACGCCGAATTGATGAAACTCGCGATACCGTCCCGCCTGCGGTCTGTCGTAGCGAAACATCGAGCCGATGTAGAAAAATTTTTGCACCGCGCCGTCACCGTAAAGTTTATGCTCCAAATACGCGCGCACCGCCGACGCCGTATTTTCCGGGCGCAGCGTGATGCTTCGTCCGCCGCGGTCCGTGAAGGTGTACATTTCCTTCGTCACGACATCCGTCGTATCGCCGATCCCACGCAAAAAAAGCTCCGTCGCCTCCAGCATCGGCGTGCGAATTTCCCCGTAGCCGTACCGACGACACAAATCCCGAATGACGCCCTCGACATAATTCCATTTGTCAGCGTCCGCCGGCAAAATATCCTGCGTCCCGCGCAAAGCCTGCATCACGGCCTCCCTCTTTCCTTTCAAACCGCGCCCTCATCGGCGCCCAAAAACAACGCCCGTCTCTTTTCCGAAAGCGCCGCGAGCCGCTCGCGATACACCTCCGGCTGTTTCGGGGAATATAATTTTTGAAGTCTGTGATCATCGACGACATATTTCGACGCCGCGCCCGCCCCCGTGCCCAGCACGTGGCGGTGTTCATTGATCATTTCGATATTGTAGAGCGAATCATATCCCGGAAGCGCGTAGCCCACATTGGCAAAGTCCTCCGTCATATATTTCTGCCGATACAAATAATACGGCCGATACCCCGCGGCGCGAAGCGTTTCCTCTGTCAGCGCAAGCATCTCCGCCACCTCGGCGGCCGCCGGCAAATCCCATGCGCGTTCCCGACCGAAAAACGCGCTGCCCCGCTTGACGGCCAATGTGTGAATTGTAACATTTTCAGGCCGCCATTGGCAAATCGCCTCCGCATTTTCCGCCGCATCCGCCAAGCGCTGCCCCGGAAGGCCGCAAATGAAATCCATATTGACGGACGGAAAGCGAAAGCGCCGCGCCCGCGCCATCGCCGCCTCGATATCCTCCCGCGTGTGCAAGCGAAAAACCGTTTCCAAAATTCGATTCTGCAGCGTCTGCGGGTTGACGGAAACGCGCGTGACACCCTCTTCTTGCAAGACCGCTGCCATCTCCTCCGTGAGCGTATCGGGCCTGCCGGCTTCCACCGTCCATTCCGCAGCGTCGCCGCCCGCCGCTTTCATCTCCGACAGCACGCGCCGCATTTCTTCGGGCGAAAGCGTCGTCGGTGTCCCGCCGCCCATGTACCGGCTCGTCACGATAAGCCCGGCTTCCCGAATCAAGGCCGCCGCGCCGCGGATATCCTCCGAAAGCGCCGCCACATAGCCCTCTCCGACGCCGCCCGGCGGGACGATTGCCGACGGAAACGAGCAATACGCGCAGCGACTCGGACAAAACGGGATGTGCGTGTAGAGCGCTGCCTTCTTCTCCGTGTCTGCTCTTGCGCTTTCGACCTGATGCGAAGCCACCTCCAACAGCAGCGCTTCCATGGCCGGCGACACCTGTTTCTTTTGTAAATACGCGCGCGCCTTCGGCTCCCAATCATCTTCTTTTAGGAAACGGTACAGCGCCTTCGTCGGCCGCATTCCTAAAAGCTCGCCCCACGGTCCCAAGGATTTCCCCGTCAGCTCACAGAGCGCCGCCAAGAGGAAATGCACCGTCTCATCCCGCGTCTTTGCTACGCCGCGCATCGAAAATCCGTTTTCCACCTCCAAGAGAAGCGTCCCGTCCTCCGCCGCGCGAAAGAGAATCGTTTCCTTCTCCCCTCCCGCGTGCGAAATGCCGAAAGACAGAAACGCTTGGCTGACGGCGGAGGCCGCAGACGCCGCCCCTTCGTAGCGATACGTCACTCCCCCCGCTCCTTGCGGCACGCCTCACAATAGCCGTAAATTTTCAGCTGCGAATCCACCACGCGGAACCCTTTCTTTACCGCAATCTTTTTTTGCATCGCAGCCAATCCGTCGCAGGTAAAGTCCTCCACTTTTCCGCACGAGAGACAAATGAGATGATGATGAGAATGTTCCGGCAGGCGGTCATTGAGTTCATAGCGACTGCGCCCGTCGCCGAAATCCAGTTTCTTCAAAAGTTCGAGCGTCGTGAAAAGCTCCAGCGACCGATACACCGTCGCAAGCCCCAGCTCCGGCTCCCTATCCTTCACGGCGGCGTAAATGTCCTCGGCACTCAAATGTTTCTCGCTGCTGTCCAGAAACGCCTGCAAAATGATTTGCCGCTGATTCGTAAATTTATATTTGTGCTCGCGAATCCGATTCCGCAGCGTGTCCATCACATTGTTTTTCTTCATGCCTTGCCTCCCTTATTTTTATACGTCTCATAAAACCACATATGCCGAAGCAAAATTTGCAGCACAGCCAGCACCGGCACCGCCACCATCATCCCGACGATCCCGTAGAGCTGCCCGCCGACCAAAACGCCCAAAATGATCGCGACCGGGTGTACATTCGTGACCGAACCCATGAGCTTTGGCATGACGAGATGCGAATCCGTCTGCTGCACGATGATATAAAAAATCAATACTTTGGCGGCCAGTCCCGAACTTTCCGCCAGCCCCAGAAGAATCGGCGGAATCGCCCCCACAATCGGCCCGACGACCGGAACCATTTCCACAACCCCGGCCAAAAGCCCGATCACCAAAGGATACGGAATCCCCAACGCCAGCATCCCCAAAAAGACGACGACCGTCATGAGGACGGAGAGCGAGAGCTGCCCCACGATGTACGCGGAAAGCACGCGATGCATTTCTTCAAAAAGTTTCGTCAAATGCGGACGGTACGACTCCGGAAACAGGGTAATGAAACCGCGCACGAAGCGCCCGCCCGTCTTGATCATGTAAAACGTAATCACCGGCACCACGATGAGCTCCACCATCGTCGAGGCGAGCGAAAACACGGCCGAGAGACTGAAAGACGCCAAGGACAGCGTATAATTTCCCAGTTTCCCCAAGATATTCCCGATGAGCCGCTTGCCTTCCTCCGGCATCTCCGCCACATTGTACTGCTCTTCAAGGGCCAAAATCGCCTGCTGCACCTCATCGAGCAAATCGGGGACTTGCTTGATAAATTCCTGAAACTGCCGCCCGAACGGCACGAGCACATACGTCGCAATCAGGTAGAGCACGGCCAAAAAAATCAGAAACGCCGCGACGATTGACACATCATACGGAAATTTCGGAATCCCCATGCGGCAGATGCCTTTTTGAATCCCATCCGCCAACGGTTTCAATAAAATCGCCAAAAAGAGCGACAGCCCGAAAGGAAACAAAATTCCCGGCGCCACCATCGGAAGCAGGACGATCACGGCCGCTGCCGCCACCCGAAGCCAAAATTCAGCGCGTCGCCACATCTCACGCCCCCTGCACAAACGGATTCATTTTCTTCTCGCGCCCGACCGTCGTCGGCTCCCCGTGACCGGAGAGGACATGCGTTTCCTCCGGCAGCGTGAATAATTTTTCCCGAATGCTCTCGATGAGCGTCGTCATACTGCCGCCGGGAAAATCCGTGCGCCCGACCGATCCTTCAAAGAGCGTATCGCCGGTGAAAACAATGCCCGTTCCCTTTTCGTAAAACGAAACCCCGCCCGGCGTGTGCCCCGGCGTTTCCAGCACTTCAAAACACATGGAATCCAGCGAAATCTCATCTCCCTCACGGGCGAGGACATCCGGCGAATCGCAAAAAATCCCCTCGCCCAGCATGTCGGACAAATTCAGCATCGCACTCTTCAAATACGGCAAATCGTTTTCATTCATATACACTTTTGCGTCCGGGTGTTTTTCGCGCAGAAACGAAAGCCCCGCGATGTGATCGACATGCGCGTGCGTCACCAAAATTTTTTGCACGGAAACGCCCAGCTTTCGGATCGCTTCCTCAATGTGCTCCGGCGTAAAACTGGGATCGATGACGACAGCATTCATCGTCTCCTCGTCCCAAGCGATATACGTATTCGTCTGAAACGGCCCCAGCACCATATACGTGATTTTCATTCCCGACTCCTTATGTGAAACGCAGTGCTAAAACGATACATTTTCGCCTGTGGCAATTAAAAGTTAGCAGTGAGTAGTTAGTAGTTAGTAGTTAGCAGTTAGCAGTTAGTAGTGCAGGTACGCGCTTCGCGCGATTATAAAAATCGTCGCCGCAGGCGACACCTGAACTGCTAATTACTCACTGCTAACTGCTAACTATCTGCCATCTCCATGTACCCTCAAAAGCTTAGAACCCCAAAGCTCTTCAAAACCCTTTCTCACTGTCCAATAAAATCGTCACCGGTCCGTCATTTTCCAGGGCGACTCGCATGTGCGTTCGGAATTTTCCTGTTTCTGTCCGAAGGCCGCTTGCCCGGCAGAGGCGCACGACTTCTTGGTACAAGGCATCCGCTGCCTCCGGTTCCGCCGCTTCAAAGAAACTCGGCCGCCGCCCGCGCCTGGCGTCGCCGTAAAGCGTAAATTGCGAGACAATCATCAGCTCGCCCTGTTTGTCCTCGACCGAAAGATTCAGCTTGTCCTCCGCGTCCTCAAAAATGCGCAGATGCAAAATTTTATCGGCGATATACGCCGCGTCCGCTTCCGTATCGCCCTTTTTGACGCCCAAAAGCACGACCAGCCCCGCGCCGATCCGCCCCGTTTCCTGATTCTCCGCATACACCGTGCACCCCGTACACCGCTGCACCACCGCTCGCATGTTTCCTCCCTTTCCTCACTTACCGCTCTCCGTTTACCGTTTACCGTTTACCGTCCGTCACATAGATGTGACGACTAAGTTTCTCACGCAGTGCTTGAAAGTTAGCAGTGAGCAGTGAGTAATTAGCAGTTCAGGTGTCGCCTGCGGCAGAAAGCTTTTCGCTCACATCGTGCCGTCTATCTCCCGGCCCTTCGGGGCACCCTCTTCCGGAAGAGGGCTGGCCGGTGGCGGCCTTTGATAAAAACGTTTCTCTCACATCGTGCCGTCTATCTCCCGGCCCTTCGGGCCACCCTCTTTCAAAAGAGGGCTTGACTTGTGGCGGCCTGCGGCCGCATTTTATAATCGCGCGAAGCGCGTACCTGCACTGCTAACTGCTAACTGCTAACTACTAACTGCTAACTGCTAACTACTAACTGCTAACTGCTAACTGTTCACCCTTTCCTCGACTGCATCCGCCGGACGGAATGGACGTCTTTGATTCTTGCCAATTTCGTGATGATATATTCCAGCTGCTCCAAATCTTTGATCTGAATGCCCAAGTCCATGACGGCGCGGCCGCCTGTTTGCACTTTGACATTGGCCGCCGAGACGGAGAGTTTCATCGCCGCCAGCGTCGCCAAGATATCCGCCATGAGGCCCGTCCGGTCGTCGCTTTCGATCCGTATCGTCACGAGGAAGACGTCTGTGCCCTTCTCTTCCCATTCCACCTCGACAAGCCGCTCCGCATCATCGAAATTCACCGCATTGGGACAATCGGCTCGATGGACGGAAACGCCGCGACCGCGCGTGACATAGCCCACAATCGCATCCCCCGGCACCGGATTGCAACATTTGGCCAAATGCACCACCAGTCCGGCCTCCCCTTTCACAAGAATGCCGTTTTGCGCGTGCTTTTTCACCTGCTGCATCTTGAGCGATTCCAGCGCTTTCGCCGATTTCACGAGCTCCGCCGGCTTCGCCTCTTCCGTTTCCTTCTTGTAGAGCTCCGCCAATTTCAAAATGACGGATTTCGCCGGAATGCCGCCGTAGCCGACCGTCGCGTACAAATCTTCCGTCGATGCCGCATTCAAAGCGCGAACGACCGTATCGAGACGCCCGTGACCGATGATTTCCTTCCAATCATAACCGAGCCGCGCCGCCTCCTGCGGCAAAGTTTCCTCCGCCCGACGGATATTTTCCTCGCGATTCTCCTTGCGCAGCCAGCTTCGGATTTTCGCCTTCGTTTCCGTCGCGCCGACCATATTCAGCCAGTCGTGACTCGGTTTCCCCGTCTTCGACGTAATAATGGAAACGATGTCCCCATTGGCGAGCGTCGTATCGAGCGGAACAATCTTATTATTCACCTTCGCGCCGACACAATGATTGCCGACCTCCGTGTGGACGCGATACGCGAAATCGACCGGTCCCGACCCCTTCGGCAGATTGATGACATCGCCCTGCGGCGTGAAGACATAGACCTCATCGGAGAAGACATCCAGCTTCATCGCGTTCATAAATTCCTTCGGGTTCGACGTGTCCTGCCATTCCAAAAGGCGACGCAGCCAAGAAATTTTCGCATCAAAATCCTTGCCGCCCGGCTTCTGCCCCTCTTTGTACCGCCAATGCGCCGCGACGCCGTATTCCGAAATGTGGTGCATTTCCCACGTGCGAATCTGGATTTCCACCGGCTGCCCGCGCGTCCCGATCACCGTCGTGTGAAGCGACTGGTACATATTCGGCTTCGGGACGGCGATGTAATCCTTGAAACGGTTCGGCAGCGGTTTCCAGAGCGAATGCGCGATCCCCAGCACCGCATAGCACTGCGGAATCGTTTCCACAATCACCCGCACCGCGTACAAATCGTAAATCTGCGACAAATCCTTATTGTCGCGCTTCATTTTTTTATAAATGGAATAGAAATGCTTCGGCCGCCCCGTGATCGTCGCCGCAATGCCCGCCTCTTTGATTTTTTCATCCAAAACGCGCATCGTGTCATCGACAATCTCCTCGCGCGCCTGCCGTTTCTCCTTCATCTGCCCGACCAAATCCGCATACGCTTCGGGCTCCAGATAGTAGAAACAGAGGTCCTCCAGCTCCCATTTGATATTGTAAATCCCCAAGCGATGCGCGAGGGGCGCGTAAATTTCCTGCGTTTCCTTCGCAATCCGGATCTGCTTGTCGCGGCGGAAGACGGAGAGCGTGCGCATATTGTGCAGCCGGTCCGCCAATTTGATCAGCACGACCCGGATATCCTTGGCCATCGCCAGAAACATTTTCCGGAAATTTTCCAGCTGCTGGTCTTCTTTATCCTTGTAATGAAATTGCGAAAGCTTCGTCACGCCGTCCACGAGCGCCGCCACTTCCGCGCCGAAACGCGCCTCGATATCCGAAAGTGTGTGCTCCGTATCCTCCACGACATCATGCAAAAGCGCCGCCGTAATCCCCTCGGCGTCCATTTGCAGCTGCGCCAAAATATAGGCGACGGACAGCGGATGAATAATGTAGGGCTCGCCCGATTGCCGTTTCTGCGACACATGCGCCTCCGCGGCCAGCTCATACGCCTTTCGGATCATGGAAAGAGCCGCATCGTCTCGAATGTAGCCCGAAACGCACGAAAGCAAATCCTCATACGCCTTTCGGACTTCTTGCCCGAAATCCTTCTCTTCCGCCGCCGCATCCCCTTGGCGAATTAAAATTTCCGCCAAAGACGATGCCGATGCATCCGTCTGGAGCGGTGCCTCCTCATACGCCGTCCGGCGCCGCGCCGCCTGTTCCTTCTCTCCTTCCATGCCCCTCACCTCATTTCCTGTGCCGGCGATACGTTTCCGACATTTCCAAATCCATCTTCCGATCCACGTGATTCATGCGAATGGAAACCGTTTCCCCCGTGCCGATTTCGGAAACGATTCCCAGCTCCGTGAATACGCGGACCGCCGCCGCCGCCTGCTCTCTGCTGCACAAAATCTGCCCCGCCAAGACCGGCACCACATCAGAAAGAGGCATCGTTTCCTTTGTCAACGCCCCCAAGAGCGCGCGATACACCAAAATCATCAGGGGGCGATCAAGTGGCACCTCCGTATCGGCAGAGAGCCGGATATCCCGCGCCACCAGCTGCACCTTTTCCCCGTACCAGTTATGAATCTCCGGCTCATACGCCACCGCGACCACATCCCCGACCCGGCACGGATCCTCCTCGCCCGCATTCCAAAAAATCGCCTCCGTCTCCGTCCGACCGGCCGACACCACGCATTTGAAATGTTTCCCGTCACAACCCATGCGCGTCGCCGACGCCACCCGAAGCCCCTCGGATGCAAAAAGCGGCCGCGGATTCTCACTCCCGCACGGCTCCAAAAGCGACAGGCCGCGAATGAAATCCAGCGTCACCTCCGGAAGCGGAATCATCTCCTCCAGCTCCAGCTGCGGCACGCAATCCGCCTCCGTCAAGCGCTCTCTCGCATACGCGTTCAGCCGTTTCCGGAAAAGCGGAATATTTTCCTTTTGAATCGTGAAACCCGCCGCCATCGGATGCCCGCCGAATTGCAGCAGCAAATCCGCCTGCGCTTTCAAAGCTTCGTAAATATTGAAACCGGGGACCGAGCGGCACGACCCTTTCCCGACCCCGTCCCGGACAGACACCATCAGCGTCGGGCGACAAAACCGCTCCAAAATCTTCGAGCCCACGATCCCGATCACGCCGGGATGCCAATCCTCCCCGTCCACGACGAGCGCCATATCCTGCTCGCCTGCAAGCGCCTCCACGCGCGCCGTCGCTTCCTTGAAAATCTCCCGCTCAATCGTCTGCCGCTCCACATTCAAATCACAAAGCTCCGTCGCCAGCCGTTCCGCCTCCTCCGCCGACTCCGTCAGCATCAGCTCCACGCCCAGCCGCGCATGCCGAATCCGTCCAGCCGCATTGAGCCGCGGCGCCAGGCCGAACGAAATCTTCTCCGTCGTAAAATCCGACGCCTCCGCATCCTCCCGCACGGCGCCCGACGCCCGCAAAAGCGCCGAAAGCCCGCGAATCCGCGTCCCGACAATCTCTGAAATCCCCCGGCGCACCAAAATCCGGTTCTCCCCCGAAAGACTCACCATATCCGCGACCGTCCCGATCGCCACCAGCTCCGTATCCTGCGCGTAATCCTCCCCCGACAGACGAAGCGAAAGCGCCCGGCACAAAGTGAACGCCACCCCGCAGCCCGCCAAATCCTCAAAAGGATACGGACAATCCCTCTGATGCGGATTCACCACCGCGACCGCCCGCGCGGGCAAAATCTCCGGCGGCTGATGATGATCCGTCACGATAAAATCCACCCGATCCGCATACGAATCAATGAGCGCGGCCGAAGAAATCCCGCAATCCACCGTCACCAAGAGCCGGTACCCCTCCGCAACGAGACGCTCCACAGCCGACCCATTCAGCCCGTACCCCTCCTTCTCCCGCGAAGGAATATAGAAACCGACATCCGCCCCGAGCGTACGGAAATACCGCACCAAAATCGAAGTCGACGTGATCCCGTCCACATCGTAATCCCCGTACACGCAGATCTTTTCCTTTGCGGCGATAGCGCTTTGCAAACGCGAAACCGCCGCCTCCATCCCCTTCATCAGAAACGGATCTGCCAAATCCTTCATATCATCATACAAAAAATGACAAAGCGCCTCTTTCGACAAAATCCCGCGCCGCGCCAAAATCCGCGCAATCCCCGCCGGAATCCCCGCCTCGGCAAAAAAATCCGGCAGCGCGCCCTCGCCCTCTTTCTGATGAAACACCCACTTCTTATTCTCACTCATCTTCGTCACCCACTCACCACAACTCTGAAATTGCCCTTATTTTACCATTTCTCATTCTCAATTTCCATATATGATTATCAAAATAAAAGAAAAACGGCACATGGCGTTTTTTGGTGTGCTTGGCGTTTTTCGTCACGCGCAAGATAGTTGTTAGGTTTTAGCTGTCAGCTTTTAGTTTTGGGTGTCACATAGAGATTGAGCCGGCAAAGGTCAAAAGTTAGCAATTAGCAGTGAGCAGTTAGCAGTGCAGGTGTCGCTTCGCGACAATTTCAAAAATGCGACCAAAGGCCGCCACCTCTTAGCCCTCTTTTGGAAGAGGGGGTCCGTTAGGCCGGGAGATAGACGGCACTATGTGAGAAAAAAGTTTTTCACCGAAGGCCGCCACAAATCAAGCCCTCTTCGAGACATCGAAAGATCATCTTTAAAAGGAGGAAAAAGCGGAGTCGCTTCGCGACATTTTCGCATTTAGCGTCCCATCATCCGGCCCTTCGGGCCACCTTCCTCCAAAGGAAGGTTTACGAGGTGCGCGCTCCGCGCGATTATAAAATGCGCCGCAGGCGCCACAAGTCAAGCCCTCTTTTGAAAGAGGGTGCCCCGTAGGGGCGGGAGATAG
>CAVEFO010000043.1:0-16236 GCA_963615055.1 Lachnospiraceae bacterium
TCCAATGTCGAAAACGACGGTGAAAGGGGCAGGCTTTTGTCTGCCTCTTTTGCTTTTTGCATGAAGGGGAGTGATTTGTCGCGGTCGGCGGTTTTCGCAAGCATCTGACGGCTGACGATCCGGCGTATCGACTGGTATGTGACGGAAGCAAATGTCCAATTGATTACGGTGAGTCAGATCACGGAGCTATCTCCCGCTTTTCGCCCGGTTATGATAAAATAAAATAAAATATCGGAATTTAGAATGGTGTTTCGTTTCCTACAAGAGTGGGAATACATATAGGAGAGTCACGGATATGGAGCGTGTGGGGCTTTTGGCCGGGGTCGGGGCGCTGCCGGCGGAGTTTCTTCGGGCGGCGAAATTGTCGGGGGCTGCGGTGGTGGTGATCGCTGTGGTGCCGGGGGTGGATGCGCGGCTGGCTTCTTTGGCGGATGCCTATTATGAAATCAGTTGTTTCAAGCCGGATACGATCATCAAGACGTTACTCGCCGAAGGGGTGCGTGAGGTGACGATGCTGGGGAAGGTCACGAAGGAGTGGCTTTTCAAGGGCGCGCATATGCCGGATTGGCGAGCGATTCGTCTTTTGAATCGGCTTCGGAAAGTGGATTGGAAGGATGATACGATCACGCTGGCGATTGTGGAGGAGCTGGCAAAGGACGGTATCACGGTATTGGATCAGACGAAATATCTGAAGCCATTGATGCCGGGGCCGCAGATTTTTACGAAACGGAAACCGACGGAGGAGGAGCTGGCGGATATTTCTTTCGGTTTTCGGATGGCAAAGGCGCTGGGCGCGATCGATGCGGGGCAGACGGTCGTGGTGAAGCATCTGGCTGTGATGGCGTTGGAGGCGATCGAGGGGACGGATGCTTGCATTTTGCGCGGAGGGAAATTGGCGCGCGGGGAGGCCGTGGTGGTGAAGACGGCGAAACCGGGGCAGGATACGCGTTTCGATATGCCGACGGTCGGGATGAGGACGCTAAAATCGATGACGGAGAGCGGCTGCCGGGTGCTGGCGATCGAGGCGTATCGGACGTTTTTCGCGGAGATGGATGAGGTGATTGCCGAGGCGGATCGGCGCGGGATGACGATTCTGGCGACGGAGGGGGAAAACGCATGAAGGTGATGTTTTCCGCCGGGGAAGCGTCCGGGGATATGCACGCGGCGGCGGTGGCGGCGGAGCTTTCGCGCTCGTTTCCTCATGTCGAAATGCTGGGCATGGGTGGCGCAGGGATGGCGCGCGCGGGGGTTCGCATTATTTACGATATCAAAGATTTGGGCATCATCGGTGTCGTCGAGGTGGTGAAGCATTTGCCGCTTTTCTTCCGGCTTAGGACGCTGCTTCGGGAGACGATGGAGCGGGAGAAGCCGGACGTCTTGGTATGCGTCGATTATCCCGGTTTCAATATGCGAATCGCGCATATGGCCAAGGAAATGGGTATCCCGGTGGTGTATTACATCGCGCCGACGATTTGGGCGTGGAATAAAAGCCGCGGGAAGGTGATTGCGCGGGACGTGGCGGAGGTCGCGTCGATATTTCCTTTCGAGGCGGACGCGTATCGAAAGGCGGGCGCGAAAGTAACATTTGTCGGGCATCCGTTGGCGGATGTGGTGAAGCCGTCGATGACGCGCGAGGAAGCGATGAATTTCTTCGGCGCCAATCCCCAAAAGAAACGCATTTTAATTATGCCGGGGAGCCGGAAAAATGAGGTCGCGGGGCTGCTTCCGACGATGCTTTCGGCGGCGGCGAAAATCTCGGAGGCGGTGGACGCGGAGTATTTCCTGCCGCGCGCCGAGACGATTTCCGAGGCGTTTTTGGCGCCGTACTTGGCGGACGCGGCGGGGATTTCCGTGCACGTGACGGAGGGGCATACGTATGATTTGATGGCGATTTGCGACGTGTGCATGGTGTCTTCGGGCACGGCGACTTTGGAGACGGCTCTTATGAATTTGCCGACGGTGCTGACGTATCGTCTGGCGCCTTTGACGTGGTTTCTGGCGCAGCGCCTCGTGCATGTGAAGTATGCGGGGCTGCCGAATTTGCTGCTGGATCGCGAGGTGACGCCGGAGCTTTTGCAGGACGCGGTGACGGCGGAGGGTATCGCGGGCGTGCTGCTGCCGTGGCTCTCGGATGAGTCGGCACGGGAGAAAAATATCGAAGAGCTTTCGGCGGTGCGGCAGGCGCTCGGGGATGGCGGCGCGGTCCGTCGGGTGGCGGAGCTCATTTGGAAAACGGGAGGCGGCGTATGAAATCCATTTTGCAAAACGGGTATCGCCGGCTTTTGTCGTATCTGTGGCCGTATTGGAAACGGCTTTTGCTGTCTGTCATCTGTATGCTCTTCGTGTCCGGCTCGAATTTGATTGTGCCGTGGATCATCAAGGACATGGTCGATCAGGTACTGACGGATAAAAATGTGGAGATGCTCTATCTGATCATCGTCGCGATTCTTGTCATTTTCGCCATTCGCGGCGTCACGACATTCGGCCATCGGTATCTTATGGGTTTCATCGGCCAGCGCGTCATTACGGATCTTAGGGCGCGTCTTTTTACACATTTGCAAAAGCTCTCCATCTCGTATTACGACCGCCGGCGCACCGGGGATATCATGAGCAATCTCACGAATGATATCCAAGCGCTCCAGGCGGCGATTGTCGACAATTTCATTATTTTGGTGCAGGAATCGGCCATTTTTGTCGGCTCTTTCATTTCCATGGTGTATTTGCAATGGAAACTGACGGCGCTGTGTCTCGTGATTGTGCCGATGGTTTCCTACATTATCAAATTTTTCGGGAAGAAACTCCATTCGTCCGGCGGCGTCGTGCAGGAGAAATTGGCGGATGTGACGTCGATGCTGCAGGAAAGTATCATGGGTGTGCGCATTGTGCGGAGTTTCAATCGGTCGGCTTTTGAAATCGAGCGTTTCCGGCAGGTGAATGAGGCGAATTTCAAAGCGAATGTGAAGACCATCCAGCAATCGAGCCAGCTGACGCCTTTTGTGGAATTTTTTGCGGCGCTCGCGGTCGTGGCGATTATCTGGTATGGCGGCATGTCGGTCATCGACGGCGTCATGACGTCGGGCGAGCTGATTGCGTTTCTGATCTACGCGATCAATTTGGCGAATCCGACGCGGCGCGTGGCGGAAGCTTTCGGAAATATCCAGAAATCGTTGGCCGCGGCCGATCGCATTTTCGCCATTTTGGACACAGATCCGGAGGTCGCGGAAAAACCGGACGCCAAGCCGCTGTCCGTGCCGGAAGGGCGCGTGGAATTTCGCCATGTGGCGTTCTCGTATGAGGCGGGGCATCCGGTGCTGACGGATGTCAATTTCACGGCAAATCCGGGAGAAACGGTCGCCCTTGTCGGACCAAGCGGCGCGGGGAAGACGACGATTGCAAATATTTTGCCGCGTTTCTACGATGTGACGGGCGGGGAAGTCCTGATTGACGGCGTCGATATTCGCGATGTGACGATCGGATCGCTGCGGGAAGCGATTGGGATGGTGCCGCAGGACACGTTGCTTTTCAATACGACAATCAAAAATAATATTCTCTACGGGCGGCTCGATGCGACGGAGGAGGAAATCTGGGACGCGGTGCGGGCGGCCAATGCAGAGGCTTTCATTCGCGCGCTGCCGGACGGGATCGAGACAAAAGTGGGCGATCGCGGGCTCATGCTGTCGGGCGGGCAGCGGCAACGCATCGCCATCGCGCGCGCCCTTCTCAAAAATCCGTCCATTTTGATTTTGGACGAAGCGACGTCCGCGCTTGATACGGAAAGCGAAAAAATCGTGCAGGATGCACTGGACAAATTGCTCGTGGGCCGCACGGCTTTTGTCATTGCGCATCGCCTCTCCACCATTCGCACGGCGGACGTCATTTTGGTCATCGCGGGCGGCGTGATTGCCGAACGCGGGACGCATGAAGAATTGATGGCAAAGGGCGGGCTCTATCATGAGCTCTACACCATGTCGCAGCGGCAAGCGAGGGAGGCATAATGTATTTCGTTTACAACATCTTCCTCATTCTCTACTGGTTCATGCTGCTGCCGCTTTTGATTTACCGTCTTCTTTTCGAAGAAGGGTTCTATTACCGCGTGAAACAGAGTGCCGGGGTCATGCCGACGCCGACATTGGAAAAAATCGCGTACCACCGAGCCATCTGGGTACACGCGGCCTCCGTCGGGGAAGTCGTCGCCGCCTCGCCGATTGTGCGCGAATTGAAGAAACGGTACCCGGATCAAATGGTCGTCGTGTCCGTCGTCACCGCGACGGGGCATAAAATGGCCCAAAGCATCATCCCGGAAGCCGACGGGCATATTTTCTTCCCGGTCGATATCCCCGTCATCACGAATCGTATTGTCAAGATTGTCGATCCTGAGATTATTATTCTGATTGAAACGGAACTTTGGCCGAATTTCCTCCGAATCGCATGGAAAAAGAAAATCCCCGTCATGATGATGAATGGGCGGATTAGCGACCGCTCCATGCGGCGTTATTCATTCGTCAAGCACTACACGAAAAAAATGCTCAATCAGATTCGGATGCTTTGTATGCAATCGTCTTTCGACGTCGAGCATATCATTGCGATGGGCGCCGATCCCAAGCGTGTCATTATCACGGGAAATACAAAATTCGATCAGACGTATGCGACTGTTTCTCCCGAAGAATGTGCCGCACTCAAACGAGAATTTCATTTCGAGGGGCGGGGGCCCGTCATCGTGTGCGGCAGTACGCACAGCGGCGAAGAGGAAATTCTGATGAGGACTTTTGCGCGTCTTAAGGCGGAATATCCGGATTTGTGCGTCATTTTGACACCGCGGGAAATCACGCGGGCGCCCGGTGTGAAAGCGCATGTGGGGGCGAACGGTTTCTCTGTCATTCGTCGCTCGGAAATGGGGACGAATGCCGATGACGGCCGTTTCCATCAGGTCGTCATTTTGGATACGATCGGCGAGCTCGGCCGGCTCTACAGCATCGCGGACGTCGTCTTTGTCGGCGGCAGTCTTGTCAAAATCGGCGGGCACAATATTTTGGAGCCGGCGGCGCACGGGAAACCCATCATCGTCGGGTCGTATATGTTCAATTTCAAAGAAATTTTCGAGCTTTTGGGGAGACGCGGCGTGTGTCTCATGGTGAAGAATGAGGAAGAATTGGATCAGACGCTGCGGGGGCTTTTGGCTGATCCGAAGAAAATGAAGGAAATGGGCGAGGAGGCGCTCCGTGTCGTGCATGAAAATCGCGGCGCGACGCAGCGGAACATCGAGTGTTTCGAAAAACTTGTCGACGATTGCCATGTGACGATTGTGGGGAGGCATCCATGAGCATGGAATCGTATGTGCTGCGGTTGCAAAAAGAAGAGCATCCGAGCAGCGCGGAGAGCGTGTTGCAGGGCGGCCTTTCGGCACTGGCGTCCTTGTACGGGCGCGGCGTGCGGGCGCGGCGGACAAAGGAACAAATGCGGGCAATCCATGCCGGCATCCCCGTCATTTCCGTCGGCAATATCACGGCGGGCGGCACGGGGAAGACGCCGTGCATCGTGAGCTTGGCGAAATGGGCAATAGAAAATGGTCACAACCCCGCCATCATCTCACGCGGCTACAAGAGCAAACGCGAAAAAGTGGGCGGCGTGGCGGCTGACGCGTCCGGTATCCGTCTCTCGCAAAAAGAAGCGGGGGATGAGCCGTATATGCTCGCACAAAAGTTGCCCGGAGTGCCGATTCTGATCGGACGGGATCGGATTCGCTCCGCAGCGGCGGCCAAAGCGATGGGAGCGAATCTCTTGCTTTTGGATGACGGATTTCAATATTGGAAACTGGCGCGGGATGCGGATGTCGTCTTAGTCGACGCGACGGATCCCTTCGGCGGCGGGTATCTGCTGCCGCGCGGCCTCCTGCGCGAACGTCCGGAAGCGCTGCAAAGAGCGAGCGTGATTCTTCTGACGAAGGCGGGGCAAATTTCGGAAACGGAGCGGGAAGCCGTCAAAGAAAAAATTGCGGAATACGCGCCGGGCATCCCGGTCTGCGAAGTCGATCACACCCCGGCGACGCTGACGCCATTGGCCGATTGGCCGAAAACACGTCCGCTTTCGGGAAAAGACGTGGAAACGGTGTGGCTTATATCAGCCATCGGCAATCCCGCCGCATTTCAAAAAACGGCTGAGGAAGCGGGGCTTAAAGTCTTGGGTGAAACCGTATTTCCCGATCACCACGCGTATACGGAGCGCGACGTGGCAGCGGCTGTCCGCGAAGCCCGAAACGCGGGGGCGGAGGCGCTTGTCACGACGGAAAAGGATGCCGTGAAAATCAAAGAAAATTTGAAATTGTCGGAAGAAGAGAAACGGTGTATCCAAGTCCTGGGCATTGAGATGATGGGGGATTGGGTGGGAAAGTTAGCAGTGAGTCATGAGCGGTGAGCAGTTGCGTGCTAAGCGGTTGACCTCAGGCGCAAGGTCGTTATTAGTTATTAGCTACCAGCGGTTAGCCATTAGATGAAAGGGGAAGCGTTTCGCTTGATTTTATAATTCGGCGAGCTTTGCGCGGCACCCATAGTCGCCTTGCGTCATGGCGTTCCTGAGGCTCTTGTTCGTTTGCACAAGCTGCCACACCGAAAGCCCTCCTTATTGGAAGAGGGCGTCCAAAAGGGGCGGGTGATGGGACGCGAATGCGAAAATGTCGCGAAGTGACACCTGTTGTAAAGTCTGACGTCTCGATCTCTATGAGATACGTAAAGTTGAGCCCATATAAAGGAGACTACATTATGAAAATCGCTTGTATCATTCCGTCGCGGTACGCCTCGACGCGTTTACCGGGGAAGCCGCTGCGGCTTATTCATGGAAAGACACTCATTCGGCGCGTGTATGAACGGGCGTCGCTGGCCAAAGTGCCGGAGATTGTTTTGGTCGCAACGGATCACGAGGACATTGCGGCGGAAGTTTCCTCTTTCGGCGGCACGGCGGTCATGACGTCCGTCGATTGCCCGACGGGGACGGACCGCCTTGCGGAAGTCGTTTCTCAATATTCCGATTACGATATCATCGTGAATGTCCAGGGCGATGAGCCGCTCATCGATCCCGATGTGATTGATCAGCTGGCGCAGCTCTTGATCGAAAAAGAAGATCTCGTCATGGCGACGGTCGCGACGCCGCTCGCGGAGGAAGAGTACGACGATCCGTCCGCAGTGAAAGTCGTCGTGAATCAAAAAGGTGAAGCGCTGTATTTCTCGCGTTCGCTCATCCCGTATCCGCGTCATGATTTTGTGACGCCGCCTTTGAAACACGTCGGCATTTACGCGTACCGGCGCACGTTTCTTTCGGTGTACGCGAAAATGGCGCAGACGCCGCTGGAGGTCGCGGAATCTTTGGAACAGCTCCGCGCGCTGGAAAACGGATACAAAATCGGCGTGATTATTGAAAAAACGGCGGACATCGGCATTGATACGCCGGAGGATTTGGCCAAGGCGGAAGCCTATTTTGAAAGGATGGAAACGAAATGAAACCGATTCAAGTGGGAAATTTGAAATTGTCCGGCGAGCGTCTGTTTCTCATCGCCGGTCCCTGCGTCATCGAAGGGTACGATCGCACACTCATGATCGGGCGCGAGATCAAAAAAATCTGTGAACGGCTCGGCGTGGATTATATTTTCAAAGCGTCTTTCGATAAGGCGAATCGCTCGTCCTATCACTCGTTCCGCGGGCCCGGCCTGGAGAAGGGGCTGGAAATTTTGGCGTCGATCAAAAAAGAACTCGGCGTCCCGGTGCTCTCGGATGTGCACGACGTCTCGCAACTCGCGCCGGCGGCTCGTGTGCTGGATATGCTGCAAATTCCCGCGTTTCTTTGCCGCCAGACGGATCTTGTCTACGGCGCGGCGAAGACGGGCGTCGCGGTCAATGTGAAGAAGGGGCAATTTTTAGCGCCGGAGGATATGAAAAATGTGATTGAAAAAATGGAGGAAGCGGGCAATCCGAATTTGGCAGTGACGGATCGCGGCACGTCTTTCGGTTATCACAATTTGGTCGTCGATATGCGTTCGTTTCCCATGATGCGAAGCTTCGGCTATCCGGTCATTTTCGATGCGACGCACAGCGTGCAGCTCCCGGGAGGAAACGGGACGTCGACGGGCGGACAGCGCGAAATGATTCCGTATCTGGCCAGGGCTGCGGCCGGTGCCGGGGTCGACGGATTTTTTATGGAAGTCCACGACAATCCGCCGGAAGGACTTTCGGATTCGACGAATATGCTGTATTTGTCGTCGCTTGAAGATTTGCTCCGAGATCTCATCGCGATTCATGAGATTGAGAAACGGGGACGGGAGCGATCGCCGGTGACAGAGAAATAATGAAATGAGGCGGCCTTTGCGGGCCGTCTTTTTGTATGGAGAAACGAAGCGCTTCCTCAACACCATTTTGCCGATTGGTAAAATGGCTGCGCTTAAAATCGGTTTCCGTTTTCCCGGCTTATTTTATGAATCGTGCGAAGCGCGTAACGTTTTCTTCTGAAATCTGGCAGCGATCTTGCGCGTGAGTAGAAAAGCCGGGCAAGTATTTAATGTCTGCTTGTCTGATGGCTTACTCTCTATGAGATAGCCGAAGGCCGAAGCACGCATTTCAGGCTCTCTCCTCTTCTCATTTCCGCTCTTCTACGGTATAATAAGTAAAAATGTGTTCAGGATGCCCGTTTCCGTTTTCTTGCGCGGCGGGCGTGTAAAAATCGAAAAGCAGAAAGGCGGTGTGAGGATGTCTGTCTTGGACGTGGCGGCGAAAGTGCTTTCGGAGGAAGCGGCGGCGATTTCGGCTTTGATTCCGACTTTGGATGAAAAGTTTGTGCGCGCGGTTTCCCTGATCGAGAGTGCATCCGGGCGCGTGATTTTGACCGGGATGGGGAAATCCGGGCACATCGCAAGGAAGACGGCGGCGACGATGGCATCGACAGGCACGCCGGCTTTTTTCGTGCATCCGGCCGAGGCGATTCACGGAGATCTGGGCATGGTGACGGATCAGGATGTCGTAATCGCGTATTCGAACAGCGGAGAAACGGGAGAAATTTTGGCCATTTTGCCTTCTCTTCGTCGTATCGGGGCGCGGCTCATCGCCGTTTGCGGAAATTTGGATTCGACGCTTTCGAAAAATGCGGATGTCGCGCTTTATGCCGGCGTTTCCCATGAAGCGGGGAGTCTGGGTCTGGCGCCGACGAGCTCGACGACGGCGGCTCTGGCATTGGGCGATGCGCTGGCGATTGCGCTCATGGAGGATAATCACTTTACGGCGGATAAGTTTGCTGTTTTTCATCCGGGCGGGTCGCTTGGGAAACGTCTTCTTTTGACGGTGGATATGGTCATGCACAAGGATGGTGATCATCCGATTTTGGATCGGAAGGCATCCGTAAAGGACGCGCTTTTTGCTATGACGGACAAGGGGCTCGGCGCGGTGAATGTGATTGACGAAGACGGGCGCCTTTTGGGGCTCTTGACGGACGGAGACGTGCGCCGAGGGCTCAAAAACGGTGTGGAATTTTTGAATGAGCCGGTGGAGGCGGTCATGACGACGCATCCGCAGGTGATTACGAGGGATAAATTGGCGGCGGAAGCGCTGCATCTTATGGACGATCACAAGCCGCATCCCATTACGGTGCTGCCCGTCGTCGATGAGGCAGGGCGTGCGGTCGGGATGATTCACGTCACGGATTTGCTGCGGCAGGGTGTGGTGTGATGGCGATTCGGCTCATAGCATTTGATGTGGACGGTTCATTGACGGACGGGAGGATTTTTCTTTCTGAGGATGGGGAAACGGTGAAGGTCTTCTCTGTCAGAGACGGTCTCGGGCTGTCGAGGGCTGCGAAGATGGACTATCTTGTCGGCGTGATTACAGGGCGTTCATCACCTGTCGTTGCCATGCGTGCCAAGGAACTCGGAATGACGTTTTCGCTTTTGGGCGTATCCGATAAAGTCGCTGCGATGGAAGGGCTTTTGGAGAAATACGGGCTTTCATGGGAAGAGGCGGCGTATTTCGGAGATGATTGGAATGATTTGGCGCTGATGCAGCGCGTGGGATTTTCCGGAACGCCGGCGGATGCGACGGAGGAAAATCGAAAAGAGGCGGATTTTGTTTCCGAGAAAAAAGGCGGCGAAGGTGCCGCAAGGGAGTTTCTTTCGTACATCTGGAAACGGGATCATCGCTATGAAGAGGCGCTGTCGTATTTTACGAGAGAAAAAGCGGAGTGAGTAGTTAGCAGTGAGTAGTTAGCAGTGCAGGTATCGCCTTGTGCAACTTTTGCCTAATAACTAAGAGCTAATAACTTTCATCACGATTGTAACAATAACATTCAGTATGAATTGTAAGGAGCATACATGTCGGGTCGGTTGCGGTACGGTTTCTTGAAAGGGGTCAGTCACTTTTTGTGCGCGATGTCGTATGATCGCGTGCTTTCGATTGGCCGTTTTTTGGGTCCCGCTATCATGAACCGCATCCAGAAGCAGAAGAAGCGCGGGATTTCTCAGTTGATGAGCGGCCTTGGCGTCGAGCAGGGCGAAGCGGAGAAAATCCTGCAAAAGGTGTATGAAAATATCGGCATGTCCGTCATGGAGATGTTGTACATGCCGCGTCTCATTGCGGCAAAAGATCACATTGACGATTTTGTTTCCATCGACCATCCCGAGCGATTGGCGGAAGCCTTTGCCGAAGGGCACGGCGTCGTCGGCCTGACGGCACATATCGGAAATTGGGAATGGCTGGGGGCCGGCGTCGCATTGCACGGTTTTCCGACGTCTGCGATTGCGAAGAAACAGGCGGACGATGCGCTGATGCGTATCATCAATGAGTATCGGGAGCGGTCCGGGCAGCATATTTTTCTGACCGGCACGGGCGGCTATGAGATGATTGCGGCGGCGCGTGCGATGAAAAAGAATGATATATTGGGATTTTTATCGGATAAAGACGGCGGTGAAAGCGGCGTCCCCGTGCGATTTATGAATCGGATCTTTTCGTTTCCGCAAGGACCGGCGATTTTCGCCAAAAAATTTCACGCGCCCATTCTGCCGATTTTTATTGTGAGAAATCCCGGCGGGAAAGGCCATATGGTCTGCGTCGGAGAGCGGTTTACTTACGAAGAGAAAGAGAATTTGCAGGAGGAATTGGTGCACAATTCGCAGCGTATGGCCACGATTATGGAGGATTTCATTAAGGCTCATCCGGAGGATTGGATGTGGTTTCAGCATTTGTTTTGGACGAAACCGGAAGAGATTGAGATGTACCAAAAGCTGAAGAAGGAGAAGGCGGATGACTAAACGGAAGAAAATCATCATTGGTGCCGTTTCGGTCGTCATTTTGGGATTGCTCCTTCTTTTCGGCGTAGATTGGTTCGCAAAACCGCAGGTCACGGTGCCCGTCATGGAGCTTTCCAATTCGGAAATGAAGGAAACGCAAGGCGGCAAGCTGAATTGGAGGCTGAAAGCGGAGCGTGTCAGCATCGGAGCGGATAAAAATACAGCAACGATGGAGAATGTGGAAGGGTATTTCCAAGATGAAAATATGGAGCTCTCGATTAGGGCGAAAACGGGGCGGATTCTGCGAAATGAGAAGTTGGTGTATTTAGAGGGAGAGGTCCGAGGGAAAACGAAGGACGGCGCGGAGCTTTCGGCGGAAAATCTGACGTATGACGGGAAGACGCAAAAGCTTTCGACAGATAAACATTTTGCTCTGACGAAAGACGGACGGGAGCTGACGGCGGATTCTTTTGAGGCGGATCGCGTGCTGGAAGAGATGAAGGCGAAAGGAAACGCCAAATTGCGTACATTGGAAAAGTGAGCAATAAAAAGGAGAATATGGTGAAATCATATATTTTGGCAGGGGCGGTGCTGTTGGCACTCGTGGGTGTACAAGCGGCCGCGGCGGAGGAAATCACAGCTGATGTGCTGACGTACAATGGGAAAACGAAGGTTGCGACGGCACAGGGACATGTCGTCATCCATGGAAATGACGGAGAGACGATGACGGGGGATCACGGTGAGTACCGTTTCGAAGATCGCTCGGCGTATCTGACGGGGAAAGTCCATTATGCCAAGGGTGAAAGCACGATGGATGCGGATACGGTGCATCTTTCGCAGGATAAGACCGTCACCGGAACGGGCAATGTTTATGCCTATGATGCGGAAAACAAAAGGACGCTTCGCGGGGACACCGTTTCTTATAATTCGGAGACGGGCTATGGGCGTGTCGAAGGAAATGGGTTTGTGGCGACGCCCGACGGCAGTATGACAGCGCCGTTTATCGAAGGAAATTCTAAGGAAATCCGCGTCGTAGCGACGGGTGGCGTCAATTTTGAAAGTGAAGAGCATAAAATCGTCGGCTCCGGGGACGAGGCGGTGTATACGAAGACGCCGGACAAGGAAGACGGTAAAGTCGTGCTCACCGGGAATGCGCGGGCGACGCAAAACGGAAATACATTTGAAGGACCTGAGCTTGTTTTTACGGCGGAGGACAATACGGTCGAGACGCGCGGGCGCAGCAAGCTCGTGATTACGAATACATCCGGTCGCTAAGCCGGGAGGATTTTCATGCGGATAGAAACACATCATTTGGTGAAGCGCTACGGCCTTCGCACTGTCGTCAATGACGTCAATATCGAGGTCGGAGAAGGCAGTGTCGTCGGACTCTTGGGGCCGAACGGGGCCGGGAAGACCACGACATTTTACATGATTGTCGGGATTATTGCGCCCGATGAAGGCGACGTGACGGTGGACGGGACGTCTTTGAATGGGATGCCCATCCATGAGCGCCATCGCTTCGGTATCGGCTATTTGCCGCAGGAAGCGTCTATTTTCCGGAAGATGACCGTCTGGGACAATTTGATGTCGCTTTTGGAGACGCGGGAAGATTTGACGCCGGCCGCGCGGCAAGAAAAAGCCACGCAGTTGCTGGAAGAATTTCATATCACGCATGTGAAAGACACGGTCGGGAGCGCGCTTTCGGGCGGAGAGCGGCGTCGCGTCGAGATTGCCCGCTCGCTTACGCTGGATCCGTCTTTCATTTTGATGGACGAACCGTTTGCCGGCGTCGACCCTTTGGCTGTCGAGGATATTCAGCATCTCATTTTGCAGCTCAAAGAGCGCGGGATCGGAATTTTAATTACAGATCACAATGTTCGCGAGACGCTTCGCATCGTTGATCGGGCGTATATTTTGTCGGAAGGAAAAATTTTGCTTTCCGGCACGTCGGACGAGGTCGCCCATGATCCCGTCGCGAAGAAATATTATTTGGGTGAAAATTTCAGTTTGTAAGACGCGGAGAAGAAAGGAGGGATCGTCGGATGCGCATATTGGATAAATACATTTTGAAAGAATTTTTGGGACCGTTTCTTTTCGGCGTAGCGGCATTCACGGCGATTTTCGTCGGATCGGACACCCTTCTCAAAATTGCGGATTTCATCGCCAAATACGGCGCCACCCCGCTGATTGCCGCCAAGCTGTTTCTGCTGGCCATTCCGCGCATTATTATTTACACGTTTCCGATGGCGATTCTGCTGGGATCGCTCATGTGTTTCTCGCGGCTTTCTTCCGCCAGTGAGCTCATCGTCATGCGCACATCCGGGCAAAGCTTTGTCCGCCTGGCCATGCCCGTCTTTGTGACGGCGTTTTGCATCAGCGTCGGCACCGTTGCTTTCAATGAATACGTCGTGCCGTGGACGAATAACGAATATTCCCGCATCGTCCGCGAGGAAGTGCAAAGAAATATGAAACCGGCATCTGCCGAGCATGTCGTCATCCGTGACGTCCAGGCCGGTGCCATCGAGCATTTGCTCTATGCCAGAAACTATGATGATGCCACGAGGAAACTCAATAACATCACCATACAGGAATTTGAAAAAGACCAAGTCGTGCGCGTTGAGAAAGCCCCGTATGCCGAGTGGCGCGGCGGGACTTGGTATATCAAAGACGGCACCGTTTATGAACTCAACGAAGACGGCACCGAGCATACGCTGCAATTTGAAGAGCAGACCATACCTTATGCCTCACAGCCGCAAGATATCGTCAAATCCCAGAAAAATCTGGATGAAATGACCATTCGCGAGCTGAATCAAGAACGCATGATTCTGCGGGAAGCCCATGAAGACACAGCGACATTCGATATGGAAATCCAGCAGCGTTTCAGCCTGCCTTTCGCCAGCTTCATTTTCGCACTGATGGGATCGCCTCTAGGCGTACAGCGGCAGCGCTCCTCCTCCATCGGTTTCGGTATTGCCGTTCTCGTCATCTTCTTCTACTATGCGACCATGACACTCTCCGGATCTTTGGGAAGAAGTCACGCCATCATACCGGAATTGGCCGTTTGGATTCCGAATTTTATTGCGATTTTGGTCAGCGCCTACCTCATTCGGCGCACATCCAAGTAAGGGATATTTCAGCGAAAATCGTTTTCTGGTAAAGAAACAGAAAAAGGAGCTTGGGCATGTTCATTGGGATTTCCGTCATCTTGGTCTTGATGGCCATGGGCGGCATCATTGCCTATCTGGGCGATAAGATAGGAACAAGAGTCGGCAAACGGCGCCTGACTCTCTTTGGATTGCGTCCTAAATACACGTCCGTCATCATTACCATTTGCTCCGGGACGCTTATCGCTTGTCTGACCGTGGCGACAATGGCCGTTTTGAATGAAAACGTCCGCGTCGCCCTTTTTGGCTTGTCCCGTCTTCATGCGGAAATGGATCGGCTTAACGAAGATATTGTCGCCAAGAATGAAGCGTTGGCGCAGGGCGAAAAACTTTTGCATGAGAAGAATACGGAAATCGAGCAAATGACGGGACGCCTGACGACCATTTCAGATGAGCTTTTTCAAGTCGAGACACAAAGAAATAATATGCAAGCGCAGCTCTCCGTCGTCGAAGAGGCCTATGAAAAAGCCAAAGCCGACATCGCGACATCTGCCGGTGAAATCAAAGCGTTGGAAGAAACGAAGACAGAACTTTCCGGTAACATCGAAAAACTCAATGAAGAAAGAGAAATCTTGATCAACAGTATCTCTGCCATTCGTGAAGGCACCGTCATTTTCCGTGCCGGGCAGATTATCAATACCGCCGTCGTCGATGCGCATATGGATAAAGAAACCGCTTCCGGCGTTTTGGCGAACATTTTGAATGACATCAACGGCGCTCTTTGCGAGCGGCTGAACGTGCAGGATAAAAATACCGTTCTTGTGCGCGTCCGCCCGGAAGATTTCGAAAAAGCGGCCGCCGACATTACGGGAGCCGAAGACAAAAAACTTATCCGGATTATGGCAGCGGGCAATATCATCCTCGGCGAATCCGCCCTCGTCACATTCGACATTCACGATGATGTCATTCTCTATAAAGAAGGAAATCTGATTCTCGAAAAAAATCTGGGCGAATACAGAGATTTCCAAAATTTAGATTTGAAACTTCTCCGTTTCTTGAAAGAAGTCAATCAAGTTTCGCAAGAAAAAGGCGTGCTCCCCGATCCCATCACCGGAGATGTCGGCGAACTTGACAGCCGTGAAATGTTGGACACCCTGCAGCGCATTCATGATTTAGACGGGAAATGCATTCTGCGCGCCATCGCCAAGAAAGACGTCACGACTGCCGGCCCCGTCGTGATTACCGTCAAGGTCATTCCGCAATGATTCTTGCCATCGATCCCGGAAGTGCCAAGATCGGCGCGGCGCTCGTCGAAGAAGACGGACGCTGCGTTTTGAAACGGATTCTACCGACGGAGCTCATCGAGCCGGAACTTTTACACTGGTGCCAAGAACATCGACCGCGCGTCATCGTCATGGGAAACGGCACCCATCACCGGGAAATTTGCGCTCGGCTGGAAATGTTTTTGAAAAAAGAAAATTTGGATATTCCCGTGGCGCTTGTCGATGAAAAACACACGACAGAAATGGGGGAAGCCCGCTGGAAACAAGACCATCCCGGCAAAGGACTGGCACGATTTTTGCCTGACGGCTTGCGTTCCCCCGATGGACCCGTCGATGATTACGTCGCGTGGATTCTGGGAGAAATATATTTGAAGACAGAAAAATAAATCGGAAAGCCTCTTTCAAAACGAAGGAGGCTTTTTTACTGAAAGAGGAAATTTACATGTTCGAGAAAATCCACAGAAAAACTTTTTCGTAAAATTTTCAAAAAAGTATTTGACAAACGCAAACCGTCGTGATAAGATACTTTACGCCGCACTGAGCGGCACTTGGTTCTTTGAAAACTGAACAGTCAGCAACGAACATAGTTCAAATG